>NZ_BAABWW010000002.1:0-531544 GCF_040362795.1 Thalassotalea sp. SU-HH00458
TAGAAAAGCCCGTTACTAAAGTGACGGGCTTTTTGCTAAAACATTAATATTTAGCGAATTTTATCTCAGTTTAATTTCCTAACTAATAATGTTTTTTTGTCTGGTGACAATAGCGACGTAGTACCACCTGATCCCATTCCGAACTCAGAAGTGAAATGCGTTAGCGCCGATGGTAGTGTGGGAGTTCCCATGTGAGAGTAGGACATTACCAGACACCCTTTTTAAAGTATAAAAAGCCCTTGTCTTTCGACAAGGGCTTTTTTCGTTTACAGTATCCATTTTAAGATTAAGTGCTTATAAGTATGTCGTGGGAAAGTAAAATTTGTTGGGAGCTTGCTCAACAGCGTGCGAGTGTTATTCGATCTATTAGAGAGTTTTTTTATTCTCGTAATATCGTAGAAGTTGAAACGCCATTGTTGAGCCATGGTACAGTTACGGATGTTTATTTAGATAGTTTTTCCTGTCAGTACGACTTTGCTTCTAGATCTTCATCTAAAGATTTGTTTTTACAAACTTCGCCCGAATTCGCTATGAAAAGGTTACTCGCTTCTGGTTATCAATCTATTTATCAGATTTGCAAGGCTTTTAGACACGAAAGTCATGGTCGCTTTCATAACCCTGAATTTTCTATCTTAGAATGGTATCGAATCGATTTTGATCATTTTCAACTTGTGGATGAATTAGCTGATTTACTCAGCCTTACATTAAAGTGTGGTGAAGCGGAAAGGATGACCTACCAACAGGTATTTTTAAAATATTTAAAAGTTGACCCGCTAACCTGTACCAATGCATTACTGAAAGAGACTTTAAGTGATCATAAAGTGTTAGGAGATTGGATCGATACAGAGCAAGATAAAGACGTGTTATTACAAGTGTTGTTCTCAGAATGCATTGAAAACCAGTTAGGGAGCGATGTACCGTGCTTTATATATAATTATCCTGCCAGCCAATCTGCTTTAGCTAAACTATCTACAGATGATCCTAGAGTAGCAGAACGATTTGAATGTTATTATAAAGGCGTTGAGTTAGCGAATGGTTTTAATGAGTTAACCGATCCTCGTGAACAAATCAGTCGTTTCGAGACTGATAACGCAAAACGACATTCTCTCGGAAAAAAAGATAAACCTTTAGATCGTTTATTCCTTGCTGCTTTAGAACATGGTTTACCTGCCTGTGCAGGAGTAGCAGTTGGTATAGATAGATTATTGATGTTAGCACTTGATAAACCAGATATCGCATCGACAATGACATTTAATATCACCAATGCATAATTGTTTTGTGATACTGTATCAAATGTGATAATATATCAAAATTAGATTGATAGTAACTGAGCGGAATAGCGTGTTAGATAGAATTGGCATCACAGCAACATCTTTATGTGCCTTGCACTGTATACTGCTGCCTGTAATTTTACCGGCATTGCCTTTACTCGGTATTGGATTTCTAGCCGATCATACTTGGGAGCATATCTTTTTAATCGTGACTGCCATTCTAGGTTCAATTGCTATGTTTTCTGGCTTTAAGCGTTATCATAAAAAATTATACCCGTTTTATTTGTTAATGCTTGGTGTCGTAGTGTATTGGCAAAAACACGATTTTTCAGAAGCGGTACAACCATTGTTTATAATGATAGGAGCAACACTTATAGTTGCTGCTCATATTATTAATATTAAATTATGTAATAGTTGTAAACAATGTAATGAACATGAATGTAGCAAATAGTTAATTTTTGCTACATATTCAAATCTTTAAGTTTTCGAGTCAGAGTATTTCTTCCCCAACCTAACTTTTTAGCTGCTTCTTGTTTATGCCCTTTCGTATTGGCTAACGCGCATTTAATGAGTATCTCTTCAAAAATGGGTAACGCATGATCGATGATCCCTTGATTTCCAGCATTTAATTGCTCATTTGCCCATTGTTGTAATAAACCTTGCCAATTATTTTGGCTATCAGTGATTGTTGGAGTAGTTTCAGAAAGTTCACTAGGTAAATCATTAATATGTATTTCTTTGCCACTTGCCATAACCGTTAAGAAACGACAAATGTTTTCAAGTTGTCTAACATTACCCGGCCATTCACAATTTAATAAATACTCTAAAGTTGATTTTTCTAATGTTTTTGGCTCAACACTCAATTCTTGAGCAGCTTGTACTAAAAAGTGATTCGCAAGTTGAGCAATATCTTCTTTTCTTTCTCTCAAGCTAGGGATATGTATTCTAATAACATTGAGTCTGTGAAATAAGTCTTCACGAAAATCACCATTATTAACTCTATCCTCTAGGTTTTGGTGTGTTGCGGCAAGAATTCTCACATCAACTTTTATCGGTGAATGACCACCAACACGGTAAAATTGACCATCAGCTAAAACTCTTAAGAGTCTGGTTTGTATATCCAGCGGCATATCGCCTATTTCATCTAAAAATAAAGTGCCATTATGTGCTTGTTCAAAACGCCCGTGCCTTACGGTGTTTGCACCAGTAAATGCACCTTTTTCGTGTCCAAAGAGTTCAGACTCAATCAAATCCTTTGGTATAGCTGCCATATTTAAAGGAATAAAAGACTCTTTTGCTCGTGGACTATGTAAATGCAAAGCATGAGCAACGAGTTCTTTACCCGTACCGGATTCGCCATTGATTAACACACTAATGCTTGAACGAGATAGTCGGCCAATAGCTCTAAAGACTTCTTGCATGGCAGGGGCTTCGCCAATAATACCGACAGGTACCGAAGTAGTTTCTTGCGTTCGGGTTTTAGCTTTTAATTCTTGTGCATGGGTTAAGGCACGACGAGTTAGTGCTAGCGCTTCATCAATATCAAATGGTTTAGGTAAGTACTCAAATGCACCACCTTGGTATGCATTTACTGCGCTATCAAGATCAGAATGCGCGGTCATGATAATTACAGGTATATTAGGAAAACGATGATTAATATCGCTTAATAGCTCCATGCCATCGATATTGGGCATTCTTATATCAGAAATAATTATCTCTGGTTGCCCGTGATCTAGTGCGGTTAGAAGGTTTTCAGCACTATCAAATGATGCCGCACTAATACTTGCGTTTGACAATGCTTTTTCTAGCACCCAACGGATTGAGCTGTCATCGTCTACAATCCATACTTGTTCTGTGATCATGATTTTGTCGCTTCCGTAATTGGTAATATGATTATAAATTCAGTATGGCCTGGTTGGCTGATACAAGATAATTTGCCACTATGTTGATTAATTAATGTTTGCGAAATAGATAAGCCTAAACCTGTACCATTCGCACGACCCGACACCATAGGGTAAAACAAAGTATTTTGAATTTTTTCTGGAATACCTGGTCCGTTATCAATAATACTCAGCTGCATAGCAAGTTTTATTCGCTTACCGTTGATGGTTTTATTGCTGGTAGCCCGAGTTTTTAATGTGATTTTGCCATCTGGACCTAGTACTTGCAGCGCATTATTAACGATATTCAAGATTGCTTGTTGAAGTTTGTCAGGGTCAAAAGTAATGTCAGGGATAGAAGGGTCATAATCTTTGATTATAGTGACATTTTCAGGCTTATTAAAACTCGTTAATTGCGCAACTTTTTCAAGTACCACATGAATATTTTGATCAGAAACATTTGGCAATTGATTAGGACCTAATAATCGATCTACTAGATTTGTTAATCGGTCAGCTTGCTCAATGATCATTTGTGTATATTCTTGTTGCTCTGTTGCTAATTCTTTATTTAATAATTGAGCAGCACCGCGCAATCCACCTAATGGGTTTTTTATTTCATGCGCTAACCCTCTTATGAGATCTCTTGCTGATTCCCATTGGAGTTGTTGAAAAGCTTCTACACTAATTTGTTTTTGCTGATCGATTTGCTTGAATTCGAGAAGAATGTGTGGTGATTTATCAAAATCGACGGAAGATGCCGTGATTTCGACTGTAATTTTGCGCCGGTCAAAAAACTCCAAAATAACATCGCTATCACTAAACTCTTGTCCTGAGGTGAGTAATTGATTTAAGCGATTATCGTTAATCGGATTATTAAAGAATATAGACTTAAGCTGTTGATCCGCTAATTTATTAAAACTTTTAATTAAAAGCGCTTCAGCTGCGGGGTTAACATACTGAATACGTAATTCTTTATTTAGCACAATGACTGCCGTTACCATTTGATTAGGCAGGTTTTGCTGATAATAAAGCTTACTATGCTGATTATTACTTTCTGAATTAACCATAAATTCTCAACGCACTGTTTTGGTGCGATTTTAATTAAGTGTAGTCCGTTAAAGTGCTCAATGCACCTTTTTAATGCTTAATTAGCTCGAATTACTGAGGCTCTATGCATATAAAAGGTTACTGGTTCAGAAGATGCAATTACCTTGCCTTTATCGTTAATTAAATCCATTTTTAATTGATGTTCTCCACGTTCAACATTTCGTAAGACAAACATTGAGTGGGTTTGAGGTTTTTCGTAGGGCTGGTTATCAAGTTTCAATTGTATTTTTAACCCTTGTTTAAAAATAGGTTTAATACGACCAGACACATATACAGAACCAGTGTTATCTCTGATTGTTGCATTATTTGCTGGTTGAGATATTTCTACTTGATATTTTTCTTCGATGGTTTTGGGATTGATATCTAAAATTGAAGTGTCGATGGAGGAAGACATATTATTCGATTCTTTAACGTCTACTTCTTCTGCGCCAGGTTTGGGGCTATCAGAATACACTAAAACACCGTCGGCATTGCGCCAAACATAAATTTTAGTCGAAGTAGCTGATATTGGTAACGAAATCACAATTGTTAAAATCATGACAACGAATAATTTCAAATTAGTCAAATAAATCCCTTACTTAATCGATATACCCTTAATCTATCAAATTATATAATTTTCGCCACAAAAAAAGCTCACCAGAGTGAGCTTTTTAATCTTAATGACTTTTAAATGTAGATTAAACGCTATAATACATTGAAAATTCAACAGGGTGAGTTGATGTATTTAATAACTCACAATCTGCTCGTTTAAGCTCAATATATGCATCAATCATATCATCATCCATTACCCCACCAGCAGTTAAAAACTCGCGGTCTGCTTCTAATGCATCAAGAGCATCAGTTAATGAAGTAGCAACTTGTGGAATTGATAATGCTTCCTCAGCTGGAAGGTCATATAAATCTTTATCCATTGCATCACCAGGGTGAATTTTGTTTTTGATACCGTCAAGACCAGCCATTAACAAAGCAGAGAATGCTAAGTAAGGGTTTGCAGCTGGATCTGGGAAGCGTACTTCAATACGAGCAGCTTTTGGAGATGGTACTACTGGAATACGAATCGATGCAGAACGGTTAGCTGCTGAGTAAGCAAGCATAATTGGCGCTTCAAAGTGAGGCACTAAACGTTTGTATGAGTTAGTTGCTGGGTTAGTAAATGCATTTAATGCTTTAGCGTGTTTAATAATACCGCCAATGTAATAAAGCGCCATTTCAGATAATCCGCCGTACTTATCACCAGAGAATAAGTTTACACCGTCTTTTGCTAAAGATTGATGAACATGCATACCAGAACCGTTATCACCAACTAGTGGCTTCGGCATGAAAGTCGCTGTTTTACCATAGGCGTGTGCAACGTTATGAACAACATACTTGTAAATTTGAACTTCATCAGCTTTTAATACCATCGTATTAAAACGACATGCGATCTCATTTTGACCACAAGTGGCAACTTCATGGTGATGTGCTTCAACAACTAAGCCCATTTCTTCCATGACAGTACACATTGCAGAACGAATATCTTGTGAAGAATCTACTGGAGAAACAGGGAAGTAACCACCTTTAAGACCAGGACGATGGCCCATATTGCCTTCTTCATATTCAGTACCAGAATTCCAAACCGCTTCTTTATCATCAACTTTGAAGAAAGAACCACTGATATCTGTATGGAAACGGACGTCATCAAATAAGAAAAATTCAGGCTCTGGACCAATTAAAACTGTATCTGCAATGCCTGTTGAGCGTAAATATTCTTCTGCACGTTTCGCAACAGAACGAGGATCACGGCTATAACCTTGCATAGTATCTGGTTCGACGACATCACAACGAACATTTAATGTTACAGCATCTGTGAATGGGTCTAAAACTGCTGAAGCTGGATCAGGCATTAAAACCATGTCAGATTTGTTGATACCTTTCCAGCCTTGAATTGAAGAGCCGTCAAACATTTTACCATCTTCGAAGAAATCTTCATCTACTTGGTGATGAGGAATCGAAACGTGTTGTTCTTTACCTTTCGAATCAGTAAAACGTAAATCAACGAATTTTACATCGTTTTCTTTGATTAAATCTAATACTGCTTGTGACATTGAGTGTCTCCAGTGAAGTTATCGTAAATAATTAAATGCAAGGCATTATGTTTATGTTTCGTTATAAGCGATTATCATGCCAAGCATTAAATGACTAAAAAACAACTGGTTAGCTATTTTAAGGTTAATGGTAAGCACCATATTGGTGCGGTCAATGTTCTTTATTGGTGCATGAAAGTATTGTGGATCATATTGGGGTATTCTAGTTCATAGATTAAATAGGGGGCTAATATTTTAGTTGTCGCTATAGCGGCAATAATCCTGTATAATCCGCGCCCAATTATAGCCCTATGAGCAAAAGCCCGTGTTAGAGAAATTACGTAATGTAGCGATTATCGCCCACGTTGACCATGGTAAAACGACCTTGGTTGATAAACTATTAGATCAGTCAGGCACACTTGACGCAAGAAATGGTCTTGAAGAACGTGTCATGGATTCAAACGATATCGAAAAAGAACGTGGTATCACTATCCTTGCTAAAAATACTGCCATCAACTGGAACGATTATCGTGTAAATATCGTTGATACTCCTGGTCATGCTGATTTTGGTGGTGAAGTTGAGCGTGTGATGTCAATGGTTGACTCAGTGCTACTTATTGTTGATGCGCAAGAAGGCCCAATGCCGCAAACACGCTTTGTCACGAAAAAAGCTTTTGCACAAGGGTTAAAGCCAATTGTCGTTATTAACAAAATTGATAAGCCTGGTGCTCGTCCTGAATGGGTAATGGACCAAGTTTTTGATTTGTTCGATAATTTAGGTGCTAGCGATGATCAATTAGATTTCCAAGTGGTATATGCTTCAGCAATTAATGGCTGGGCTTCAATGGAAGAAGGTGAAGTTGGCACCGATATGACGCCACTTTTCCAAACGATTGTTGATCAAGTTCCACCACCAAATGCAGATCAAGATGGTGCGTTTCAAATGCAAATATCACAACTTGATTACAGTTCATATCTAGGTGTTATTGGTGTTGGACGTATTACTCGTGGCTCTGTAAAACCAAACCAACAAGTTACTGTTGAAGGCGCAAATGGTAAACTTCATAACGGTAAAGTGGGTAAAGTATTTGGTTATTTAGGCCTTGAACGTCATGAAACAGATATCGCACATGCTGGTGATATCATAGCGATTACGGGATTAGGTGAACTCAAGATTTCTGACACAATTTGTTGTCCAAATGAAGTTGATGCATTACCACCATTGTCTGTTGATGAACCAACAATCAACATGACATTCCAAGTAAATACTTCACCGTTTTCAGGTCAAGAAGGGAAGTATGTCACGTCGCGTAATATTAAAGATCGTTTAGATAAAGAGCTTGTACATAACGTAGCATTACGTGTTGAACAGTTAGACGATCCTGACAAATTTAAAGTTTCAGGCCGTGGTGAACTTCACTTAGGTATTTTAATAGAAAATATGCGTCGTGAAGGCTACGAATTAGCTGTTTCTCGTCCTGAAGTAATCATGCGTGAAGTTGATGGTCAAATAGAAGAACCTTATGAAACTGTTACTATTGATGTAGAAGAAGAGCATCAAGGTACCATCATGGAAAAAATGGGTGTTCGTAAAGCTGAACTAACAGATATGGCGCCTGATGGTAAAGGCCGTATCCGTATGGACTTTATCATGCCGAGTCGCGGTTTAATCGGTTTCCAAACTGAGTTTATGACTATTACTTCTGGTTCTGGCTTGATCTACCATACTTTCTTAAAATATGGTCCACATAAAGGCGGAGATATTGGTCAACGTTTAAATGGTGTAATGATTGCTAATGCCACAGGTAAGGCGTTAACTAACGCATTATTTAACTTACAATCTCGCGGTCGTATGTTAATTGGACATGGTTTAGATATTTATGAAGGTCAAATTATCGGTATTCATTCACGCGATAATGACTTAACAGTAAATGCGCTTAAAGGTAAACAATTAACAAACGTACGTTCATCAGGTACGGATGAAGCACAAACTTTAACGCCACCAATCATTATGTCGTTAGAACAAGCGTTAGAATTTATCGATAATGATGAGTTAGTAGAAGTTACACCAGATAGTATTCGTATACGTAAAAAATTCTTAAAAGAGTCTGATCGTAAACGTGAAGGTCGCGCAGCAAAATAAACTCGACTAATTTTATCTAATAAAATACCGCATTGTTCACTGAATAATGCGGTATTTTTGTATCGGTTAACCTATTGTTAACTTTGTAGGATAAACGTCATAACTTACATCTCATTTTGTAAGACATATCTTAAACTGCCATCAGAATTCGTACTGTTCTTCCTGTATAGTGACAAATAAAAATACTTTAACTTATTGTTAATCATCATATTTAAAACTACATATACAAACTGGTAACATTTGTTTTTCATTTTGATACATTCATAGTGACTAGCGCATTATCAAACGTTTGCTACAATTTATTATGAAGTAGCAAAACGCTGGTATGTTAATGACAGTAATGGAGTATTCGCGAAAGCGGGATAATATATGATGGAACAAAGCAAATTAAATAGATTAAATTCTTTGTTTGAAAAAATGGTTGCTGAAAGTGCAAATATCATTGAGAAACGAGAATTAAAAAGTTTGTATAACGAGTTCATCAATGATGGTCGCGAGCAACCTCGTTCGAGCACTTCATATCAGCAACCCCGTAAAGTCGCAATTAATTCATAACCATAATTATAAAAATTTAAGTATTTTTGCCAAAGGAATGAACGGTGTCACCCGAACAATTAATCACCTTACAAAAATTAAGCCGGCTCTTTGAAGAGGGTGCTGCCGGCCCAGACCAAATAAAACAACTTTCAGATCTTCTTGCTAAAGTTAATCAACATATTGATCCCATTAATGAGATTAATTTAGATCCTTTTAAGATTAAAAACCCTTACCAGTAAGCGATACTAAGATTTTAATGCGGTAATAAAAGCTTGTGAATCCTTAATCGATTGATTCATTTGCATAATTAAACGATCAATATCTTGTTTAATTACTTTATATTCACCTTTTAACGCGCCAATTGCTTTGGCATTAAGGTTATGTTTTAAATAAAGCATGTTGTCTTTTAGTGAAGCTAAAATGGGTGACATTCTATCTTCTGCTCTATGCATAGCTTTTATCACAGTTAAATAACGTTTTTCAGTTGTATTAAGTTGTCGTTCACTTTGTCTTTTTAGTGATTGATTGCTGTATTGCTCTATTTCATCACGCCATTCATCGAATAATGCTTCAGCAACATCTTCAATCGCATCAATGCGTGCTGAAACCTCTTCTGCTGCTTCTTGACTTGATTCAAAACTTTCTTTACTTAATTCATATTGAGTTTGTAATTCACCACCATCAAAAGCGATTAATTTAGAGAGTTGCTCCAAGGCGCTAATAAACTCTTCTTTCGCTTCCTCTTGAGAAGTAGTTGCTTCTTCAACTCTGTCAATTAAGATATCTCTTTTATGGGTACCTACTTTCTCCATTGCTGAGTAATAAGCTGATTGACAACCATTAAGCAAAAGCAAAGCAAATATTAGAATAATTGTTTTATAAAACATATTGGCTAATCCGAGGATTTATAACGAGCAGCATCAATGATGCACCATAAATAGACGATAGGAACTAAAATCCAACCAACTAATAACCAAACCAGTACCCACGAAATTGCCATCGCGATAAAGAAGAATATCGCCGCTAAAATTCTACCTTGAACGAGTTGGCCTAAGCCGGGAATAAAAAAACTACAAATAGCTGCTAATACGTTTCCACCTGAACCTTGACCTGACATAAAACACCTCTTTTTCTTAATAAAACATTATAGAATAAATCTTGTTAATCATAATATACTGTAAATACAGGAATATTAACTACTAATGATTATGGAATTTATTAACAAATTGTTAAATTCAGCTTTTTGGACAAAAACTGCTAAGTTTTTTTGGTTTTTTTTGCGCCGTATGAATGCCGAACAAGTCCATGTGACGGCGGGGTATTTATCATATGTAACCTTGATGTCATTGGTTCCCCTGATGGTTGTTATGTTGTCAGTTATGACGGCATTCCCTATTTTTTCAGATATTAAAGATATGATCGAAGGTTTTGTCTATCATAACTTTTTACCTGCTACAGGGGATGTAGTTAGAGAATATATTACGGGTTTTGTCGCAAATGCTTCTAAAATGTCAGCCATTGCAATTACTTTTTTATTTCTTTTTGCACTCATGTTGATTTCTGCAATTGATAAAAGTCTTAACAAATTATGGCGCATTGATAAAAAGCGTAAGATCGTAACTTCATTTTCAATGTACTGGATGGTATTAACATTAGGCCCTGTTCTTGTCGGTAGTAGTATAGCTGCCACTTCTTATATTGTTTCATTGATGTCGTTAGGTGATTACGATGTTTTAGGTGTTGCTAATGTTTTATTACGGCTTTTACCGATTATCGCCTCTATTTTTGCGTTTTTTATTTTATATATTGTCGTTCCTAATAAAGATGTGAGTTTTAAATTTGCTCTTTCAGGTGCCATTTTGGCGGGCGTTTTGTTTGAAATTGCGAAAAAAGGTTTTGCTTTTTATGTCACGCAGCTTCCTTCATATCAAGCAATATATGGGGCATTAGCGGGGATCCCTATTTTGTTTTTATGGGTATATTTGTCTTGGTTGGTTGTTCTGTTTGGCGCCTTGTTTACCGTATGTCTTGAAGATTTTTCACAGCAAAAGGACTAAATAATGTCTCGTGCTTTATACCCTAAAATAAAACATTATCATCACGAATGGCTTAAGGTAGATGATATTCATCAAATTTATCTAGAGCAATCAGGAAACCCTAATGGTATACCTGTTTTGTATTTGCATGGTGGTCCTGGCGGTGGTTCAAGTAATAATCATCGTCGATATTTTGATCCTGAAAAATACCGCATTATTATTTTTGATCAACGTGGTTGTGGACAGTCAAAGCCTTCACCGTCAATTGAAAACAATCACACAGACTTTTTGATTGAAGATATTGAAAAGATACGACAACACTTGTCTATTGATAAATGGTTGATTTCTGGTGGGTCATGGGGAACTACCTTAGCACTCATCTATGGTATTCGATATCCCCAAGTTGTGCTTGGTTTTATCTTAAGAGGCATTTTTTTAGGGACGAAAAAAGAATATGACTGGTTGTATCAGGTGGATGGCGCTGAACGTTTTTTTCCTGAATATTACCAAGATTTTATCAAACCTCTTGAAGGTAACTTTCAAGATAATTTACTTGAAGGTTATCAGCAAATATTTTCATCTGATAATGAAGTCGCTAAAATTGCTGCGTGTAAAGCATGGTATTTATGGGAATTAAGGCTTTCAACCATTGAACATCACCATATAGGCATGGCGCAAATAGAAGATAGTCATCAAGCTTTATGTATGGCACAGCTTTCTCATCATTACTTTTATCATCACTGCTTTATTGAAGAAAATTATATTCTTAATAATATTGCTATCATCAGTGATATACCTGCGATTATTATCCATGGAAGATATGACATGGTTTGCCCACTGAATACCGCGGCAAATTTAACCAAGCATTGGGTAAATGCCAGTTTACAAATTTTACCTCAAGCAGGGCATAGCGGCTTTGAGAGTCAAACAATCGATGCACTTTGTAAGGCAACCGATGTCATGGCGAACTTTTTACAAGAGACTAAAAGATGATTGCCTTACTCCAACGTGTCACAGAAGCTAGCGTCGAAGTTAATCAGCAAATAATCGGTGAAATAAATCATGGACTGTTAGTGTTATTAGCGATTGAGCCAGATGATAATGAAAAAAAAGCGGCAAGACTGGCTGAACGCGTTGCTGGTTATCGAGTGTTTGAAGATGAAAACGGTAAAATGAACCTAAATGTGAAGCAGGTGCAAGGAGACATTTTAGTGGTCTCGCAATTTACATTAGCTGCAGATACCACGAAAGGAATGAGACCTAGCTTTACTTCTGCTGCAGAGCCAAAATTTAGTGACAATTTGTATCAATATTTTTGTCAGCAATTAAGAAAGCAAGGCTTTAAAGTACCAACTGGTCGATTTGGTGCCGATATGAAAGTTCGATTGTTAAATGATGGACCAGTCACCTTTACTTTATCTATTTAATTCTTTATCTATTTACCATGCCGTGTTGCCAAAACCTAGCCAAACGAGTTAAGGCATAATGAGGGAGAACTGAGTTGATATCACTTAGTACGGCATCAATCGGCGTTAAGTGAATAATAATATTTTTGTAATAAGGAATATGAAAATAGCGCATCATACGGCTGCCTTTCAGCGAAGATAGATGTAATAACGCGATATTGAGATCATGTTCATTTAAATCAGGCAAGTTAATGGTTAACCAAGTATTTTTATCGATTTTATTTAAAACACGCTTTATTTGTTTAAGAAAGTATTGAGGGTTTTCATCTGTTTGATAAATATCATAAATAAGCCAATCACAGCGTTGCTGTTTCTTTTGCTTAGCTAACCACAGTTCAAAGGAAGAATGAGCTATGGGTTGTTGTATGTTTTGTGGATTAAAGAAGTTTTCAAAGCACTCAATCACTTGTGCATTATATTCGATGCTTAATATCTCACTGTTAGGTAAAATATTCGTTAAATAACGAACAAGGTTGCCACCACCTAAACCTAATTCAATAATTTTATTGGGTACGTGAAACAATAGAGGTAACATCATAAAATATTGATGTGGAATAGTCAGTTTACTAGGCACTCGCTTTAACATGATGCTTTGCACAACATCATCAAATAAAATCCAGCGATAATGTTCATTTTCAGCAACCGCTAAATTTTCGTTGCCTTGATGTAAATAAAGTAATTTACTTTGTTGTAATTGAGCGGCTAATTTCATTAAATATCAAATAATTATTAGAATGACAATACTATTACTATAAGCATAGACAATGATCACTTGCAGAGCACCTAAAACAAAAAAAGAGTTTGAACAATATTATTATTTACGTTGGTTGATATTACGTTCGCCATGGGGCAAAGAACGAGGTAGCGAATTAGATAACCTTGAAGATCAAGCAATTCATCGCGCTATATTCGATCGAAAAGGTAATGCAATAGCCGTTGGCCGATTACACTTTACCAAAGAAAACCAAGCTCAAATACGCTATATGGCGGTTGCAGATACAGCACAAGGGAGCGGAATGGGGAAATGCTTGCTTGACTCTTTAGAAGCAGAAGCGCAAAAACGTGGTGCGACATTGATTGAGCTAAATGCTCGAGAAGTTGCCTTAGCGTTTTATCAAAAATCAGGTTATCAAAATATGGGAAAAGCACATTTATTGTATGGTGATATTCAGCATTATGCTATGACGAAAAAGTTGAGTGTTTTATCAACTCATCGTAGCAAACAAGCGAAAAATTTAATGGACGTTTGGCATAAAACTATTCCTTTAAGTAAAGCAATGAATATCAGTATTGGCTATTACGATGGTTTAGAATTGGTCACTCATTGCGATCCTATGTTTAATAAAAACCTTCATAACACAATGTTTGCTGGCAGTATTTATACTCTTGCCACATTAACGGGGTGGGGTTGGGTGTATTTACTTTTACAAAACAGCCATTGCCATGGAGATATTGTTTTAGCCGAGGGAAATATTAAATATTTAGCGCCTATTAATGGTGTGTCATGTGCTAAAACAGAACAATTGCTCGTAGATGGGAGCACAGAGCACTTAGTCGAAAACGGTAAGGCGAAAATGACCATTTCAGTAAATGTTTATAGTGGTGATACAGTAGCAGCAAAATTTATTGGCAAGTATGTTGTGATCAACAAGGAAAAAAATCAATGTTAAGAATGCTATTGTGTGCGGGGTTATTTATTGTCGCCAGTTCAGTTGTCGCGCAGTCGTCGATTGAAAAAACAATAATCAATCAAACGCTTGAACGTTTTCATCTGGCTGCTGCAGAAGCAAATTATGAGGCATATTTTAATTTATTTGCGGAACAAGCGGTATTTTTAGGAACGGATGGAAATGAGCGTTGGACAAAAGAAGAATTTAAAAAATATGTCAAACCACATTTTAATCAAAAAATTGGCTGGCTATATGAATCGACACAAAGAAATATCACTATAGTTAACGATACTGACATCGCGTTTTTTGATGAACTGCTTTTTAATAAAAATTATGGTCAATGTCGAGGCACTGGGATATTACTTAAAGTTAATAATCACTGGAAAATTTTGCAGTATAATTTATCGATTCCAATTCCTAATGATCTATCTAAGCAAGTTGTTGGATTAATTCAAAAGACAAGTTAACCCTAATCATGAGTTTACTGTAATGAACGCTGAACAAGACCGTTATAAAAATGAGCAAGAAAGAGTTGGTATTATTGGTTGTGGTTGGTTAGGCAAAGCGCTTGTCACAGCGTTAGTTCAAGAAAAATATCAAGTCGTTGCAACCACTCAACACACTGAAAATCTCTCAGTAATACACGAATTGGGGGCGCAAGCTGAATTGCTTTCTTTGCCTATGAATCAGGTCAATAACAGTGTTCCAACGGTATTTCGTTGTCAAACTCTGATTATCTGTATTCCGCCTGGCATTAGAAAAGGTAAAAAAGACTATCCTGATCATATTGCTGCCATTATAAAACAGGCCGAAAGCTGTCATGTTGGAAAAGTGATCTTGATCAGTTCTACGGCTGTTTATGAAGGGATTGATGGTGATATAACTGAGTCGGCAAAATTAAACAATAATATTGAAAAGGTAAAACTGCTTAGCCAAGCTGAACAGCATGTACTCGATTTTTCAAACCAAGGAGTGGTGATCAGGGCAGCTGGTTTAGTTGGCCCTAAAAGGCATCCAGCTATTTTCTTTAAAAATAACAGAGTACTAACATCACCTAAAGCCTATGTTAATTTAGTTCATCAAGCGGACATGGTTGGCCAAATTCTGTTGATGATAAAAAACGATTCTATTCAAGGTGTATTTAATGCGGTTAGCGAAACCCATGTGACAAAGAAATATTTTTATACGGTTGCTGCTAAAGCGTTTAATGTTGCTCCGCCTCGTTTTGATACTCAAACCGAGGTAGCTGAGTCTAGGCGGAAAGTCCTGAGTGATAAAATACGGAATACTCTAGGCTACCAATATCAATATGATGACTTAATAGCTTGGCTAATAAATACTGAGCAAGATAAAAAATTGAATGACGGTTAGTTATTGTTAGGCGATATAAATTTATGCATTATTTTAAAAATAAACTTTTTCTGTTAGCGCTTTACCTTTTTATTCATATTTTAATACTCAATTTATTTTATGGTTCAAGTGAAGGGCTGAGTATTTATTGGCAAGAAAACTTCAATGTGAAGGCCATTGTCGTATATATATTGAGTATTTTAGTAACGGTTGGGTTTTATTCTGGCATCACTCGAGTAAGAGCGCTGTTTAGCGAAAAAGTTAAAACCCTATAATCCAGTGCTGAATAACTGAAGGACTCCCCAGAGCAAACAATGCTAAAAAGCCGGCGAGTGCCGGCTTTACTATTCTTAAAGTTTAAATCGTAGATGCCAATTTAGTGAAAATCAGCGTCAGGCAACTACAGCGATAAGTTATTTAAAATATTGTCTTCCACTAAGTTGGCTAATGTCACTTTAAGCTTAGGAGTGCGTGCCATTTCACGTTTAATCGCAAAGTTGGCTTCTTCGTTACGTGCCCAGCTTCGTCGTGCAATACCGTTGTTAACATCAAATAATAACATTGACTTTAAACGACGTTCAGCAGCTTTAGAGCCGTCAAGTAACATACCAAAACCACCGTTAGTGACTTCACCCCAACCAACACCGCCGCCGTTATGAATTGATACCCACGTTGCGCCCCGGAAACTATCGCCAATCACATTGTGAATAGCCATATCGGCAGTGAAACGACTACCATCATAAATGTTTGATGTTTCACGAAATGGTGAGTCCGTACCTGACACATCATGGTGATCTCGACCTAATACGACAGGACCAATTTCTCCTGCTGCAATCGCGTCGTTAAATGCGTTCGCTATTTCCATGCGACCTTGTGCATCAGCATAAAGAATACGAGCTTGAGAGCCTACTACCAACTTATTTTGTTTCGCATCTTCAATCCACGTAATGTTGTCTTGCATTTGTTGCTGAATTTCTTCAGGCGACTCTTGCATAATTTTTTTCAGTACTTGGGCTGCAATAGCATCTGTTTTATCTAAGTCTTCAGGTTTACCCGATGCACAAACCCAGCGGAATGGACCAAAACCATAATCAAAACACATAGGGCCTAAAATATCTTGCACATAGGATGGGTATTTAAAGTCAATGCCATTTTCAGCCATCACATTACCACCAGCGCGAGATGCTTCAAGTAAGAAGGCATTGCCGTAATCAAAGAAATAAGTCCCACGTGCTGTGTGCTTATTCACCGCATCAGCATGACGCTTTAAGCTCGCTTGTACTTTTTCTTTAAATACTTCTGGCTCTTCACGTATTAAACGGTTTGACTCTTCATAGCTAATATCAACCGGATAATAACCACCTGACCACGGGTTATGAAGAGATGTTTGATCAGAGCCTAAATGTACGTAAATATCTTGTTCATAAAAGCTTTCCCAGACATTTACAATGTTACCTATATAGGCAATTGAAACTACTTCATCATTGGCTTGCGCTTTTTTAACGCGGCGGATGAGCTCATCCATGTTATCAATTAATTCATCTACCCAACCTTGTTGATGACGTTTTGTGGCGGCATTGGCATTCACTTCAGCACAAACCGTGATACAGTTAGCAATGTTACCTGCTTTCGGTTGCGCGCCACTCATGCCGCCTAAGCCGGCAGTCAGGAAAATCTTGCCTTGTGGTTTTTCTCCTTTGTTTAACACTTTACGAAACGCGTTCATCACTGTAATGGTAGTGCCATGCACTATCCCTTGTGGGCCAATGTACATAAATGACCCTGCGGTCATTTGACCGTATTGCGTAACGCCTAAAGCATTATACTTTTCCCAGTCATCAGGCTTTGAGTAGTTAGGGATCATCATGCCATTTGTCACGACAACACGAGGGGCATCTTCACTGGATGGAAATAACCCCATCGGGTGACCAGAATAAATATGCAACGTTTGATCACTTTCCATTTCACTTAAATACTTCATCGCTAATAAGTATTGTGCCCAATTTTGGAAAACAGCACCGTTTCCACCGTAGGTAATTAATTCTTCAGGATGCTGAGCAACGGCTGGATCTAAATTATTATCAACCATTAACATAATGGCCGCCGCTTGCTGACATTTAGCCGGATAATCAGTTACGGAGCGTGCTTTTAAATGATAGCTTGGCTTGAAGCGGTACATATAAATACGGCCGAAATCTTTTAACTCCTGCGCAAACTCAGTTGCAAGTTCTTGATGCCATGCTTTTGGAAAATAACGTAACGCATTTCTAACCGCTAACTGTTTTTCTTCAACCGTTAAAATATCTTTGCGTTTTGGCGCACGGTTCGCATTTTCAGGGTAAGGCTTTGCTGGTGGCAATTCACTTGGGATACCTTGTTTAATTTCTTCTTTGAAAGTCATTGAATCAGTCATAGTTATATCCCTTTATTAATGGTTAAAGTTAACGATAAATGCTTGAGATTTTACTAAGGTGATCATGGCATCAATATCTGGCTTTAACAGTCTATCTTCTTCTAACTTAGTCACTTTTTCTCGAATTAATTGGTGGTTTTGTTCAATAATGTCTGAACATTTATTTGGCCGTCTAAACTCTATAGCCTGTGCTGCATACATTAATTCGATAGCGAGTATCTTCTCTAAATTACCTAATATTTGATTGAGTTTTCTACCGGAAATACTGCCCATAGAAACATGATCTTCTTGACCCATTGAGGTAGGGACACTATCGGCTGATGGTGGAAAACACAGTGACTTGTTTTCTGTTACTAAAGCAGCCGTTGCATATTGTGGGATCATCATCCCCGAGTTTAAACCGCCAGCCGTGGTTAATAGCCTCGGTAAACCGTGTAAACCTTCTAATAATAAATAACAACGACGATCAGAAATGTTTCCTAGCTCTGCAGCTGCAATAGATGCGTAATCAAGTACCATAGCAAGTGGTTGTCCATGGAAACTACCACCTGAGATAGCTTCTTCGCTACTAATAACGATTGGGTTATCGGTCACTGAATTCATTTCGATTTCAACTAATTCTTCTAAGTGATAATAGGCATTACGTGATGCACCATGCACTTGTGGAATACAACGAAGAGAATAGGGATCTTGTACTCGGTCACATTCTTCATGAGCCGACATGTTTTGTGAGTCTTTAAAAAAACTTCTCATACGTGCCGCAACTTCTAAATTACCTTTAAAAGCACGCGTTTGATGAAGCTCATCTCTAAAAGGGGATTCGCTACCTTGCATGCCTTCAATACTCATCGCGCCCGTCATATCTGCTAGGTCTAATAAGTAACGCATTTTTGTTAGCGCGGTAATGCCATGTGACAAAATAAATTGTGTACCGTTAATTAACGCTAAACCTTCTTTCGCATGTAATTCCATTGGCGCTAAGCCGTGCTCTTTTAATGCTTGCGCTGCAGGAACTGTTTTACCCGTTTGCCCGTCTTTATTATCCCAAAATTCACCTTCACCCAACAAAGGTAAAAATAAGTGAGATAACGGCGCTAAATCACCAGATGCACCCACTGAACCTTGCTCAGGTACAACTGGTATTAAATCAAGCTCGATAAAGGTTAACATTCTTTCAACCGTCTCTAAACGTATGCCTGAGAAGCCTTGACTTAACGCATGTACTTTAGTGATTAACATTAACTTAGAGATGGCTTTTGCTATGGGTTCACCGACACCAACAGCATGGGTTATTAGTAAGTTTTTCTGTAATAAATTTGTATCTTCAGGTGATATTTGCGTATCACATAACGGGCCAAAGCCAGTGTTAATACCATATACCGCTTTGTCTGAAGCGGCCATTTTTTCAACACGTTGTCTGCTTGTGTTAATTTTATCTAATGCTTCTTGGCAAAGTTCAGCCTTGATACTACCGTTAGCAATACCATTAACAATATCAAGATTTAAACGGTCAACACCATATTTAAACGTCATCTTATTGCTCCAAAATTAAAAAACTAAATGGCTACCTAAGCGGTACTTATTACCGGGAGCCGTTAATATCGCTAAGCTCACTACACCTTTACTCGACCAGGTGCGACGCTTAACTTGTAAACAAGGGGTTGTTGTTTCAATGTTCAAATGTGCACATGTCTCCTGATTGGCTAACACGGCTTCAACTTCATTGGTCGCCTCAGTTAACGGTGCTTCACTCGATAAATATTCATGAGGGGTAATCTCGGCAAAGTTTTGCTGTAAATAATCGGGCACTAATTTAGGGTTAACATAGCGTTGCTCTAATTGAATCGGCTCATTATTTTCAAAGTGTAAAACTTCAGAATAAAAAACACTCTCACCTTCTTTTAAACCTAACAAAATGGTTAATTCATGATTGACATCAACGGCGATTAATTCGATTTGTTGGGCGTGATGTTGATGACCTCTCTCTTGAATTTCATCTGCAATATTACGAATTTCTAAAAGTGATGATTGCGATTTAAAAGTGGCGACAAAAGTGCCTGCTCCTTGGGTTCTTACGAGTAAGCCTTGTTCCGTTAATTCTTGTAATGCTCGGCGTGCGGTCATTCTGCTGACTGAAAATTGCTCTGCTAAGACATTTTCAGAAGGCACTTTACTGTGTTGAAGCCATTCACCTGATTCGATCATTTTACAAATATGATCTTTAATGATGGTAAATTTTGCTGCTTTTACTTGCGTCATCGATAAGATTTCCAAAATTTATTATATAATGAGCGTATTACTACATTCTTGTATATACAATCTCACGATTATTTCTGCGTGTCAATAGTTGTATATACAACTATTGCGAATGTTTTCACTATCGGGTAAAGTGTCACTTATTACATTGAAATCTACCTGTTGCTCATAAAGCCTAGTCGCTTTTTCAACGATTAAAACTTTTGGATTATTTAACATGACTTCACCTTTGCGCTCACCTGTAAACTGGCAAACCCTTTTTGTTAATGTAAATTTAGCCACAATGTCTGAAGGTGCTGCCGGCTATGGCGTTATTGAACAAGGTGCTATCGCAATATCGGATGGTAAAATTGTTTGGTTAGGCAAAGAAATTGATTTACCTGCATACGATAAAGAAACCGTTGAAGTGATTGATGGTAACAACCAGTGGTTAACACCAGGGTTGATTGATTGCCATACCCATTTAATTTACGGGGGCGATCGGGCCAATGAATTTGAAATGCGTTTAGAAGGTAAAAGTTATGAAGAAATAGCCAATGCAGGCGGTGGTATAGTGTCAACGGTATCTGCTACCCGAAAAGCAAGTGAACAAACATTATATGATGCAGCGTTAAAACGTTTAACGGCACTTCATCAGCAAGGCGTTACTACGGTAGAAATTAAGTCAGGTTATGGACTTGATGTCGAAAACGAAGTCAAAATGTTAAATGTAGCAGGCATGCTTGCCAAGACAGTTCCCGTTACCATTAAACGTACATTTCTAGGCGCTCATGCGCTGCCGGTGGAATATAAGGACAAACCTGATGAGTATATTGACTTGGTTTGTAATGAAATGCTCCCTAAAATAGCTCAAGAAAAGTTAGCGGATGCCGTTGACGTTTTTTGTGAAGGGATCGGGTTTGATCTTGCTCAAACCGAACGTGTATTTGCTTGTGCTCGAAAATTTGGCTTGCCAGTAAAAGTCCATGCAGAGCAATTATCAAATTTAGGAGGCAGTGAATTAGCGGCGAAATATAACGCGCTTTCTTCAGATCATATCGAATTTCTTGATGAAGCAGGAATTTCTGCAATGAAAAAGGCAGAGATGACGGCCGTATTATTACCCGGCGCATTTTATTTCCTTAGAGAAACACAATTGCCACCGGTTGATTTATTAAGAAAACACCAAGTACCCATGGCAATTGCTACCGATGCTAACCCCGGCTCGTCGCCAATCAATAACTTACAATTAATGCTTAATATGGCGTGTACTTTTTTTCGATTAACACCGGCTGAGGCACTCTCTGGTATCACTTGTCATGGCGCTAAAGCGCTTGGTTTAGCTAACTCTAAAGGAAAATTAGCCGTAGGCTTTGATGCCGATATAGCTTGTTGGGATATAAAACAGCCTGCAGAATTATGTTATCAATTTGGAGTAAATCCCCTGGTCACATTGTATCAAGCAGGCAAAAGAGTCATATAATTAATGCGGTTGTATGCTTGATTGCTGTACAAAAGTTATCGTATTGATTAGTCTTAGCACAAGTAGTATTGCGGTATAAATGCTTTAAGGTTAATCATGCACAAACGTACTTTACGCTTTCGCGTTGTTATAAAACAGCTTTGGCTTGTCGTTTCTAGTTTTTTATTTGTGCCACATTTTGTGTTTGCCGCAAACCAACTTGAGAGCCTACCCACATACAGTTTTGCTGAATTTAATATTGCCTTTGTATTAGGTTTGAGCTTACCTTTATTGATTATTATGGCGCTTTTAAAACCTGTTCTTCGGGTGAAATGGCGTTTTCTAGCATTATTAACCTTGTCGTTATTAATGCAATTTTTTGCTTTTACGTCGTTGTCTCAATGGCAAACCCCAACGTTGCTAATTTCAGGCGCTGTTTTTGTGTTGTCGGCATTTTTATGGCTGCAAACGAGTCTTAGTCAGAATGTGATAACAAAAATCTTAACTTGGGTTATGGTGGGGGCTTGTGTTGCGTTTATCTGTAGTGTTTTCTGGCTGCGTGAAGTTGATGTTTTTCAACTCTGGTTAGTATTTATTGGGTCTCTAGTCCTTTTAACAGGATTTACGGCTTATCATTCTCGAGTAAACCAAACGGCTAACAGGCGAATGACAATTTTAATCATCTCCGTTGCCTTCTATGGTGTAGCTCTTTATTTATGGCTAAATGTTCAAGCGTCAATTGTTTGGGTACTTAGTTTGAGTGTGTTGAGTTATTTATTTGCTATTGTAAACGGTTGTTGGGGGATCGTTGAAGCGATACAACACCAATTAACAACATTAACAATTGAATCAGAACGAGAAAGTAATAAATTTGAGGCTAGTGTTGTTCCGTTAGACCCAATCACGAATTTACCGAGTTATCAGCAAAGCTTATTACGTTTAAAAAGAATTGTGAGTAATAAACCTGATAGTCAATTTGTAGCAATTGTATTTAAACCACTCAATTTTTATCAAGTAAATAAAGTACTAGGTCACCAAAATTCCGATATTTTATTATTACAACTCGCTTTTAATTTACAGCAGAGTGTTTGTGATGAACAATTATTAGTGAACTTTAATGATGAAAGCACGCCCGTGCGAATTTCTCGTCTGCAAGGCTTAGATTTTTTAATTGTACTTGATACCCGTTTATCAAATCACCCTGTGAAAATTGTCGTAGAAGATATTTGTCAAAAACTAGTAACAGCGGTTCCACAAGCCATGAGCTTTAAAAGTTTTTCATTGAACTTTGAATTAGCGTTTGGCGCCGCTATTTCTGATGATAAATTAGATTTTGAACAGTTAATTGCACACGCAAGTGATGCATTATTATCCGGTGAAAACCAAGATGAAAGGGTTAGTTATTTTAACCCTCAGGCTGCCGTATACACAGAACGCCATTTGGCAAAAATGGAAAAATTAAAACAAGATATTATTCATCAACGAATTAACTGGTTAGCTCAGCCACAAATCTCTTTATTAGATAAACAATTTAAAGGCTTTGAATTAACTATCGAATGGCAAGATAGCGATGGCGTACGTTTATCAACCGATGAGTTTAATGAAATAGCTGAGTTCAGTGGTGAAATTTATCAATTAACAAAACAAATGATCACACAAGCTTTTGAACTGTTATCGAATATGCATCGTTCGGGAATGCCAGCCTATGTAGCGATAAACTTATCGAGTAAAGATTTACTAGAAACCGAGCTTACTGACTTTATTGAGCAGCAAGCGAAAACAGTGTCGGTTTCAGTCGAGTATTTAATCATAGAACTAAGTGAGCAAGTATTACTCGACTCCGCCTTTAGAGCGCGGATGATGATTGATCAATTAAAAGCATTAGGGATTAAAATATCAATTGATAATTTTTCAGGTAGTTATGAAGCGTTAAGGTATCTTCGAAGAACGGCAATCCAACAAGTGAAAATTGATTGTGCCTTACTGAATAATCAACAAAATGATCAATCGGAGAAAACGATAGTGAATGCTCTGATAAATTTAATTCGTAAAATGGAAATACCAATTGTTGCTGTTGGCATCAATAATCGAGAAATTGAAAAATCTTATCTAGCGATAGGCGGAGATATTGCTCAAGGTCAATCGATTCATCAAGGACTGAGTGTTGATGATGCGCCAAAATGGCTGGCGCACTGGCAAAAACAACAGTGTAATTAAACCATAAGGGCAAATAGTTATTCTATATCTAAAGGTTCAGGAGAAAGAATAACTCCCGTGTTATCTGCGTAAACGTGGTCATCGGGTAAAAAAGTGACGCCAGCAAAATTAACGGCTAGGTCGCTTTCGCCATAAGCGGTATCTGTTGCTCCAACAGGAATAGAAACCAATCCTTGAATCCCTATGTCTACCTCTTCAAGCGCGTCAACATCACGGACACTACCGTAGCAAATTATTCCTTCCCAGTTATTACTGGCTGCAGTTTCAGCAATATTAATGTCGATTAAGGCACGTCGTGTAGAGCCTCCACCGTCAATAACAAGTACTTTACCTGTACCGTCGGTTTGTACTATCTGCTCAATAATGCCATTACTTTCAAAACACTTAATGGTAACAACTGTTCCGCCGAATGAACTACGACCACCATAATTACAAAAAATAGGCTCTAAAACGTCAACTAAATCTGCATAAATGTTGCACAACTCTGAAGTGTTATATTCCATTGTAGTTTCCTTAATTAACTTTAAATGAGAGTTATTTTTAATAAGAGTATACAGCGCCTATAGTTAGGTACAAGAGCCAGCGATGTTAAATTTAACCGTTATTACTTGTAATCTATAATGAAAGATTATTAAATGGTCGATAACGTAACCATAGGAAATAAAATTAATGGGAGTAGATAATAACTTTGCCTTAGGCTTCTTATTTTCTATAGAAACAGCCGTTTATAGCTTTCTAACCTATTTGCTTTATTCTTTCTATCAAGGCTTTGGTCGACGTTATGTAAAATACTGGACGTTAAGTTTAGCGTGCTTAAGTGTGCAGCATTTAGCGCTATCAATACAAAAATTCTTACCTCAATTTCATGAATTAACCCCAGTTCAAATTTTATTAACCTGTATCGTACAAGTGAACCAATACTTGTTTATTTGGTTATTCTTTATTGGTTTGTATTACACAAATAAAAATTTAAAATATTCCAATAGACTCGTTAAAAAAACCATAATCGTCCCAATTCTTTTGGGGATTTTTGTCTCATTGCTTTTTGCATTTGATGAGCAAGCGGTCTTTAATCGATTTTATCTGCGAGAAAGTTTAGCTGACTTTATCTTTGCAGGTATTTTTATGTTTATTTTCTTCTTTGTTTTTAATCTTAAAAAACTTCACTTTTCAGGCACTATTTTGCTCTTTTATAGTGCATTAATGTGTTTTCGCTATTTATTATTTTCATTTTTATCTGTTGGCTTTTTAACTGAGCCTTGGCTACAAGACCTTACCGCTATTTTGGTCTATTTTGATTTTGGCGCCAAAGTGACTTTAGGCTTTTTATTATTGGTTTGTATGCAAGGTGCAGAGCGAAGCGTTGCCGAAATAGCAATTAATCGAGCTCAATATTTAGATAAGCATGATTTACTCACTGGTGCCTTGAATCGTGAACAAGTCATTGAAAAGCTACCTATTGCTATAGAACAAGCGGTAAAAAACAATCAAAAGTTAGCTGTATACCTTATTGATATTAAGAGATTTAAATTTGTTAATGACACTTATGGTTTAAAGGTAGGTGATTTGATTTTAGGACAAATTGCCGTTCGATTATCTGAAAGCATTTTATTGCCGTTAGTTGTTGGGCGTTTAAGCGGTGATTCTTTTGTTTTTGCCATTGAAATTATTGAAGATAGCCAACAGCAAAAAGCGGCCCAACATTTACATGATTTAATTTCCCGGCCGTATTTGGTTAACCAACAAGAAATACCTTTACAATGTAGTGTCGGATATTGTTTATCACCACAAGACAGTAGTGAAGCAGAAGATCTGTTAAAAAAAGCCAATTTAGCTTTGTTTCATGCTGAAAGTCAGAATATTCCGAGCGTTAAATACGAAAGTGGCATGCAATCGCATGGTCGTCATTTATTAGCGGTTGAAAAAGAAATTCGCCAAGGTTTACAAAACAATGAATTTATTTTGTATTTTCAGCCGCAACTTAATTTATTAACCAATCGCATTGAAGGGGTTGAAGCGCTCGTTCGATGGCAGCATCCAGAAAAGGGACTCTTATCACCGGATAAATTTCTACCGGATTTTGATGCGTTAGGAATGAATGGTGAGCTTGATAATTATGTATTAGATCTTGCCTGTAAAACCAATGCGCAATGGTATAAGCAATATAAGCGACGAGTAGCTATTGCTGTGAATATGACCGCGGTAGAATTTCAAGATCCCAAACTTATCTCAAAAATTCAAACCCTATTGTTTAAGTATGATGTTCCTTCAAGCTATTTAGAACTGGAAATCACAGAAAATGTCGTGATTACCGATATCAGTGTTGCAATGGACACCATCGTGGTATTGCAAAACATGGGCATTAAAGTTTCTATTGATGATTTTGGTACAGGTTATTCTTCTTTGGCTTACTTAAGGCAATTACCGATTGATAAAATTAAGATCGATCGCAGTTTTATTACTGAGTTTTCAACCAATGATTCTGATTTAACGATCGTAAATTCGATGATCAAATTATCACATGGTTTAGGAAAAAGGGTGTTAGCCGAAGGGGTAGAAACCTTAGAGCAATTAAACTTATTAAGGAAGTTAGGTTGTGACGCCGTTCAAGGATATTTTATTAATCGACCCCTGCCGCCCGAAAAAATTGCTAATTATTTAACACGTAAAAAGTAAGTAGATTAGATTAATAACTAATAATTAATAACTTAGAAAATTTCTTTATTTTTTAAATTGTGTCTATACTTTCTAAAGCCGACTTTTTTAACTATTTCTGTTTGGTAATGAATTATGCTTATAAAACACAAACTTGCCTTAAATACTTCTATTTTGGTGGTGGCAATAGTCTTTTTGTTGATTATCTTGAACTACTCATCCGGTTCACTACAAAATGATTTGGATACTGCACGGACTATAGGAGCTGTTGAAAGTGACGTATTAAACCTTAGGCGTGATGAAAAAGATTTCCTATCCCGAAAAGATTTAAAATACGTAGCATCCTTTAAAAAGAATGTCGCAGGTTTAAAATCAAATTTAAATCATCTAGAAAAAACCTTTGAAAGTAGCTCCTCGAATACCAACCAAATAAAAAGTCTATTAAAAGTTATTAGTGATTATGAAAAAACTTTTCTGGAATTGGTTGAAATCCAAAAGGAGATAGGATTAACACCCACCGATGGTTTATATGGCAGTTTAAGAAGTGCGGTACATGATGCGGAAGAAATTTTAGGTAAGAGTAATTACCAACTGTTGAGCGGAATGTTGCAACTACGCCGTAATGAAAAAGATTTTATACTGCGTTTGGATGAAAAATATTTAACCCGTTGGCAGGGAAATGCCGACGCGTTAATAAACGATATTAGAGGCAGTAACCTAGATTCATCGACTCAAAATTCATTGTTAGATAGTATGAACGTTTACCGAAGTGCCTTTGAGAACTTAGTTGCCGGCCAAGTAAAGCTTGGCTTAACAGCATCTGAAGGGCAATTGGGTAAAATGAGAAAAACAATTCATCAAGTGGATGATTATACCACGCAGTTAGTTGCACAAACTAAACAAGACGTAAAAGATCATATATCTTCTATCGCTACGATTTCGTACAGTGCATCATTTATTATTCTGGTATTAGCAATTAGTGCCGCGGTTTGGACCAGTAGAGATATTTTAAATAGTATTAATAAACTCAAAGATACTATGATTGATATCTCGAATAAGAAAGACTTATCCATTGCGATTTCAACGGAAGGCAATGACGAACTCGCAGAAATGGCGGGCGTGTTTAACCAAATGATCGGGAGTTTTAGAAACTTAATTGTTCAAGTAAACCAATCGGTTGATACGGTAAACATTGCTACGCGTAACCTTTCTGAAAATATTCATAAAGCGAACGAAGGTGTTGATTCTCAAATTCAACAAACTGATTTAGTAGCTACTGCGGTAACTGAAATGGTGGCTACGGTAGATGAAATTGCCAGTAATACTCATGAGGCGGCAAATAAAGCTGAAACAACTCACCAAAATGCTGAAAAAGGCAAGTCAGGTGTAGAAAGTACGATTACTCAAATTGATCAGTTATCTAATACTTTATTAGAGTCTGAAAATATTGTACAAGAATTAGCGAAAGACAGTGACACTATAGGCTCAGTACTCGATGTTATTCGAGGGATTGCAGAACAAACAAACTTACTTGCCCTCAACGCCGCCATTGAAGCTGCACGAGCTGGTGAGCAAGGGAGAGGCTTTGCTGTAGTAGCTGATGAAGTTAGAACTTTGGCCAGTAGAACGCAAGATTCAACACAAGAAATTGAGAGCATTATTGGTTCATTACAATCAAGAACGAAAGATATTGTCTCTCATATGGCGGCCTGTCGTACCCAAGGTCAAGAAAGTGCCGATCAAGCAAGCTCAGCCGGTGAAATGTTAGAAGAAATAACGTTAGATGTTTCTACTATTATGGAAATGAATACTGCGATTGCTACCGCGATACAAGAACAAAGCACGGTGGCATCTGAGGTGAATCAACATGTTGTGATGATCAGGGATGTTGCGGAAAGTTCTGGTGAATCAGCTATCCAAAACGGCCAAATGAGTGAAGAGCTTTCACAGCAAGCAGATGTGTTAAATAATGAAGTAAATCAGTTTAAAGTATAAGTATCACTCGTTATCATTTTTGTATCATTGATAGCGCTTTAACTGACAACGATTCAAAAATAAAGGCGCTTTTTAGCGCCTTTATTGTAAAAAATGATAGTGATAAATACTGTGCATTTACTCACCATTCACTTTTAACTCGTCATGTTGTTGAGTGCACGGTATTTAACTAAAGAATAAAACGACTTAAATCTTCGTTTTTCACAACATCATTCAGTGTGTCTTGTACGTGTTTTTCATCAATGACGATCACTTCGCCACTTCGATCATTCGCTGTATAAGAAATTTCTTCGGTAAGTTTTTCCATCATGGTATGTAATCGACGGGCACCAATGTTTTCAGTGGTTTCATTTACTTGCCAAGCGGCCTTTGCGATTGCTTTGATACCATCCTCACTAAAAGAAATATCAACACCTTCAGTTGCCATTAAGGCAATATATTGTTCAGTTAACGAAGCATTCGGTTCGGTAAGAATACGTACAAAATCATCGCTGGTTAATGCTTGAAGTTCAACGCGAATAGGTAAACGGCCTTGCAATTCAGGGATCAAATCAGAAGGTTTTGCCATTTGAAAGGCACCTGAAGCGATAAATAAAATATGATCTGTTTTTACCATGCCGTGTTTCGTACTAACGGTTGAGCCTTCTACTAATGGTAATAGATCACGTTGTACACCTTCGCGAGATACATCTGGACCTGAGCTATCGCCACGCTTACAAATTTTGTCTATCTCATCAATAAATACAATGCCATTTTGTTCAACTGCTTCGAGAGCTTTGATTTTTATGTCTTCTTGATTAACAATTTTTGCGGCTTCTTCTTCTTGTAATGCTTTGAAAGCGTCTTTTATTTTCAATTTACGTTTATTGGTTTTTTCACTCGACATGCTTTGAAACATGTTTTGCAGCTGCGAGGTCATGTCTTCCATACCTGGAGGCGCCATAATTTCTACGCCAACTTGTGGTGCGGCTAAGTCTAACTCTATTTCTTTATCGTCTAATTTACCTTCACGTAATTTTTTACGGAAAATTTGGCGAGTGCTACTGTTATCGGAGCTTTCTTCATTACCAAAGTTATCACGCGGATTAGGAATTAATACATCTAAAATTCGTTCTTCTGCGGCTTCTTCGGCAAGGTGCTTTACCCGCGCCATTTCTTGCTCTTTGGTCATTTTAAATGCCATATCAGCAAGATCACGAATAATGGTTTCTACTTCTTTCCCTACGTAACCGACTTCAGTAAACTTCGTTGCTTCCACCTTGATAAACGGAGCGTTGGCAAGCTTAGCTAAACGGCGGGCTATTTCAGTTTTACCAACACCCGTTGGTCCGATCATTAATATATTTTTCGGAGTAACTTCTGTACGCAGCTCTTCATTTAATTGCATGCGGCGCCAGCGATTACGTAACGCTATAGCTACAGCACGTTTTGCATCCGCTTGGCCTACTATGTGGCTATCTAGTTCGTGAACAATTTCACGTGGTGTCATGTTCGACATATTTATTTCCTTACTGCTGGGAGTAATACTTTTGCTTTATCGTGTTGAAATAAAGACGATAAAATATATTGTTGAGTTAAAGTTCATCGATTGTTTGAGAATGGTTGGTAAACACGCAAATGTCACCAGCAATTTTTAATGACTTTTCGACAATTTCCTTGGCGGAAAGCTCAGTATTTTCTAGTAATGCTGTAGCTGCTGATTGAGCGAAATTACCGCCACTGCCGATAGCGATTAAGTCATGCTCAGGTTGAACAACGTCGCCATTCCCCGTAATGATCAACGAGGCTGTTTCATCCGCCACGGCTAATAAGGCTTCTAATTTACGTAATGCACGATCACTGCGCCAGTCTTTTGCTAATTCAACGGCTGCTTTGGTTAAATGTCCTTGATGTTGTTCAAGTTTACTTTCAAAGCGTTCAAAAAGGGTAAAAGCATCGGCGGTGCCGCCAGCAAAACCAGCTAGTACTTTGTCGTTATATAAACGGCGTACTTTTTTGGCGTTACCTTTCATTACCGTATTACCAAGAGAAACCTGGCCATCGCCACCAATAGCTACTTTGCCATTACGTCTTACAGATACAATAGTAGTCACATCAAACCTCAAAAAATTTAGGCTGATACGGGCGTATCAGCTATATCAATGTAAATTAAATAAGGGTCTGTCGTTAATTTTTCAAGGATGCGTGGAAATTATTTCCATAACCATATTTGGCAAGTGCTGATATTGTTACTACTTAATTTGTGTTTATCTTTTTCTGCATTACGTTTTTTTTCGTATGGGCCTAAAAAAACTTTATGCCATGTGCCGCTTGAGCCTTTGGCAGCACTAATTTGAGCCGATAAACCTGAAAAAGCGATATTGGCTTTCATTACTTCTGCTTGTTTTCGGGTTCTAAACGAGCCACATTGCATTTTATATGGACCTTTTTCGACAACTGCATATTCACCAACTTCAACCTCTTTCGATTTTAGTTGTTCCATATATTGCCATTTTTCTTTAGGGGGCGTTGGTAACTGACTGGCATTTTCTTCATGTTGCGATTGCTCAATTTGCTCGGCAACTGTGGGCGTTTCAATATCTTTTATTGACCATAATAAGTAAGCAAAAGCCGGTAAAGCGATAAGTAACACTAAGGCAATTAGTTTAATTTTTAATGAAAGACCTACTGCAACTTCCGCGTGCTTTGGTTGGTATGGATTACTTTTTTTCTTAGGAGTGCGCGAACGCGATACGTAATCTTGATGAGCCATTATTGCTTATTTATCTATGTTAGAGCGAAAACTTCGGTTATTTTAGCGAATTGGTTTGAAATTAACAGGGAATATTTGTCTTTATTATGGAAAAGCGCACAAGCTACTTTTTTCTTTACACTTTCTTATTTTTATTCCTCACCAACTGAGATCTATTGGGTCGATATCAATTGTCCACCGCACTTTGTTAAGCCATTCGTTTTGCTGACTTTGCGCGATCATTTGTCTAATTGCAGTATGTAGTTCTGGTCGAGATTTCGCTTGTAAAATTAAATGAAAACGATATTTTCCCGCTTTCTTTTCCATGGCTGCTGGCATCGGGCCCGCTATTTCACAGGATGATATTGGGGTTTGAGCTAATTGGCGTAAAAACTTTTCAGGATAAGAAGGGTAATTTGCTTCGGCTCGAAACAGGGCTTGATAACCAAACGGAGGCAAATATGCCATTTTACGCTCTGTTAAGCTTTGTTGGGCAAAATGGCGATAACCATTATTGACTAAATCTTGTAATAACGGGTGTTGTGGATATTGTGTTTGTACTATCACTTTACCAGGTTTACTCGCTCGCCCAGCTCGCCCTGCAACTTGTACTAATAATTGCGCCATGTGTTCACTGGCTCGATAATCAAAACTAAATAATGCACCGTCAATATCTAACATGGCAACTAAGGTGACATCAGGGAAATGATGTCCTTTGGCAAGCATTTGCGTACCAATTAAAATTTGATGTTCTTTATCGGTTATCGCTTGCAAACGTTTGGCTAATTCTCCTTTTTTACGGGTACTGTCTCGGTCGATACGCACGGTACTATATTGGTTAAATGTTTCTGTTAAATATTCTTCTACTTGCTCTGTCCCTTGACCAACGGGTTTTATGCGTACACTGCCACAATCTGGACATTGTTGAGGAATACGTTTTTGGCTAGTGCAATGATGACAAATCAATAAACCTTGCGAACGGTGCAGGGTATAAGGTTTGTTACATCGATGACAATCAGCAACCCAGTGGCATTCATTACAATTGATAGCTGGCGCGAATCCTCGACGATTTAAAAAAACCAGTACTTGTTCGCCTCTGTTAAGCGTGGTGTTGATTAATTGCTTAAGTGGCTTTGAAAGGCCAAATTCTAAGGGTTGATTAGCAACATCAATCAGCGATATTTTCGCTTCTACACTTTTACCCGCTCGTTTGGTTAATTGATGATAATGATATTTATTGGTTAACGCATTTTGTAACGACTCAAAACTAGGGGTTGCACTGCCTAAAACAATCGGAATATTTAATTGTTTAGCCCGTAAAATAGCGATGTCTCTGCCATGATAGCGAAAGCTGTCTTGTTGTTTAAATGAGCCGTCATGTTCTTCATCAACAATAATTAAGCCAAGTTTTGGCAATGGACTAAAAACCGCTGAACGAGTACCAATGACAATCGCTGCACAGTTTTGCAGAGCACTTTGCCACGTATCAAAGCGTTCTTTGTCATTTAATCCTGAATGGTGCAAAAAAATAGGGACATTAAAGCGCTGTTCAAATCGATTTAATGTTTGCGGTGTTAAACCTATTTCAGGGACGAGAACGAGTACTTGCTGATTGTTGGCAAGGACTTTTTCCATGGCCTGTAAATACACTTCGGTTTTACCGCTGCCGGTGACACCATCGACTAGATGACAACTGTATTGTTCCGTTGATTGGTCAATGGCCGAGACAATGACCGCTTGTTCCGCCGATAAATTCAGTTTGTCACTTTCATTTAAATATTCAGTTTGCCAGTGATAAACTTCAATTGGCTTTTCTAATGCGCTAATAAATTGTTTTTCTTCTAAGCTTTTCAATTGTGCTTTGGTATAACCTAAGGTACGAATTTCAGGCCATGTTAATTTATGATGGTTTTCAATGAGTCTTAATAATTGAATTTGTTTTTTTGCGCGGCCTTGTTTAAATGTCTTTATTTTTGTTGGTTCGCAACTTTCATTGAATTGCCAATAATGACAAACCGGTTTTTTTGGTGGCTCTGTTTTTCTCAGTAACACGGGCAGCGCTTGCTGAAAAACATCGCCAATTGGGTGATGATAGTAGCGCGCGGCAAGAGTGAGTAATTTGAGTAACGGTGCAGGTAAGTGAGTATCTGAGTCAATACGGCTGATAATCGCTTTTAATTTGTCTTTTTCTAAAGGGGTGTCATCGTCCACTGAAATGACAATACCAATGACTTGTCGGTGACTAAAAGGCACGATAACGCGCTCACCAACTAAGCTCTTATCATTAAGTAATGCGTTTGGCACAAGATAAGTGAATAACTGACGCATAGGGACAGGAATGGCAACTTGTATATAAATATCCTGCAGCAAAATGTTCGTCATCTTTTTGTCATTTACGTTGTGGTTATTTTGAATGTTTAGTGATGGCTTGCCAAGCAAAGAGTGTCGATAACACCGATAATTAGTTAAAAAGCGGTAAACGGTTATTTTTTTATCAGTTTTCCTTGCAGTGGTTAAGGCGATCCTTTATTATTCGCCACCATTATTTTTAACTCGTATGGTGCTTAGCAGTCAATAAATACTGACTAAGTGGCGATACGGCCTATACAGAGGTTACCCATGAAAGAAGGCATCCACCCAAATTACGCGGAGTTCAAGGCAACTTGTTCTTGTGGTCACGTAATCACTACTCGTTCTACAGTAGGTAAAGATTTACACTTAGACGTATGTTCAGAATGTCACCCATTCTACACTGGTAAGCAAAAAGCTGCTGAGACTGGTGGTCGTGTTGATAAATTCAATAAACGTTTTGGTGCATTGTCTAAGAAGTAATCTTAGTCAGTTAGCAAAATGTTTAAAAAAGCGCCGACGGGCGCTTTTTTTATGTCTATGGTTTTAAATCAAACGTTGTTCTGGCTAGGTTAACGTGACTTGTAAATTATCTATCAACCTTGCTTTGCCACAATGAGCTGCTGCTAGTATGACTAACTCATGATCGTCTTCACTAGCAGGTTGTAAAGTTCGAGCATGACAAATGTGAATATAGTCAGTTTTTAAGCCCGCATTATCGATATAACTGGCGGCTTTTTTTGCCAAACCGATAAAATCATTATCTTGCTTAATTTGTTCCGCTAACCATTGAATATTTTGACTTAATGCGGGCGCTACTTTTAATTCCTCTTCGGTTAAGTAACCATTGCGAGAGCTTAAAGCCAGGCCACTTGTTTCACGCATCGTTTCAACCGGAACAATTTTTATTGGCATTGATAAGTCTTCAACCATGGTTTGAATCACTTGTACTTGTTGATAATCTTTTAAACCAAAACAAGCGACATCCGGCTGTACTAAGTTGAATAACTTACAAACGACAGTAGCAACCCCTCGAAAATGCCCAGGTCTGCTTTCGCCACAGTAACCTTCGGAAACATTAGGCACTTCAACATAACTTTGTTTATCAAGTCCTTTCGGGTAAATAATTTCGGATGTGGGCGTAAAAAGTAAGTCGGTATTTGCAGACGCTAATTTCTGTTGATCGTCGGCCATGGTACGTGGATAACTATCAATATCTTCATTTGCTCCAAACTGCATAGGGTTGACAAAAATACTCGCAACCACTTTGTCAGCGTGTTTATGTGCTTCTGTGACCAATGAAATATGACCGTCATGAAGGTTACCCATGGTCGGGACAAATGCGACGGTAAGGCCTTGTTGATGCCAGGTTTTTACGGTCTCGCGAAGTTCACTTATTTCACTGACTGTTTTCATATGTATTACCTTTACGGTTTAGCAAAATCGAGGTTTTTAGCTTGGATGATAAATAGATAATCAGGTGCAATGCTTATTTAAAAATATGCTCATCGCCAGGGAAATTCCCTTTACTAACTTCTGAAATATAAAGCTCGATTGCTTTTTTAATATCGCCAGTATCAATTAAGAAATTACGTGAAAATTTAGGCATATAGCTACACGAAATACCTAATGCATCGTGCATAACAAGAATTTGCCCGTCAGTATCTTTACCGGCACCAATACCAATAGTGGGGATGGTTATCGCCTGTGAAATTGCTTTCCCTAGACCCGCGGGAATACATTCTAGTACTAAAAGTTGCGCACCCGCAGCTTCTAAAGCTTTAGCATGTGCAATCATTTCAAGAGCTTTATCTTCATCTCGACCTTGCACTTTAAAGCCACCAAACACATTAACTGACTGTGGTGTTAAACCTAAATGGGCACAAACTGGAATTCCGCGCTCAACCAACCCTTGAATTGTTTCCGCTAACCAAAGGCCACCTTCTATTTTAACCATGCTTGCACCTGCTTGCATCAGTTTCGCTGCATTGGTAAAAGCTTGTTCTTTAGTGGCATAACTCATAAATGGCATATCGCTGATAATAAGCGCTTCTTCGACTCCACGTTTAACACTCTGCGTATGATAGGCCATATGTTCGATGTCAACAGGTAGAGTATCGTCTTGTCCTTGCAATACCATGCCTAGTGAATCGCCAATTAAAATGGCGTGAATACCTGCTTGGTCAAATAACTTAGCGAAACTTGCATCATAAGCGGTAATGGTTGATATTTTTTCACCATTTTGCTTCATTTTTTGTAAGGTTGCTGTGGTAATTTTTGCCATGATTTTTCCAGAGTTGTAAACGTTAGCTAATGTTTAGTTGGGCTTTATTTTAACGTATTGAGTCTAATTGGCTATGAATTTTTAAATCATTTGTGGCGATGTTTTTCGCAAGAGTTGAAATACTCGTGCCATCAGGCATGACAAGTGTTTCAGCAATTTCGGCTAAAGGAATGATCACAAATTCTCGTACTTTCATGCCATAATGAGGCACCGTTAACCGTTCGTTATTAATGGTTTTATCACCAAATAGAAGAATGTCAAGGTCTAAAATACGCGCGCCCCAACGGTTTTCTTTTCGAACTCGACCTGCTTTATTTTCAATTGCTTGTAAATGGTCAAGCAAGACTAAAGCAGGCAATTGTGTTTCAACGGCCATTACGGCATTCATATAATCAGGTTGGTCTTGTGGTCCCATAGGACGACTATAATATAAAGAAGATATTTTAATGCAGTGGGTGTTTGGGATCGTCTTTATTTGCTCAATTGCTAGATGAATTTGAGCTTTAGGATCAGATAAATTACTGCCAAGTCCGATATACGCTAAGGTCATTATTCACTACTTTTAGCGGCTTGATTTCTAGGTTTACGACGTTTACGGGGTGTTCGTCGTTGGGTTGCACCTGACTTTACAATACTTTTTATCATAAGCTGTTGTGTTTCATGATTGTTTTGCTGAAAGTCAGTCCACCATTTAGCTAATTCTGCTAGGTGAGTATTTTCAGCGGTCGCTTCAATTTCACTGCGCAACAATAAAAAGTCGTATCCGGCTCTAAATTTGGGATGTTCGAATGCTTTATAAGCTTGTTTGCCGACTCGCTTGTTAAGCTTATCTTGTAATATCCAGATATCTTTCATTACGGCTTGAAACCGTTTGGGTATCGCAATACTACGTTGTTGTTCAGACATTATTTCGCCTAAGGCATTAAAAAATGCATCTTGCGGCGTCAATTGCGTTTTTGCATGTAATTGAGAAATGTGTTTTTGTAATGGATACCATAAAAAAGCAGCAAATAAAAAGGCAGGGGTAACACGCTTGTTATTATTGATGCGGTCATCTGTATTCTTTAAAGCTTGTTCAATAAATGCTAGTAAATAAGGCTCTTCATTGTTATTTAGTGCTTGATCAACAATCGGGAAAAAATAACGAAAAAGTTGATACTCGCGTAATAAATGAAAGTTACTGTAAGCTTTGCCAGAAAGAAATAATTTTAAAAACTCTTCAAACATTCTTGCTGGTGGAATATTTTCAAGTAATGGCGCTAGTGCTTTAATGGGGCGACGAGTTTCTTCGCTAATGTCCATATCAAGTTTGGTGGCAAAGCGAATCGCACGTAACATTCTTACAGGATCTTCGCGGTAACGTGTTTCAGGATCACCAATTAAGCGAATTTTTTTCGCATTAATATCACTGATCCCGTTAGCAAAGTCATAAATTTTGAAGTCGGCTGATGAATAATACAAGGCGTTGATAGTGAAATCTCGACGCTCAGCATCTTCATCAATAGAGCCATAAATATTGTCGCGCAACAACATGCCATGCTCACTTTGTTTAGAGGTTTTTTGGCAATCTTGTTGTTTTTGAGGAGCACTTTCATGGTGTCCTCTGAAAGTGGCAACTTCAATAATTTCTCGGCCAAAAACAATATGTGCTAAACGAAAGCGTCTTCCAATTAATCGGCAATTTCTGAATAAAGCTTTTATTTGTTCAGGTGTGGCATTGGTTGCGATATCAAAATCTTTTGGAGCTAAACCAAGTAAAATGTCGCGAACGCCCCCGCCGACAAGGTAAGCTTCATAGCCCGCTTTATTTAAACGATACAAAACCTTTAAGGCGCTAGCACTGATCAAACTACGAGAAACGGGGTGTTGATCTCGGGTAAAAATTTGTGGGGAGTGGTTGATATTTTTAGGTGACGTTTTATTTTTTTTCTTACCTAAAACTTTTTTGCACAAATTGATCACGCTTTTAATGGTAACTGCCTATAGAAATGAAGGATAACGGCGCAATAATATAACAGTGAAGCTAAAAAGAGAATGAAAAAACGGCATCTTAACCATTTTATTGCTTAGTTTAATTGGATTTCTTGTTTTTTAGGAACAGAATCAAGCTGCCAATGTGTAATTGCCCACTGAATGATTTCATCTACAGGTAAATGCTTCAAATCATTCGGTGGTTGTTGACCTAAATATTGTAACGCGGCAAATAGGGCGGGTTGCGGCTTGTGATTATCTATCGCGGGTGCTTTATTTTGCTTGCTCAGTTTGTAGCCTTGCTCAGTAACGGCCAGCGGAATATGACCGAATACAGGTGCTTTTATATTTTCACTCAGGTGATTATTATCTTGTTTTGACTGAAACAAATGACTAAATGCTTTATCAGACAAAAGTTGATAAAAGCTTAATTGACGTGCGGTGGGCTCGAGTAGGTCGCAACCGCGAATTACGTGGCTAATATTTTGGTATATATCATCAGCGACTACGGCAAGTTGATAAGCAAATAAACCGTCTTTTCTTCGGATTATAAAATCTTCTTTTGCCAGGGCCTTATTACATTGTACTTGCCCTTGGATGAGATCGGAATATTGATCAATTTGAACTTGGTTAATAACCCTAATGGCATTTTGATTATTATCTAGATTTAAGTGACGACAATGTCCTTGATAAATACCACCATTGGCTTTGATTTTCGCTCGAGTACATTGACAATAATAACAATGGTGCTCTGCAAAGAGCTGTTCAATAATATGTTGATAGTAATCAGTCTGGGTGCTTTGAAAAAGAATATCTTCGTCCCAGTGTAAACCGAACGCGTCTAATGTTTTTAAAATATGGGCGCTGGCGCCTTGTTTTTCTCGCGGGGGATCAATATCTTCAATCCTAACGAGCCAAGTACCATTGTTTTTTTTTGCCTCTAAATAACTCGCAAGGGCGGTAATTAACGAGCCAAAATGAAGGTGACCAGAAGGGGAAGGAGCAAAGCGACCACGGTATTGAACGAGTGGTCGCATCATGTCACTAGCCGTCATCTATAATGATGGTTAACCAGCTAACTGACGTTCTTTAATTTCAGCTAAGGTTTTACATTCAATACATAAATCTGCTGTTGGTCTTGCTTCTAAACGGCGAATACCGATTTCGATACCGCAAGTTTTACAAAAACCAAAATCATCTTCTTCGATTAACTGTAAAGTTTTTTCAATTTTCTTGATAAGTTTACGTTCCCGATCTCGAGTACGTAATTCAAGGCTGAACTCTTCTTCTTGTGCAGCACGATCAACGGGGTCTGGGAAATTTGCTGCCTCGTCTTGCATATGAGTCACCGTACGGTCAACTTCTTCACGAAGTTGTACACGCCAAGCATCAAGAATTTTCTTAAAATGCTCTGATTGCTCAGCGTTCATGTATTCTTCACCAGCTTTTTCTACGTAAGGTTCTACACCTGCTAAAGCTAATATGCCTAATGCTTTTTTGTTGTTTGGCATGCTTATTCTCCTAATGCTGCGTACATCAAATAACGCGTAAATTCTATTATTTGATTGCATGTGCCAATTATAATAGATCTTAATTATCAGAACTATATTGTGTTGCGGTGTTTAAAATTCAAGAAAAAATTAAAAATAAATATTAATCAAATTAAATCAAAGGGTTAGCTGATAGGCTTATCCTGTATTGATGTCTACCTTACCCGCAAGCCCACTTTTTTATCAAGTTTTGCTATACCGCGTCAATGTTTTACTGAGATTATTTCACGCTTAAAGGGTTTTCAAGCGTTATATTGATGCCTTCGAGCTTATTGTCAAAATGGGCTTGATAAGCGATAACTTCAACGCCTTTTTGTCTTGCTAACTGCAAAAGATGAGCATATTTTTCATCTATATGGGCTGCCGCTTTTACGGAACTTATACCTGAATGAAGCACGGCAAAAAATAAAACTGCACGATTGCCCTGCTCAACAACTTCAATTAATTCACGTAAATGTTTTTGGCCTCGTTCAGTTTTAGCATCAGGGAAGTATCCTTGCTGTTTTTCGAGCAAGGTGACGCTTTTGACTTCAATAAAGGTTGCTTTGCCTTGTTCGTCAATGAGGTGAAAATCAACTTTACTAGCTTCATTGCCATATTTTACTTCACGTTTTAAATCCGTGAAATTTTTAAATTCGCTAATTTTTTGATTAATTAATGCTTCTTCCACGAGCTGATTTGCTCGAATGGTATTAACACAAATCCAATGTTGTTCCTTTGTTTGAGATAACTCCCAACTAAAGGGGTATTTACGTTTTTTATTCTCTGAAACACTATAATAAACCGTATCACCAGAAGTGGCACAACCGGTCATAGCGCCTGTGTTTGCCACATGAATGGTTGTTTCTGTACCGTCTTCAAGCGATACATCCGCGAGAAAGCGTTTATAACGTTTAATTAACGTAGCTTTTTGAGCATGAATTTGCATGATTTAAAGTAAGCGAGTTGATTTTTTATTATGTTACGTTAAGACAAGTTAAATCGCGAATTACTTTCTTTTTCGCAAGGTGAGTTTGAAATAGCGATAAATTTATCAAAGCCAGTAGTCTGCTGTATCACTAAAGCAAAGAAAGCGGTTATAGATGTTTTTTATAAGTGTTAAATTGCTTATATAGTTGTCACTTACGTAAACAACCTCTAGGCTTAAATATGTAAAACTAGGTAAAGTTTTCAAGATAGACTAGTCTCTTTAAGTGGCTGAATAAAATAAAAATAGGGAAGATACATGTTTGGATTAACGAAAGAAAATTTAAAAAGCAGCGCTCTTTTTATCCTCTATATAATGTTGCTACCATGCTTTTCATGGAGTACTAATGCTACTGAGTTAGTTTCCCCCTCAAGTTTAATTATAAAAGCTAAAGGCATGTTAGATGTACGAAATGCCAAAATAGTGTCTCCCGCAACATTAATCATTAAAAATGGCAACATAGAATCTATCAACCCAGACGTTCTCCCTAAAAATCTAGCGATAATAGATTTGAGTAGTCAAATATTATTGCCCGGTCTAATTGATACGCACACGCATATTACCAGTGATTATTTTACGGGTGATGACTGGACTACCGCAATAGCAAAACAAACAGCTGCTGATTGGGCATTACAGGGCGTTAAATTTTCTCGCGATGTGCTTGATGCTGGCTTTACAACCATTCGTGATTTAGGGGCTCAACCTGGTTTTCCTGATGTGGCATTAATGAAAGCGATAAATGCGGGATATGTCGACGGTCCTGATATTTGGCCGGCTGGACACGCTATTTCAATGACGGGCGGACATTGTGATTGGACAGGTTATGCGCCAGGCATTGCCGAATTAGGGCCAAAATCTGGGATAGCAGATGGCGTTGTTGAAGTCATGAAAGCTGTTCGATATTAAGCTAAATATGGCGTCAAAGTAATAAAGGTTTGTGCCACTGGCGGAGTTTTTTCATTTTCACAAAATGCCGAGATTGGTGCACAGCAATATACCTTGGATGAATTGAAAGTCATCGTTCGAGAGGCACATAAATTAGGGTTGAAAGTCGCCGCTCACGCACATGGAACCAAAGGTATAAATGCAGCCGTTATCGCTGGCGTCGATTCAATCGAGCATGGCTCTATTTTGACTGAAAAATCAATCAAACTTATGAAAGAGCGAGGCACATATTTGGTCCCTCAAACTTATCTAAATGAATTTGAGTTACCTCCTGAAACCCCTGCGGCAACAGTAGCCAAAAGTAACTATCTCAAACCTCTAGTAGTAAATAGCTTAACACTTGCCTATAAAGGCGGGGTTAAGATGGCTTTTGGTTCAGATAATGGCGTTTTTCCGCATGTAAATACTGCACTCGAGTTCGAGTCTTTAATACGTCATGGTATTACAGCGGCAGATGCACTGCGTATGGCAACAATTTTTGCTGCTGATCTATTAGGTGTGGAGGACAGAGGTGAGCTTGGGTCAGGAAAGCGAGCCGATATTATCGCCGTTCAGAGCAATCCTCTTGAGAATATTAGCGCGATGAAGAGTGTGACATTCGTGATGAAACAAGGCGTAGTTTATAAACAATAAAGTGGACTTTCATTGAAGGAAAGTAGCGTTTTAGGCTCATTTTAACGTTATTAATGACATCATACTCGGTCAATTAAATCGTCTAAACGCCATTAAATTGAGTTCAAAGTCAGCTTTGAACTCATGCCTCTTAGCCATCTGCAGAAGTTTTATTTTTATATTTTAGTAAATGCTTTATGATCTTGTATTAAGAGTGAGCAAAAGGTATTTTATACAAAATTTACATCTTTTTGAAATAAACTGAAAGTAAGTTAAACAGGCTGTCGGAATAACATTTTGGCATTCGACACAGTCTTAAATTGATACCTTTATATGACTCAACCAACATACACAGTAGAGCTAAAAAATAATATCGTTGTGGCGAAAATTTCAGGCGACTGGAATATACACGCTGACATTGGTTATTTAACACTACTCGATGAAACTATCTCTCGGGTAAGAAATGATCGATGGGCTTTATTTGCTGATCTTCGCGGTTGGCGAGTTTCTGAGGAAGTGATTAATTTCAAACACAATCGAATAATCCAGTTAGCGAGAAAAAACCAGCAAATAGAATGTTGGCTAGTAGATGATATAGACCAAGGAAAACACATACAGCATCATATTGATAATGCAGGTGTTCCTTTACATAAATTTAACCACAGAGAAGACGCAGAAAAATTGCTCGTTGAGAACGAGTTTTACCTTTAAATAAATTCAAACTGAACTAATTACTATACCGCCTTCAAGGTTCGCTTCCTCTCAAAAGTGTTACTTATCGCTTTTAGTTTATTGAGCAGCGTCAATTGAAAAGTTTGGCCATCTTAGGCTAAATCTAATGACCCACCGATATTGCGTTTTTTATCCTTTATTATTTGCAACTTGAATTGTTTGATTAAAAAAATTCTCAGTAGTGTAGAATTAGCTAAAGCCTAATTGAGAGAAATTATAGTTATGAATTCAACGTGTCAGATATCACTAATTAATCAACCGATACTTGCCGATTGGCAGCGTGAAAAGTTAGTTCAAATTCACGAAGGTAAAGTTTATATTTATCTTCCCGTATCCGATAAATTTCCTTTACAAAGCATTCAAAAAGCTGCGCGTAGTATCGAAAAAATGGGCGTAGACACTGCTACCTTGGTTGGTGAGTTATGGAGGGAAGATACGCAATGGGCATTTGCTTTAGGCTTTACCTGTGCTGAAAAATTAACATCGGTTGAGTTTACCGGTGAAAAATCATGTGTTGATTCTTTAAATAACAAATTGGCTGTTTTTGGATGGGCACGAGATTTAACTAACCAAACGCCAACGCAATTACCTCCTGAAAGCTTGGCGAAATCGGCTATTGATTATATCACGGCACAAGCTCCTGATAAGGTTACCGCTAAGGTGATAGCAGGAGAAGCATTAGAAAAAGAGGGTTGGGTTGGTATTTATAACGTAGGTAAAGGGAGTATTCATCCGCCTTGTTTGCTTGAATTAGATTTTAATCCGAGTAAAGATGAGAAGACACCTGTTTCAACTTGTTTAGTCGGCAAAGGCATTACCTTTGATAGCGGTGGTTACAGCATCAAATCGAATGCAGGCATGTTTAATATGAAAGCAGATATGGGTGGTGCGGCGGTTGTTGCTGGAGCATTGGCTCTAGCGATTCGTCAAGGACTGAATCAACGCGTTAAGCTAATTTTATGTTGTGCGGAAAATATGATCTCCAGTCATGCCTATAAGCTGAGTGATATTTTAACCTATAAAAATGGGGTGACTTGTGAAGTCGCTAATACGGACGCCGAAGGCCGTATTGTTTTAGCCGATGGACTATTATTAGCGGCAGAAAGTGAGCCTGCAATGATCATTGATGCAGCAACCTTGACCGGTGCATCAGTCATGGCAACAGGAGGCGATTATTCAGCCTTGTTTTCACTCGACCAAAAGTTAGCTGAGCAAGCTAAGCTTACTGCAAAAGCGGTAAACGAACCTTTATGGCAACTACCTTTAGAGATTTGGCATCAAGAAAAATGTCCGTCAGAATTTGCTGATACGGCAAATAGTCGACCTATTCCTGGCGGTGGCCCAGGAGGGGCAAGTAATGCCGCAGGTTTTTTATCGCGTTTTGTCCCCAATGACGGAAAGGGTTGGCTACACTTTGATTTATCAGCGGCTTATAACGGTAACAGTAATGGGCTATGGGCAGCAGGAGCCACAGGGTTAGGTATTGCGACAATAGCGAACTTACTAACGAGTGAGCCATCTAAATAAGCGATACTCATTATTAACAAAAAAGAGCGCAAATCGCGCTCTTTTTAGTTTATTTATCATCTTCAACCTTGTTTTTACATGGCACTTGATTGTTCGACAACAAAGCTTTCTAACCAATTACGGGCACTATAAATATCACTAAAGACATGAAAAGTGAGATTGCAGCCTTGGTATATTCGACGTAATTGCATTTGTTGCAGGTCGGCAGAGCTACTTTCTAAAATCACGGTAGCATTGGCGATCATGCCTTTTTTCATTCGATATTTTGTGACTTCAATTAAGGCTTGTTCTGCTTCTGGTGAGAACACGCTATTTCCATAAAAAGTCACTAATAATCCCCATGTTTTTCCTGAAAATTTTTCACATGCATCGTACATGTCTTGAATGTAAAGATCGGCAGTTAGTTCATTGAAGGGGCCATGGGCATCTACGACTAAAATGTTATCTTGTGGTTGTATAGTGTAATTGCCATGTTCTGCAAATTGCATGTGTTATCTCCTGCCGTTTTAGGGATAATACAGATAGCAATTTTTTCAGTGCCTGCCAAGTAAGCAGATTTATCAAAAGAAGCAAATTTTTAAACGCTTAATAATCAGGGAGTTATTTTTGTACTATCGAGCAAGAATAGCAGGTCGTTTTAAACTGGATTTTACAAGGGGAAATAATATCTGCGGTTACTTCCAACCAAGTTTTTCTTCAAAATCGCTATCTAACGTTTTAGCAAAATGTTTTGCTTCGATAGCGGCTTCTTCTAATAACTTATCTTCCTCAGTTTCTGGAATATAGGGATCCACTTTTACGGGGTAACCCGTTTCGTCTGTTGCTAAAAAGGTGATAAAACAACGATTGGTAATAATAATGTTGTCTTCTTTTGGGTAGCCAGCCCGAACCACTACATATATGTGCATGCTTGTTTTACCCGTATGTACGATACGTGCAGTCACAGTGATCATTTGACCAACTAAAATAGGGCGAATAAACCGAATACCATTTGCAGAAATAGTCACACAATAGCGTTTACTCCATTGAGCTGCGCAAGCATATGATGCTTGATCAATCCATTTCATCACCATGCCACCGTGCACTTTTCCACCAAAATTTACATCGGTTGGCTCCGCAAGAAATCTAAACTCAACAATATTACTATTTTTCATGGTTTAACCTTAGAGGGGTTTTGCTTGATTATAGTAAAAATCAAAAGGTTAGCTAATTTAATAGGTAGGAAAATAAAAAGGCTTCAATAAATGAAGCCTTGATTGTTGATTTTGATTGTTTAACGCGCTTATGGTTGGCTTATTTCCCACACACTTACTGAGCCTGAGATTTCATTACCAACAATTAACATAGCATTTGATGTCGCCGTGGCAGGAATAAAAGACATGCCTTCTGGGGCTAAATCGCCAGTAATTTCTGCTTCTTCAGTCGTTCCTCGGTTGATAAAATAATCAACAAAGCTTACGTTAAATGGGTTAGTAATGTCGTAAATCATGATACCTGACATTCTTTCTAAACCAATAAACGCATAGGTATTTTCACCAATTTTTCCAATGGTAAGCGCTTCAGGCTCAGCACCTTTTGCATCAGAACGAGTATCTCCTTCGTTAGTATCTTCGTCGTTATTAAAAGCTTGTCCGTGAATGGCCGCGGTTATTTTGCCAACGTCATCACCTGAATCAAAAACGATATTGCCATTTTGATCCCAAATTGAAAACGAGCGCGCACCGTACGTGTATAGTTGGTCATAATCACCATCGCCATCGATATCCCCTTTGACCATAGAGACTTTTAGTCTACCAATATCATCGTCGTCATTATTTACCTGTGAAAAAGCAATAGGATCTAAAGGTAAATCTTCAACGCGGCTTTCATCGATATAGGCAAGACAACCGTTATCTTCATCATAATCAAGGCCGCCTTTTGCAGTACAATCAGCTTCAGAGCTTGCGTCAAAGAAATATTCTCGGCCATCTCCTTCATTAGCACTGATAATAAAATTCGCATCTTGCCATGTGAACGTTGCAATAGTGTCTGGTTGATACATGCCATATAAATTTTGATAGGTTTTGAAATTGATACCACCATCTTTATCTGATGCATCTATTTGATAATTAGACCAGTCCTTAAACCCTAAGCCTTTTACTTCTTCTAATGTATTGGTGGCTAAATTAACAATTGCGATTGCGTTATTTTCTTGAATTGAAACAAATGCTGTTTGGCTGTCTGATGAAATAGCCACGTATTCAGGCTCAAGATCCATCGCAACGGTAGTATTAATTAATTGGCCATTGATTGTTCTACCTGAGGGATTAGCGAACATAACGCCTTGTGAAATAAGTTCCGCTTTTTTATCATTAAATGCAGTAAAATCAAGGTTTATTGCCGTATCTGAAATAACACCATCGTTAATATCGATTATAGAGATGCTACCTTCAGGATCTATCGTATAATCGCCACTTGGCTCACCTTCATTGGCAACAACTACTTTAGTACCATCTTTTGAAAATGTTACCATATCGGGTAGATGACCCACTTGTACATTTTTGATAAAGCTTGGTGTTGCACCAGAAATATCATAAAAGGCGATAAAGCCTAAATCGCCTGTTTCTTCAGCCGCCATCGCAACAGCCATCATATTTAGGGTATTTGAGATAGCGACACTATTAGCATCACCCGCAGTGTTAACTGATAAATCTAATTGCATGACTGACGTCATATTTGTGTTAGTAACGACACCTTCACTGTCTTTGGTCAAAGCCGCAGGGTCAATATTGTTTAAGTCTAAGACATCAACCGTGGCTTTCTCCCCTGAACTATTAATGGCGTAAATCCAACCAGTTGATTGTTGATATTGTACTATTTCAGCGGCACCTTCAGGTGACTCAACATTTAATACGGCACGAGCCACAAGTGACGACGTTAAAGAGTTCGTGGCGTTTTTACCGTCTTCGCCAGCAACCCCTTGTTCGCCTTGCGTTCCCTGTTCGCCGGTTAAACCTGTTGAACCAGTTGCACCGTCTTTGCCATCATCACCATCACAAGCAGTGAGAGACACAAGTAATAAACCTGCTAAAGATATATTTTTAAGTGTTATCATTATTTTACCATTAAGTGAGTCGAATTATTTTTCAATACTTTATGGCATGTTTGTGACAAAAATTTTGCGCAGAGATGACAGTATAGTGACGTATCGATGACAACAATTAGTCATTTCGTTATGCGTTAATACACCGTTTAAATAAGTAGAACGACATTACTGTCTCGTTAAATGTATGGAACTTCTGCTATAAGCCCTTAAAATAAAAGTATGAAACAGATAAAGTAAATTTACATGCCAACGCCTTTACCTATTGATAACCTCAAAGCTAAATTTCTGAGTAGTTTGAAATTACATCGCACATTGATTTTATCCGCCGAACCTGGAGCGGGTAAGTCCACTCGACTACCGTTATGGTTATTAGCAGAGCAATCTGAATTGCCGGAGTTGTCACAACGTAAAATCTATTTACTACAACCAAGGCGTGTTGCGGCAAAAAATATTGCGACCTATTTAGCTAGTCAATTAGGAGAAACCGTTGGAAAACGTGTCGGTTATCGGCTCCGTAATGAAAGTAAGGTGTCTGATTATACTCGTTTAGAAGTGATCACCGAAGGCGTCTTCGTGCAAATTATGCAAGCGGATCCTGAATTAACCAATACGTCATTAGTGATCTTTGATGAATTTCATGAGCGTTCATTGCAAGCGGATCTAGCATTTGCTCTAGCTCGCGATATTCAACAGGGGTTACGAGAAGATTTAACTTTATTGTTAATGTCAGCAACGTTAGCTAGTGATGAATTAGCAAATGCTTTACCTGATGCCGTCTGTTTACATACCCAAGGTCGCAGTTTTCCCGTTACTCTTGAATATCAGCCAATTAAAAATAATCAGCCTTGGCGAGAACAAATACTTGCAGTGATCTTGCAAACACTGAAAATGCATGATGGCTCAATGTTAGTTTTTTTGCCAGGTAGCGGCGATATCCGTTACCTTGCTTCGGCATTAAATAAGAGAGCGAATGATACGTTAATCATTTGTCCGCTTTATGGTGACCTTAGCCTTGTTGAACAACAACAAGCGATTAAACCATGCCAAGCCAATGTTAGGAAAATTGTCCTCACCACTAATATAGCTGAAACAAGCTTAACCATTGAAGGCATTAATATTGTTATCGACTCTGGTCTTGAAAAAGTAGCCCTTTATGATGAAAGCACGTTAACCAATAAATTAACACAGCGAAATATCGCTAAATCTTCTGCGATACAACGAATGGGCAGGGCAGGACGATTATCGTCGGGTCACTGTATTCGATTATTTGATGAAGAAGAGTTTCATCGACGAGCAATGCAAAATGGTCTCGCTATTCATCAAGCGGATATTTTGCCTGTTGTGATTGAAGCCGCACGTTGGCAAGTCAGCCGTTTAAAAGACATGCCATTTTTAGATCTTCCCAATGAAATAATGGAGGAGCAAGCTTGGCAAACATTAAAAAATATTGACGTTGTCGACGACAAAAGGCAGTTAACCCGTCATGGACAACAAGTTGTTAACTTATCCTGTCATGCACGGTTTGCGCATATGATTATTCAAGCAAAGTCGCTTGAAAAAAAATATCACTGTCAAGGACTGGCTTATCTCGCTTGTATCTTAGCGGCATTATTAGAAGAGCGAGATGTTTTTTCAATTGAGCAAGCGCGCGACAATAGCGATATTGTGCAACGGGTACGTTTTATTCTTTCAAAAACTCAAAATTATAAAGCGCGGCAAATAATGCGACAAGCCAATAAACTCGCTGAAAACATATCAATTGAATTAGGCAATTCGCAGCAAATAGAAAAGTTACCGCTTGATAATCTAGGTTTACTGGTTTATTTAGCGTACCCAGAAAGGTTATTAAAAAGAAGAAATGATCAGGGGGATTACTTAGCCAGTAATGGTAAAGGCATTAAATTAGCATTTGCTGATGCGTTAAACAACGAAGAGTATTTAGTGGCTGCCCATGTCACTCAGTTTCAGCAGCAACTGCAATTACGTATTGCTGCTATTGTTGATATTGAACAGCTTCTAGCCTGGTCTTTGGTAAAAACTAGCATGCACGAACATCTTACGTTTGATGAAAAGTCAGGACGAATTTTGGCGGTGAATCAGCAGAAAATAGGTGCCATTCTTCTTAAAGAAAAACCAGATAAATCGCTAATTAGTGGAGAAAAAATTTTTGCTTTATGGCAAGCGCAATTACGCAAAAATGGCCTGTCTTTATTAAACTGGCAATCTGAAGATAAAAACTTATGGTTACGATGGCAATGGCTTAACTTAACGTTTAGTGAATTGAAACTTCCTGACGTAAGTGAGCGTTCACTTATTGAAAGGTCGTCGTTATGGTTACAACCTTTCATTAGCGATATAACCCATCGTGCTCAAATTGCAAAGTTGAATGTCTCAGAAATGCTATTAACTTTGCTTGATTATCAACAGCAACAACAATTGAATACCTATGCTCCGAGTTATTACGTGGGTCCAACGGGAAGAAAATGTGCCATCCGTTATAGCCTTGAACAAGCGCCAATTGTTTCTTTACCAATGCAAGAAGTTTATGGTTTAAAAATAACGCCAACGGTTGGCGGAAACAGTGCTAAGGTAAATTTAACTTTTGAACTGCTTTCTCCTGCACAAAGGCCTATTCAAGTGACTGCTGATTTAGCAGGCTTTTGGCAAGGGAGTTATAAAGCAGTACAAAAAGACATGAAGGCTCAATACCCGAAGCATTACTGGCCTGATGATCCTGCTAGTGCTCAACCAACAAACAAAACCAAAAGGCATATGAAAGCGCCTTAACGTGGTTTACAATGGTTTTTTTAGCTTATTTAACGTATTAAAATTTTATGACTTTACTTATCACCTATTTAGCGATTGCCATTGGTGTTTCATTTTTATGTTCCATTCTAGAAGCGGTTTTATTATCGGTTACGCCGAGTTTTGTTGAAAAAACGCTAAAACAACGACCGTTAGGTGGCAAGGTGCTCAAAACGGTTAAAAAAAATATTGATAAGTCTATTTCAAGTATTTTGATTTTAAACACTTTTGCTCACACTATGGGGGCTGCTGGGGTAGGTGCACAAGCGATAAGAGTGTTTGGCGAAGAAAAAGAAACCTTAATTGCATTCTTACTAACGTTAGCCATTTTATATCTATCAGAAATCATTCCAAAAACCATTGGCGCTAAGTTCTGGCGTAAATTAGCGATTCCTTCTGCCTATATCATCAGCTTTTTAGTGAAAGTTGTTTATCCGTTGGTATGGTTCTCATCTTTGGTAACTCGGTTATTTAATAACGGTAAATCGGATGTTGTGAGTCGTGATGAAATCAGAGCTTTCGCTGCGTTAGGGCATAAAGATGGCTCTTTATATCATCAAGAAAATCAGTTGGTTGAAAATATTTTAACTTTGCGAGAAATGAAAGTTATCAATATTTTAACGCCTCGAAGTGTTGTACATGCGCTTGATCAACAAACGTCTGTGACTGATGCTTTGGCTGCTGAGAAAACCGCAAATTTTACCCGTATTCCTGTTTTTGACCAAACGGTTGATAATATTGTTGGTGTGGTATTAAAAGCCCATTTATTTCAAATAGAATTGCAAGGAAAGGGAGAGCAACCTATACAATCAATTATGTTGCCAATCCATCGGGTGTCAGAAAACTTACCCGTATTATTGTTACTCGATATTTTTATTAAACGTAATGATCATATTTTTCTTGTTGAAGACCAATTTGGTCAAACCGCTGGTCTAGTGACACTTGAAGATGCAATAGAAACCTTACTTGGGCGTGAAATCGTCGATGAAAGTGATCAAGTCGTTGATATGCAGAAGTTAGCGAAAGCACAATTTCGACAACGTTTAAAATCTAATAATGTAAAAGTGTCTGAAGAGCATTCATCAGAAAAAGAATAACGAGGCATTGGTGTCAGAAAAACAGAAAACGCCTACAGAAGGTAATAAAAAACAAGCGTCTAAATTAAAGTGGGCGCTTGTATTGTCCGCAAAACTTACCTTCATTTTACTCATTTTATTAGCATTTTATACCTTGTATCTTGATGCGAAAGTGGTTGAAAAGTTTGAAGGACAACGCTGGCAAGTTCCGGTACAAGTGTTTGGCAAGGTCGAACGTTTTCACTTAGGCGATGAAATTAATTTAACTCGCTTGAAAGATAACTTGTTACTTACGGGATATCGACATACTAATGCGGTTAAAAAGCCGGGCGATTTTGCCATTTCTAAAAAACGCATCATTATATATCGTCGTGCTTTTGACTTTGGCGCAGGTGTTGAAGCGCCTGATATCGTCACTATCGATGTCAAATTAAAAGGTCAAATTCAAGAAGTAAGTCAATTATATCTTGATAATCAAACTACTAATTATGTTGAAATTGAACCTTATTTAATGGGGCGAATCATCCCCGAAAATAAAGAAGATCGCGTGTTGATCCCTTTGCAATCGGTTCCCGAAAAACTACTCGATACTTTGTTAATTGTTGAAGACAGAGACTTTTATTTTCATGCTGGTATTTCCCCGCTGGGTATTTTACGAGCACTTTATAATAATTTAAAAGCGGGAAGAACCGTGCAAGGGGGGAGTACTTTAACGCAGCAATTAGTCAAGAATATGTATCTAACGCGCGATAAAACACTGTGGCGAAAAGTGAATGAAGCTATCATGTCGCTGTTGTTAGAGTATCGATACAGTAAAGATCAATTACTCGAAGCTTATATAAATGAAGTTTACTTAGGACAGCATTTTGCCAATGGTATATATGGCTTTGGTTTGGCTGCAGAATTTTATTTTGGCGAAAATATCGCGCAACTTAGCAATGCACAAATGGCGACGTTAATAGGGGTGATAAAAGGACCGAGTTATTATGATCCTTGGCGCTATCCTGAGCGCACTAAAAAACGACGAGATTTAGTGCTGAAGTTGATGTTTAAAGAAGAATATATGTCGAAAGAGGATTACTTATTAGCGTTAGAAACACCTCTTGAAATTAGAACGTCACGTCGATTGGCACCCAAAAAACAGAAATTTCCCGCTTATTTGCAATTAGTTAAAAAAGAATTATCTGAGTTGCTTTCACCAGCTTTACAACAATCGGGCATACGAGTTTTTACCACCTTTTCAGTGTCTGAACAAATCGCTTTAGAAAAAACAGTTAATAAACAATTGATTGAACTAGCGAAGAAAAATGAACACGATCTGCAAGTCGCTATGATATTAACCGATATTAAAAGCGGTGAAATTAAAGCACTCGTTGGGGATAAAAAAAGTGGCTACGCTGGATTTAATCGTGCATTAAATGCTAAGCGACCGATTGGCTCTTTAATTAAACCCGCTATTTATCTTGCCGCATTAGAGCGTTATCAACAATATCAGTTAGGCACATTACTCGATGATAAAGCATTAAGTTTTGATTTAAACGACGGTGAAGTCTGGCGACCTAAAAATTATGATGGAGAGTATCGTGGCAAAGTCTCTATTTTTACAAGTTTAGTTAAATCATTAAATATACCTACGATTAATTTGGGGATGGCATTAGGTTTAGATAATGTCGCTGATATTATTCATTTATTAGGGTATAGCGATGATATTACTTTAAGACCTTCGTTATTACTTGGGTCGATTAATATGTCGCCTTATCAAGTAAATCAGCTATATTTGCCTATCGCTAATCAAGGTGAGCATGTGCAAAGCCATGTAGTTGAGTCAGTCATTTCAGCGCAGGGTGAAACGCTCTTTCAACATGTGGTTGAATCTACTCCATATTTTTCTGTACAAGCGAGTTATTTAACCGATTTTATGTTAACGCAAGTCACACAACAGGGCACCGCAAGATCGCTCAGTTGGCGATTAAAAAATAAAGTAGTCGCCGGTAAAACCGGAACGACTAATGATCAACGTGATAGTTGGTTTGTTGGTTATGATGCAAAACATATGGTCACAACATGGTTAGGACGAGATGACAATAAAGCGACTGATTTTACTGGCAGTAGTGGTGCACTGACCTTATTTGCCGAATATTTACAGCAAATTGGTGTCGTGAACAAACAAATAGCACAGCCAACAGGTGTCAAACTTGTAGCATTTGACCAAGCAACTGGGCACGCCTTAGAAGTTGCGTGTAACAATGCCATTCTCTATCCCGCTATTTACGAAGGCTTAAAATTAAGCGATTCATGCAAGCAGCATAAAACAGAACAAACTAAAGAGCCTTCGTGGTTTGAAAAACTATTTGGCGGGTAAAATAACCCGCCATGCGATTATTTATTATAATAAATAATAATCATTTGCATCTGTCATGTTGAGTTTGCATGAGCTTTCAAAATAAATAGATTTTTGCTGAGGTAACTGCCTTATTTACCTTGTAAAAAATAGGGGTTTTCTTTATGATCAGAAAAATTTTTTGTCGTTAGTTTCATTTGAACAAAAAAGAACCGGTGTGTGTGTGGCACTGATTTAGTTTTCGTAAACAACGAACATGTTTAAATAAAATAATAATTGGAGATGTTGGATGAGCAATACGCCCGTGAATAACGGCCGTCGACGCTTTTTAACTGCTGCTACTTCGGTAGTTGGTGGTGTTGGTGTTGTCGGTGTGGCAGTGCCTTTCATTGGATCTTGGAACCCAAGTGCGCGTGCGAAAGCTGCCGGGGCTCCCGTAGAAATCAATGTAGGTAAATTACAGCCTGGTCAATTAATTCGTGCTGAATGGCGCGGTAAACCCGTCTATGTGATACGTCGTACGGAAGAAACGTTAAACGCTTTAGCCAATCACGAAGATCAATTACGTGATCCACAATCTGCGGAACCTCAACAGCCTGAATATGCAGCCAATGCATACCGTTCTATCAAACCTGAATATATGGTGGCGCTAGGTGTATGTACTCACTTGGGTTGTGCTCCAACATATCATCAAGGTACTTTTGAAGAACAAGTTGAAGGTGTTAAAGACGGTTTCTTCTGCCCATGTCATGGTTCAAAATTTGATATGGCTGGTCGTGTATTCCAAGGTGTTCCTGCTCCTACTAACTTAGTAGTGCCAGAGCATTCATTCCCAACTGAAACCACCGTCTTAATTGGTGTTGGTCAAGGAGAAGCGTAATGTTTGCAAATTTTATGGCTTGGATTGACAAGCGTTTACCCGTAACAGATTGTTGGAATAAGCATTTAGCACAATATCCAGCACCTAAAAACTTTAACTTTTGGTATTTCTTTGGCTCGTTAGCCATGTTGGTTTTAGTCAACCAAATTTTAACGGGTATTTGGTTAACCATGAACTATGAGCCTTCAGGCGAAGGCGCTTTTGCATCAATCGAATACATCATGCGTGATGTTGATTACGGTTGGTTGTTACGTTATATGCATTCAACAGGGGCTTCGGCATTCTTTATTGTTGTATATATGCATATGTTCCGCGGCATGATGTATGGTTCTTATCAAAAACCACGTGAATTATTGTGGATTTTTGGCATGTTAATCTTCTTAGTATTGATGGCTGAAGCCTTTATGGGTTACTTATTACCTTGGGGTAATATGAGTTATTGGGGAGCACAAGTCATTATATCGCTCTTTGGTGCTATCCCTGTCATTGGTGAAGAATTAACGATATGGATCAAAGGTGACTATGTAATCTCTGGTGCCACACTTAACCGTTTCTTTGCATTACATGTAGTTGCGCTTCCACTGGTATTGGTTGTGTTAGTTTTCTTACATATTTTAGCCTTACATGAAGTGGGTTCTAATAACCCTGAAGGGACTGATATTAAGAAACCTAAAGGTAGTGTTAAACCGGAAGAACTTAGTAAGTTTAAATTCCATAAACATTATTCTGATAAATACGATATTGTCGACGCGATACCGTTCCATCCATACTATTCGGTTAAAGATATTATGGGTGTGGTTGGTTTCTTAATATTATTCTGTTGGGTGATGTTCTTTGCTCCAGAAGGTGGTGGTTACTTTATTGAGGCGCCAAACTTTGAACCTGCAAATGGTTTGAAAACGCCAGAGCATATTGTTCCAGTATGGTATTTTGGACCTTTCTTTACCATTTTACGTGTTATTCCTGACAAATTACTAGGGATGATCACCATGTTCGCAGCGATCGGTATGTTATTCGCCTTACCATGGTTTGATCGTGGTGCCGTTAAAGCACTTAAGTATCGTAGTAAAGTACATTTCTTAAACCTAACTCAGTTTGCTATTTGTTTTATCGTGTTAGGTATTTTAGGTACTATGCCGGCAACTGATTTAGCTAATTTAATCGGTCGAATTGCCACTTTTGGATATTTTGGATTTTTCGTAGCACTTTGGTTCTACAGTAAAAATGAAAAAACTAAGCCAGTACCAGAGAGGGTTTCAGGATAATGAAAAAGTTACTTATTACAATTTTAGCTTTAGTTCCTTTGATGGCTTCTGCTGCTGGTCCTAGCATGGCTTTGGACAAAGCAAATAACGATTTATCTGATAAAGAGTCACTAAAACGTGGTTTTGAGTCATACTTAAATTATTGTTTAGGTTGTCACCAGTTACAATATCAACGATACAACCGTACTTTCGCCGATTTAGGAATCGATGAAAAAGAAGGTGTTGAAAAATGGATGCCAACCGGTGAAAAACCTGGTGATCATATTACTAACACTATGCCAGCAAAAGAAGCTGCAGCATGGTTTGGTACTGCGCCACCAGATTTAACCTTAGAAGCTCGTTTTAGAAGTCCTGATTATATTTATACTTATTTACGTACGTTTTACGAAGATAGTAACCGTCCGTTCGGTGTAAATAACAAAGTCTTCAAAGATGTTGGTATGCCACATGTATTACAAGACCTTCAAGGGGTAAGAACAATAGATGAGCATGGTGAGTTATCTTCAGCAAAAGGCGGTAGTATGACTGCTGAAGAATATGACGCTTTTGTTCGTGACCTTGTTAATTTTCTTGAATATGTTGGTGAGCCAAATAAACTGGAACGTGAAGCACTTGGTTACTGGGTAATTGGTTTCCTATTGATCTTGTTTATTCTTTCTTACTTACTGAAAAAAGAGTATTGGAGAGATGTACACTAATTTTAAATTAGTGTCATAATTTTTTCTGGGGGCATTTGCCCCCATTGTTAGTTTTTTAATCGTAGAATTTTGGAGGCAAAATGGCCGTAGCTGCAAACAAACGCTCAGTGATGAATTTATATTCTCATGCAGATGATATGTATAGCCACCAAACACGTATTGTGTTGGCGGAGAAAGGCGTTGGTGTAGATATTCACTTGGTTGATATGGCGAATTTGCCAGAAGATTTAATTGACTTAAATCCATATGGAACAGTACCAACATTAATTGATCGTGAATTAGCATTATATGAAGCATCAATTATCATTGAATATTTGGATGAGCGTTTTCCTCATCCGCCATTGATGCCGGTATACCCTGTTTCTCGTGGACGTAGTCGTTTAATGATGCATCGTGTTGAGCAAGACTGGTATAGCTTAGCTAAGATCATTTTGAATGGTCCAGCAGATAAAGCAGATAAAGCACGACAAGAATTAAAAGAAAGCTTATTAAGTGTTGCGCCTATTTTAAACGAAGCGCCTTACTTTATGAGTGAAGAATTTAGTTTAGTTGATTGTTATTTAGCACCGTTATTATGGCGTTTACCGGTATTAGGAATTGAGTTAGATGGACAAGGGTCTAAAGAACTTAAAACTTATATGCTTAAATTATTTGAACGTGAGTCATTCCAAGCCTCTTTGACAGAAGCCGAACGTGAATTACGTTTTGGAAATCCGGTTTAATCTCGATGTCTGACGAAATGACATCATCAAAGCCCTATATAGTTAGGGCTTTTTATGACTGGATATCTGATAATCAGCTCACGCCTTATATAGTAGTTGATGTAAATGTTTATGGTGTTTTAGTGCCAATGTCATATGTCAATGACGGTCAAATTACCTTAAATATCTCATCATCTGCCGTGGGAGCAATATCAATGGCTGGCGAACAAATTGCCTTTAGTGCGCGGTTTGGTGGCAAGCTTGAAAATATTGTGGTGCCCTTTGGCGCCGTTGCTGCGATTTTTGCGAAAGAAAATGGTGCCGGCACTACGTTAGCGATAGAGCATCCTGAGGTTGAAGAGTTACCCGAAGAAACAACTCCAGCGCCTTTATCAACGGTAAGCTCCGATGATGATGACAAAGCTCTAGCACCGAAAAGTGCCAGTAAAAGTCGAGCGAGCTTAAAAGTAGTTAAATAAAAAATCCACCTAAGTAAATTAGGTGGATTTTTTTTATGTTCTGCTCATTCTGAGCCACCATGTTGTAAATACCAAGATTCCTTTAATCTAAATATTCAAACATTTTAAATACTTTATTCACACCACTGATATTTCGAGCAACTTCAACGGCAGCATTGGCTTCACTGTTTTTAATTAAGCCCATTAAGAACACTTCCCCATTTTCTGTGACAACTTTAATATTGGTAGCATCAAGCTGATCACTGGCAAATAAAGCTGTTTTTACTTTAGAGGTTAACCAAACATCATTACTTTTGGTGGTAACAGAGACAGTATTGCCAATGCGGATTTGATCGTAGATATGCTCAATCCCTTCAACTTGATTAATGGTTTTAATGGCTAAATCTTTTAAATAGCTATTTGGTGCTTGACCAACAACCAAAACCTTACCGTTGAAACTGACCACTTGTAGGTTAGTATTATCTGAAAGTCCGTTTACTTTCGCTAAATTATTATGAGCAACGAGTTCAATTTTTTGATCATCGACTTGGTTGCCTAAACTGCGATTATCGTTAACAACTGTTGCTCCGCCAATAACTCCTACAACAGCTGCAGCAACACAACCTTGCAAAATAACGGCTGTGGAAGCAATAAAAATAAATTGTTTTAATTTCATGCGGGTTATTCTTCTTGTGGGAAAAGGGTGGTATCAATAATGTCGCATAAACAATGAATGACCACTAAATGCACTTCTTGAATTCGAGCTGTACGTGAAGATGGTACACGGATCTCAACATCGCCTTCGCCTAATAAACCTGCGATATCGCCACCATCTTTACCGGTGAGGGCGATTATCGGCATATCTCGAGCTACGGCGGCTTCAATTGCTTTAATGACGTTACGAGAGTTACCACTGGTTGAAATGGCTAATAACACATCGCCATTATTCCCTAGCGCACGTACTTGCTTTGAAAACACTTCATCAAAGTGATAATCATTGCCTATTGAAGTTAACGTTGAACTGTCGGTGGTTAATGCGATAGCTGGTAAAGGAGGACGTTCAGTTTCATAACGATTTAATAACTCCGCAGAAAAGTGCTGAGCATCGCCGGCAGAGCCGCCATTTCCACAAGCTAAAATTTTATGCCCCGCAAGTAGGCTTTGTACCATCACCATACCCGCTTGTTCAATTGGACTGGCAAGCGCTTCGCTTGCAGCAATTTTAGTTTGAATACTTTCGGTAAAATTGCTTTTAATTCGTTCTAACATAAATGAACTTTGCTCCATATTTTAAGCTGGGTAATTAATTCTATTATAGACTTTAGCTAAAAGCATTTTTTAGCCACTGTATCTTTGGGTTGTTGGCATCGCCTTCAATGGCGACGATGTCAAACCGACAGGCGGTATTATATTCATTTAAGTTTTGCTGTTGTAGGAAAAATGTTGCTGTTTTGATGATTTTTTGTTGTTTTTGTTGGCTAACCGCCGAAATAGCGCCACCAAATTGATTATTCTTACGGTATTTTACTTCAACAAAGACAAAACAGTCGTTTTCTTTCATGATCAAATCAATTTCGCCTTGGCGACTATGAAAATTTTTACTTAATAAGCATAAGCCATTGTCGGTTAAATAACGCTCAGCGTAAAGCTCCCAAAAGTCACCTAACTCTTTGCTGGTTACTTTGCTCATTTGAGTTGCTTGACGGGTTTTATTCTGTTTGTTCCACAGCAATTTCTTGTACCATATCCATTTGGTAACGCCCCCATAATAAACTACGCGTTAATACCGTATTATTGTTTAATTTCAAAATACCCGTTTGCCCATAATGTCTGATATAAGGGTATTGCTTGAACATGTTAAATTTATCAATCAGCGATAAGCTGTCATAACCCATAGCAAATATGCGTTGTAGGCTATCACTTTTGTTGGGCCAAATAGTTTCTGTTAATTGCTTTAACGGTTGATTTTGTTGTTTACTTGGTAAGATCCAAGGCATTTCAGTAAACTGTAATCCTGTTAAATCACGACTATCACTTTTATCGGCGTTATCACTGTGGCTACGTGAACTAGCAAAAATGGGGATTTTTTTCGCAAAAGGACTGATATTTACATCAATGTAAGGTTTTAATAAACGGGTCTCATTGGGGGAGCCAACGACATAGATCATATCTAAATCACGTCTATTTCTTGCTTCTGTTTTAATTTTTTGCCTAATCCGCTTATCAATATTATTAATACGTGTTTGGCTTGTCGAAACACCAAGGCTGTCTTTCAGTTCATTCTGCATGGTTGCGCCATCATTGACATAAACGGTTTCTGGTGTTTTTCCGGTGATTTTATGCCATTGCTTAGCGAATGTTTCAGCGATACGTTTACTGACATTATCTTTTTGACTAAAAATAATAGGATGGTGAAAGTTTTTTTGGCTTAAGGTGGTTGCTGCCTGAATTGCTTCGTCTGCAGGGTTCATTGAAAGCACCATATGTTGATCTTTTAAAGCTTCTTTTGTCGGTGAATTAAATAACAATGTAGGTAAGGTAAGGTCTGGTTGAGCAAGGTATAGATCAACATTTTCTTTTAGCAAAGGGCCAATCACGTAGTTAATTTCTTGAGTTATAAAGGTTTGACTCAGGGTCGTCATATCAAGATGATTGGAATCGATAAAATAAAGTTTCTTGCTTTGATCATTATTATACGCCGATAAAATGCCTTGTTGTGCCGACTCTCCCGCTGCTTTCTGTCTTCCCGAAAGTGGTAGGATAATGGCAATGTTTTGCTGGTGTTCAGCAAAAGTTAATTGTTCGTTCATTAATTGTGGAATTAATGGGTTCGCAGGATGAAGTGGAAATTGCCTTTGCCATTGGGTTAAGTAACGGTTAAAGCTGGTTGAATCATACCCAAAGCGATGAGCAAAGTTTAACAGTTGCTGCCAACCATCGATATGAGGCGGCTGCGCTGAAACGAGTTGTTCAATTTCCCATTGGGATAATTGATTAAGGGCGAGCCAGAGCGTTTCTACATCTATATTCGTGATGTTGGGATGTAACTTAAATGCTCTTAAACGAGCATCTACAGCAGCTAAATTCAACCCTCGTTGGTGTTGAACTTCTGCGAGTGTTTGATAGTAGGTAAGCTGAAAAGACTCTGAAAGCAAATTAACTTGTTCAATTTTTTTAAGGCTTTCTAGTGATAACTCGGGATTATTTGCCAGGAGTAAACTTTGTGCTTTAATTAGCAAAAGTTGTTTTTGCTGAATGTCACTTTCCGTAAGAGGTAGTGTTTGGTCTGCGAGCCATAAAGCTTTGGCTAGTTGATTTTCCTCAATAAAACGAGCACTTGCTGCTATCAATAAATTGATTGACTGTTGAATAGGGGCTTGCTTAGCTTGTCTGAGATATTCTGCTGCGCTGACGGCCTTGTCTTGACGAATTTCAACAGTACTTTCAGTCGGGATCGTTTTTTTTGGGCTGACTTTGTTAGTGGAGCAACTAAACAATGTACTCGTTAGCAAGAATAAGATCAGTAGGGAAAAAGTGCGCTGTGATAATAAATTTTTGTTCACAAAGAAAAGCCCGTAATTTATCTAGTTACTGTATAATAAACGTCATCTTCAATTGGCTCAACACAAGTATAGATAAATGACAGATAAAGCAGAACTTTTAGGTACCTTATATATTGTTGCCACCCCGATTGGTAATTTAGCCGACATTAGTCAACGGGCGTTAGATATCCTTGCAAGCGTCGATATTATTGCCTGTGAAGATACTCGACATACTAAGAAATTATTGTCTGCTTTTTCTATCTCGAATAAAACCTTATCACTGCACGATCATAACGAAAGACAAAAACAAGACTATGTTGCCAGCTTATTGCAAGAAGGTAAAAATATTGCTTTAGTCTCCGATGCAGGTACTCCATTAATCAGTGACCCTGGATTTCATTTAGTTAGGCACTGTCGGAGTTTAGGTTTGAAAGTATCACCTGTACCTGGCGCTTGTGCTGCGATATCAGCATTGTCGGTAGCTGGTTTACCAACAGATAGATTCAGTTTTGAAGGATTTTTACCGTCAAAATCTGGTGCCCGAAAAACGGTTTTACAATCGCTAGAACATGAAGTCAGAACTATGGTGTTTTATGATGCGCCTCGAAGAGCAATTGATACAGTCAAAGATATCGTTGAAACTTTAGGTGGTAATCGATATGTTGTTATCGCAAGAGAGCTGACTAAAACCTTTGAGACAATATACTCTGACATGGCAGAAAATTTACTGACATGGTTAGAGCAAGATCCTAATCAATTAAAGGGTGAAATGGTTTTAATTATTGAAGGCTATAAAGCGGATGTTAATGAAATATCTCCACAAGCCATTGCGACGTTAAAATTATTATTAGCAGAAATGAAGCCTAAAAAAGCGTGTGCCATCACGGCTGAAATTCACGGCATTAAGAAAAATGCTCTTTACGATATAGCATTATCGTTTAAATAACTTATTATCTTGGTTATTAAAGCGAAAATCTTCGCTTAATTGGAAAGAAAAAAACATGGATTTTAGACGAAGATTTTTACATCGTTCATTCAATAAAATTTATATTTTATTATTATTTTTCAGTGGTGTACTCTCTGCTGAGTCAACCAAAAATACATTTAAAATAACAGCTCCAGATATCGCAGCTGTCTTACCTAGCGTTGAAAATACACTGCTTGAGTCCTATCAAAAAATTGGGGTGGATGCTGAAATTGTTCGTTTACCGACGATAAGATCATTAGCAACGGCTAATAACAGCGATTGGGTGGATGCTGAGCTTGTTAGGTCAGCAGAACTCGCTCAAAATTTAATTGACTACATTATGATACCTATTCCTATCTTATCACTCTCAATGAGAAGTTATGGCAATAATGTAAACCAATGTTTTTCAACATGGGAGTCGATAAAGTCTAGCAAAGTTGCTTTTTTAAGAGGTTTTATATCAATTAAGTCTCGTTTAATAAAACATAATATTGAATTTTTGGAAGTAGAGACCAATGAACAGGCTTTGGCAATGTTACAAGCACATCGCGTTGATGTGATTATTATTTCTGAAAAATTACTACCTGAAACAGTAAGATCTCGCCTAGAAAATAATAAAAACCATTGTATGAAAGAATTAGAAGTTATTGAGCTTTATCATTTTATTCGTAAAAGGCATCAAGCGATAGTGCCCCAGCTAACACAGGCCATTAAAGAATCGTTTACAGGGAAAGTTATTAACTAACGACTTTATCTGTTGGCCTTGGTGGTTCTATCAGGTAGAATGCGCCTCGAGTTGACTAGACAATCGCTGCCTAATTTATTTCGATATTATTAGGGGGAGGAAAGTCCGGGCTCCAATGAGCAGGGTGCCAGGTAACGCCTGGGCGGCGTAAGCCGACGACAAGTGCAGCAGAGAGAAGACCGCCGATGGTTATCTTTCGAGATTTCACAGGTAAGGCTGAAAGGGTGCGGTAAGAGCGCACCGGATTGCTGGTAACAGTAATTGCAAGGTAAACTCCACCCGGAGCAAGACCAAATAGGAATTCGTATGGCGTGGCTCGCGTTGAATTCGGGTAGGTTGCTTGAGCTATAGAGCGATTTATAGCCTAGACGAATGATTGTCACTTTTCTTCGGAAGAGATACAAAACCCGGCTTATGTGTTAGCTCATCAATTTTAGTAACCGCTTGAATTATCAAGCGGTTTACTAAAATCCTTTCATATCAAATCGTTACATTAAAAAAATTGGTACACGGATTGGTACACGGTTTTACTATTCAGCATCAAAATTTCATTTCAAAAAATTGACTCAGGTTTTTGTTTCTACTTTAATTTTTGCCTGATACGATCTATTCAAATTCTCAAAATTAAGCAGTAAAAATTGGTACACGGTGTGATACACGGTGACTAACTAACCTAATTTAATGAAAGCTGTTACTGGCAATAAGTACTTATACCTACGTAAACAGCGGTTCTATTTTCGAATAAAACTGCCAAAGCGGTTAGGCACTAGGGAAATCCGTATTGGACTACAAACTCAAAACCTGATTTCAGCAATCAAACGTGTTAATCAATTCAAGCCTTACATTCAACAGTTAAAACAACTTGTTATCATTTCAAAATCATTAGACACTAGTGACGTTAAGCCCATGCTAATGAAGATAAAGGACGCCATGCTAAAGCAACTTTCGGTAAGTGACATTGATGTTTTAATTGCAGAGCTTGAGCAAGGCTATTCTAATGGCGCACATGCTATTAAGGTTTTAGGCCAAACAAACCTGCTCAGTGACGATAATCACTTTAAAGAACAGCTTACGTATATTGCTCAAGCCCCTAGTAACGAAACGCGAACAAAGCGCCTGCAAGAAGTCATTGCTGGTTTATCAGAAGATGATAAATGGCCATTTATGGACGAGTTATCTTCAATGGTTAAAGTACTAGTTGGTTTATCTGATGATGTTGATGAAAGCGGTATTGATGAAATGGCAAGGCAGTTACTATTAAGTAAAGGCTATGAAGCGAATACCTCATCATTAGCATTTAAAATGTTAGTGAGTAAGTTAACCACATCAGTTAACGTGAAAAATGACTTACTACAGGCGGTTTTTGAAAGCGATACCACAACCGAGCGACAATTACAGCAACTCTTATCTTCCAATACTGCTAGTACGGTATTACCAAGCAAACCTGAAAAGCCTGTCTCAACGAAACCGTTATTCTCTAAAGTTTATACTGAGTTCTTAGACCATAAAATTAAGAAAGATAAACTTTCGGATAAAATGCAAAAGAGCTATGAGCGATTACATATTATCTGGCAAGCAATTGCTGAAGATAAACCTATTGATACCTATACACCACAAGATATAGGGCGTTTTATAGATAGGTGTTTTGAATTACCGCGAATGAATATTGCGCCATATAACAAAATGACTTGGGAACAACGATTGGAAGTTGATGTTCCAGATGAAGACTTACAATCACCTAAGTCGGTTGAGCAATATTATAAATGGATAATGAGTGTGTTTTCTTATGCGAAAAAAGACACCATCGCCTATATCACGAATTCTCCTTGCTCTATAAAGCGTAACTTTAAGGCGAGAACTCGTGGCATATTCAGTGATAATGAATTAATGCGGATGCTAAATGCAGCCGATAAAGAAAAAACGCTGTGGAAGAAGTGGATTATTCGCATTGGAATATACACAGGTGCAAGACGAGGTGAGTTGGTACAGCTTAGAAAAAGCGACGTTAAATATGATGAGAGTACTAAACGTTATTATCTACTTATTACTGATGAGCATGAAAGTCAAAACCTGAAAACTGTTAACTCTAAAAGAAAAATACCTGTGCATAATGCTTTAGTTGAAGCTGGTTTTATCGATTATGTTCAAAGTTGTAAAGATAGAGTTTTTGAAACATTAACTAATGTTGAAATAGTTACAGGCTGGATGCCTCGCCATATGGCAAGCTTAGAAATTCCACCGACGAATGAGCTAGATCATATTCGCTCATTTCATAGTATTCGTCATACGTTTATTACTAAATGTATGAGTGAGCCAGATGTGAATATTAATTTACTCCAACAAATTGTTGGTCACGAAATTAGTTCATTCGGTATTACCAGTAATTACACGCACAGAGTAACAGAGATTAAAAACCTGATACCGATTATTGATTCGTTTGAAATTTAAGTATTATTCTTATTAATATGTATACACGAGGGATACAAAATCCATTGTAGCAATGCGTGGCGGTTCGAGTCCGTCCTCCGGTACCATTATTAAAGCCTTATTCTTAATTGGATGGGGCTTTTTTTGCTTAAAATAAATAAAATCACTATTTCAGAATTAAATAGAACATAGGATTAAGTAAAGAAAATACATGGAGTTATTTCATTTTAAGTATAAAAGTGGCAGTATTAAATCATATTAATAAGAGCTACGAGAATAGTATGTCAGGTATTAAAAATGGATTTTATGCATATGCGGCAAACCCAAAATCTATTGGACAAACGATAGAGGTAGCGCTAAGTAAAATAAATAAAAGTAAAATATCAGTAAAGTCATGGACTGCAATGGATGTTGTGGGAAGTTTTATTGCTGAAGAAGTATTACAAAGTATTGATGAATCTGACTTTGTAGTGGCTGATATATCTGTTTTAAACTTTAATGTTACTTATGAAGCTGGGTATGCTATTGGGAAAGGTAAAAAGTTATTACTTACAAAAAATGCCAGTATTAAAGACCTGCACCCTTCAATAAGAGATGTTGGAATATTTGATACATTAGGGTATCAAATATATCAAAACTCAGATGAGTTGGCTGCTTTCTTCGAGTCGGTAGATGATTACAAAGTAATAAAAATACCGCAAAAAATTAATATTAAGTCACCAGTTTATTTACTTGAAGGACTATTTAAAACCGATTGGGCAACACGAATAGTTTCTAGAATAAAAAAAGCACGTTATCTATTTCGTTCATTTGATCCTAATGAACAGCCACGCCTTTCGGCAAATGATGCAATTTCTCAAGTATCTCAATCTCATGGTGTGGTCGTTCCATTGCTTGATTCAAGTGATGAAGGAGCAGAAATAAACAATATGAGAGGAGCTTTTTTAGCTGGTTTGTCACATGGCTTGGGAAAGGCCACTTGTATGTTGCAAAATGGTGAAGGTCCGGTTCCAATAGATTATAGAGACATTGTCAACGCAACTTATCACCCTAATGATATAAACGAGGTCATAGCAGATTTTGCAGGAAAAATTGCAGAAGCTTTTCAGCAGGATATTGTTAGCTTGCCTCAAGAAAAAGAGTCATTTCTTCAATCTCTAGAGTTAGGAGCTAGCTCTGCTGAAAATGAAATGAGAACCTTGCAAAATTATTACCTCAAAACGGATCAGTTCTTTAAATCGATCAGGGGTGAAGCAAATATAGTGGTAGGTCGAAAAGGCGCAGGTAAGTCTGCTATTTTTCTACAAGTTAGAGATAAAGAAAGAAATAAAAAAGACAATATTGTTTTAGATTTAAAGCCTGATGGCTATAAATTAATTAAGTTTAAAGAACTAATCCTTTCTTTTTTAGAAGAAGGTACGTTTCAACATACCATAATGGCATTTTGGGAATATGTTTTGTTATTGGAGATATGTTACAAGATTCTAGAGTCTGATAGAGAACAACATGTACATGATCATGACCTTTATGAGCCATACAGAAAGTTAGCAGAATTATATAATGCTGAAGGCTATGTCACAGAAGGCGACTTTTCCGAGCGAATGACTTCATTAATGGAAAAGATAACAACAGAGTATCGTTCGCAATATGGTGATGAAGTATCAGTAGGGTTACCGGTTTCAAAAATTACAGAAATGCTATATTCACATGACGTTAAGGAATTGAGCCAGCAGTTAATATCTTATATGAAAAGAAAGGATACTTGCTGGTTACTTTTCGATAATATAGACAAAGGTTGGCCTACATCTGGCTTACAGCACGAAGATTTATTAATTATTCGAGCATTGATAGATGCTACAAAAAAAATAGAAAGACAATTTAGTCGCTCTAATGTAAATGTTAATACAATCATCTTTTTGAGAAATGATGTTTATGAGCTTTTAGTTCGAGAAACCTCTGATAGAGGTAAAGAAGCGAAAGTTCTTCTTGATTGGACTGACTCAGATTTGCTCCGCGAACTGATTAGGTTAAGAATAGTATACAGTCACACTAACGGTGATGATTCGTTTGAAGGGTTATGGCGTAGGTTATGTGTTAGTCATTATAAAGGGGAAGAGTCGTCAGAGTATTTGATCAACAGATCACTTATGAGACCACGGTTTCTTTTAAACCTAATAAGCCAATGTAAGAGCTTCGCAATTAACCTCAATCACGAACGAATTCAAGAAGAGGATATCACTAAAGGCTTGGCTGCATATTCCACAGACTTGCTTACCGATATTAGTTATGAAATTTCGGATGTTGCCAATAACGCCGAAGATTTACTTTACGCGTTTATAGCTTCAAAAGCGAAAATATCGAAAGCTGAAATAAACAAAGTTTTATCTGATTTTGGAGTAAGTTCAGATCAAATTAATGACGTATTTGAGCTGCTTGTTTGGTATGGTTTTTTAGGCGTTCAGTTAAAAAGCGAAGTTCAATATATTTATAACTTCAATTACAGTATGAAACTGATGGAAGGCGTAATGAAAAAAAATAAAAGCTCAGTGTTTTTTATTAACCCTGCTTTCTGGCCTGCGCTTATGATTGAAACCTAGTTTTGAATAATTAGCTAGCATACCTATTATGTTAGCTAATCAATCATTTTTAAGTATGACCTTACATCTCATTTTTACCTCAGCTAGTACCTCATTTTGTAGTGGTAGAGTGATTTTGCTCTTCTTGTTCAGTAGCTTTTGTGTACCACTTTCTATCAACTTTAAAGGGGCATACAGAGATTGCTATTGTCATATTTAACAATGTGTAGTGTTTTATCTATTACATGTTTAGCAACTTGTTTAGCCATTTATTGAGTGTTTTAGATGTAAATAATATAGAAATCAAGTGTATGCTCAAGAATGTTGTTTTGCATATATTGTGCAAAGTGTGTTTTAGGCGGGTTTAATTTGTTGAAATATAAGCGTTTTAGTTTGGCTTGATACTTCAAAATCCGTTGCAGCAATGCGTGGCGGTTCGAGTCCGCCCACCGGTACCATTTGTCCCTTGAGCCCTTAAAGACCAAAGGGTTCATGGAGTTACTAGCATTAAGCAGGTGTTTAGGTTGACTATATAGGTTGACCAAATGAACTTAGTAACAAACCAACACGGGTCTTATACATTTCGTAAATCGATCAACAAATCCTCCCTTAGGGTATCCTTACAAACCAAAGATAAACTTGAAGCCTTGCGCATTGTAAGCAGGTTAAACTCGCTTATTGATTTGTCTAATTCGAACGCTCCTAAACAGGTTCGAAGAATCATATATGCTGTACTTAGAGAAATGCAACCAAACTTCCAACAGGAGCGTATTGGTCGAATACAAGGCACTTAACAGGGGGGACATGCTTGCGTATATACTTAGTAGCACAGATTCTTCCATTCGTATGCTTTTATTAGTGAATTGTAAACTTGTTGTAATGAGCAATGACTTGTACCAATAGGAGCAACTTTAGGAGTATCTATTGGTTTTATTGTTGGGGTAACTATTGGGCACGTTTGTGGCGGACATATTGGTACAATAACCAGAGGGTCATTACAAATTGCTTTAACAACTCCGTTTACACATATACAGTCACATGAAGCGGAGCTAGGTATCATTTCTTTAGATGAATTAGTCATTGGTTTTACAGACTTAATAGCATTATATCTTGTGGGAGGACTGTGGCTTTTCGATTGTAAATTATCCGAATAGTTACTTAATACATTGTTAGCTGTATTCAGATTACTGTCATCACCAAGAGTATCTGCTGCTAACGTAACCAATGCTGCCACTTTAATAAAATTAAACAGACTATTCATACCTTCGTTATGATCTTTAGTTAGTTCTCTCCAACGCTCTCTGCCTGCTTTAGGATCATGATTTTCAAACATAATATCGATAGAGTTTGAGTGCTTTAAATCGAGATTTATGTCATCAGGATTTTGAATAACTGGAGGAAGCTTTATACCCTGTGAAGCTAATATATTTATTGCCTGAGGATGCCCTAAAGAAGATGCTTTAATCAACCAATCAATACTATTTCCATATCTTGTGTCTGTTTCATCTCTAATCAAGGCAGCGAGGTTTATCATTGATGAGGAGTAACCGTTCGTTGCTGAACAAAGGTAAAACTCTTTTGCTATTCTCAGTTGAGTCCAATTTTGGGTTTCGCGTGGAGAAAATGAGGCTTTAAAAATGCAGTCTTTATTATTTTCGTTGCTTACAGCCCAAATAGGAGTACCGAATGACTCTATTTTGAAGCTATGGGTTGGAAATAGTCCATACTGAGCAAGCTTAGCATAACTATAGTACAGGTATTTCTTTCCTTTTTTTGAAGTAATACCCTCTCGAGCTCCTGTAGACGAGAATACCGCTGTGTCATAACTTGCATAATTAAAAAAAGTCTCAAAGTTTTGTGATGACGTAGGCATTATAGTTGAACAGCTACTAAGAATCAGAACTGCTATTGTGGAGTAGATTAATTGAATTGATTTCAATTTATTTAATTTTAACATTTCCATAATTCGCTAAGTTAATTTTTGTCGAAATATCCGTTTAAATTTGAGGGGCTAATGCTGATTACTAAAGACTTTCAAAGTAAATTCGTCTTGCATAATACAACTAATAAGTATCGAAATGGTCATCAAAGTCTATGTCATCATGTACGATAACTTCAAGAGCAGGGACGTAGACTTCTCCTTCTGTTATTGTCCTGAAGCAATTAACCATCATATCGCGTAGAGAGTTAACATATCGTTGTTGAACGATAAATCCGTCATGGATTGGGAGTACCACTATTCCACTCTCAGCCAACCTAATCATTAATAAACTAGCTTGGTACATCAATCTATTCGCAACGCCGACACTTTGAACCCAGTTCTTGGTTGAAAAGTAATAATCATATTCATCGCCAAAAACTTTGCTAGCCCATATTGCGTCCTCAACTTCTTGAAGCGCAATAATATCGGCATCTAGCTTTTTAGCGTATGTAGATAACTCTAGATAGTCTTTATCTACTCGCTTGTTATATTTATGTGAGCTTAACCAAGCCATATTCCATGAGGCAATCTTCAGTTGCTCGGCTAATATTTCAGAAGATAAAAGCGAAGTGAATACAAGAGCAAACGTTAGGTACTTTTTCATTTTAAATTGCCTTATTTATAATTAGGCTTATTCTTACATGGTGAATTGAGTTCATCAACAGCCGTTGCACTAATCTCTATTGGGGGTGAAGGGATAAAATAATACGAAATATCTTCTTGGGTCAAATCGACATCCTCCCCGAAGTAAGAACAGAGCAATTTATTTTGCATAGTACGTGAGGCCTCTAACCAAACATTGGTTTTATTAAGCCAAACTATAATGTTTGTTTGAGTTGGTAGTTCATCAATTTTATTAAATGGTTTCCAGTTCATTTTGTTAATTGGTGTAGGTTTAAAATGATAAGTGTATATGACTAGAGAAGTTAGAAGGCGTGACAATAAATATACAACATTAATACAATGTTTTAAGTTGGGGATTTAATTGTTAATTGGCTTTGTGACTCTCAATTAGAGTCACGTATTTTAAGGTTTAACGCTAATCTAAGGTAAACTTTATCTTAAACACTTTAGATTCCATCGCATAATAAACAAAGTTCGTTTCCCAAATTTGGAACATTTCTATTGCTTGCTCGATAGGGTATGAGCCAAACAGGTTTTTGAATACCCCAGCGCCGAAATCAAAGTCTAAATCTTTTGCAAGTTCAGCCATATAGCTACTGCCGACAAAACAATAGTCAGTAATATATAAGAAGCGCCACCCATCACCTTCATTTTCTAACCGTATTTCAACAGGGTGATAACCACCGTCATCAGCACTATAATTAGGATCACGAAAATTAATCGTCACAGCTTTTTCATTTTCGTACGGTGCTAATAAATCGGCAATATAAAGTGTAAACATTGGGCTCATTTGTACAGCTAAATTTTCGTGTTTAATTCGAATCATGTCATGTCCTTTGGTTTTAAATTGTGTAGAAGTAGAAAAGCCCTATTGATATGAGTAGGGCTTCATTAGGCAGAGTAGGGTTATTTCTTTTTAGAAAGGTTGGTGGTTACGTTCTCTAATAGCGTATCGAGTTCACCATTAGCAACGGCTTCTATTACTTTTTTTATAGTGGGAACAAGATCTGATTCATCGCCAACTTTGATGCTGAAATTTCCTTTAGATAATTCCAATGGCTTATTACCATAGCGAACTGAAAAATAGTAAATATTGTCAACTTTCAGCCACCATTTAGCCACGTTTTTCTGGACGGAAATTTTGTTCTTTAAGCCTGTTACTTCATCGAGCTTAAACTTTTCTTTCGTTGGTACGTAAGAGTTATTGTTGATTAATGCCTCAGCCATTTTTAACTGTACATCAAGGCGGTTGAGTAACTTCTGCCTTCTTGGGTTGCCTGCATTTTTGTTTATGGCAGGGGTTAACGTGAGTGATTTTAAAATACTCATGGTGTTTTCCTTTTAAGGTTTAGGTTGTGGTTTAAGCATTGCTTTGGAATTAAAGATGCTTCGGTTAAAAATTTGGTTGCTTAATTTACAAAGCCGATAGCTTTGCTTGGTAATTTACGATTGTTTTCTTGGTTTAAAATGTCGAGGTTTTTACTGTCACTTAACGGCTTATTACTCATACGGTTTCTTCTAGAAACTATTGCAAAGTCTCCAGGCGATAAGCAGGTTAACTTGGCTAACTTTTCTTTAATGGTGGTAGAAAAACTACCAAAGTTTTCTTCGTATAATGTGAGTACTTGCTTCGTTGTTAAGTATTCAAAATTCAGTTTGAAATCAAAACGACGTAGGAGTGCACCATCGAGATTTTTAGCGTAGTTTGTTGCCGCGAACACAGTTTGTTCAGTTCGGTCTAATTCAACGAGGATTTGATTTACAAGCTGTCTCTCATGTTGCTGTGAGACAATATCGCGAGATGTTAAAACGCTATCGACTTCATCTAAGAAAATAATCGCATCACTGTCATGTGCTTGCTTAAAAAGTTTGGCAATATTCTGCTCAGCTTCACCGACATACTTTGAAAGTACATCACTCGGTTTAATGGTGATTAACTCTTGCTCTAGTGTTTCGGCAATATGATGAACCAAGGCACTTTTACCTGTACCAGCAGCACCAAGTAATAAACACCTCGCGCCTGTGAAGTTATTTACCGTATCAATCACATGTTCAATTTTGGTATGTGAGCCGCTTAAGTTAATAAAGCGTGAGTCAAAATCCATTTCTGGTTTGTAGCTAGTTACCGAAGTCTGTAAACCACAAGCCGATAAACACTGGTCAATATGATGATTAATACATTCTTCAGCTTTTTTTCCTGTTAGGTGTAACGCTCTAGCAATGCTGCTGGCGTTAACCACATGCGCTGGTGCTAAATCAGGCATGTCGGCGAGTGAATTCTTGTACTCACTTGATAGTCTAAGTCCAGTGAGTGGTTTCGATAATATTTCAGCCTTGATATTTTGGGGCGGAACACCAACTGACAGCACGTAGCTAAATCTGCGAATGACGCTTTCTGGAATTAAATCTACGTGATTAGTGATCCAAAAGGTTGGTAACTCGTTGCAGTGTAGCACACTGTGAAGTCGGTCCTTACTAACCCTTTGGTTCGTATAGCTTTCGGCAAATATATCCTCCGCTTCATCAATTAATAAACAGCTAAACTTATCGGGCTTGAATAGCTTTTGCATTAACCGGAAGTGCTGTAACCGAAGGTGGGCGATATTACTGTCGGTATTGATTTCATCTATATTTCTATACAGGTTTTCTCCCGCGGCTTTAACGGCAATCAAGCTCGCTTTTGCATATCGACTTAATACTTGTGATAGAGATGTTTTGCCTGTGCCAACACTTCCGTATAAAAGAATATTTACACCAACCGTTTTATGACTTATCGCATGCTTTAAGTATTTGCTGATATAGCTCAGTTCAAGGTGTGGATAATCGTTTAAGGTCAAAGAAGTTGTTGGTATTTGATAATAAAGACCATCAAGTAAATCATTATATGACGTGGCTTTTTCCTTCATTAAATTGTTCGCTAACGCATAGGGCATTAACAACAACCCGAAAATAGATTTATCTCCTTGTTCAAAAAGCGAAGTATTTGATATCAATTGCACTGCGCACGTTAGCTCGTCTACAGTTAATGCTAACGTTTCGGCAATGACAATATCGACATCACTTACCCAGTGGCGAAGGTGCTCTTCGAAAAATGCATAAAGGCCTTCATTTATAGTTGTAACAGCACAAAGCTTTAATACCTGCTTACATGTTTCAGGCAATTCAAGCTTCTCGGTTAAAATTTGTAGATTATGGTCAAATGAAACAGTCAAAGACTCATCTATGTTGACCATCGATAATGCTGTTTTAAATGCGGATAGCTTTTTTTGAGGGCAATTGCCATACAGCTTTTTAAAACGTTTACCCGTAATGCGACTGATGATATCTCTGGGTAGTTCTTGTATGAATTCTGCGTCAAAGACTTCAACATCAAACACCTTTTTTGTAATCGTTGATGCAATGTAGCGAGCATTAGATTCGACTGTTTTCATGGACTTCCTTCATATCTGCTTTGGTACCAAGTTAACAGGCTAAATATCGGTTGAAAATGGCGCTTTCTGACAATGTTATTACGGTTGATTTACGCTTGTGATTCGTAATTTTTAACTAGAAAACATTCAGTTATTAGGAAGATGTAATGACCATTAAAAACACACACACTACTAAAACTATTGATACCTCCAATCTTGGGTTTCAATTAGCACAACCGATAAAAAAAGTATTTGAAGACGAAACTGACGCTGAAAATGATTCGTTAATTCAGATATTCATTCCACCTATCATTAAGCCTAAAGCGTTCATGTCTTTTGTTACGGTAGAAAGGAAAGCAAAGGTATGGCAACTAGTTGCACTCGAAGTCTATGAAGTGTTGAGCGATAGAAAAACGGTAGGAGAACTAGGTTATTTAAGATTCGCGAACTCTGATTGGGATGAATTAAAATCAGGGCTTTCTAGAAATAGGCTTATTCAAATGTGGCAAACCGACTTTGTTAATCAATTAGAAAGGCACGGAGGGGTAATGCCAAACTCAAATTTCACACGTGAACACATAGCGTTAATCAGTCAGGCAAATACTTTTTATGCGCAATTGGTAGAGAAGCAACTTCCTAAGTTAGTTTAAAAGGACTAATTAAGCGTTTTTCTCTAAAGAAGTCAGAGGCCATGAAATAGCTATTTTTGTGCCTTTATCGGGAAATGTTACTATTTTTATTTTACCTCCTAACGCATAAACTCTATCCTCTATCCCTGTTAAGCCAAAGCCTCCCTTTGAGTCAGTATGGGGTGAGGACTCATTAACCTCAAACCCTTTTCCGTCATCAATTAAGGTTAGGTCTACAGAGTGAGCGTTTTGTTGGCATTTGATAATAAAAATACTCGCATTGGCATAACGAATAGTATTTGTTATGGCTTCTTGAGTGATCCTGAAGATTGCTACAGTTAAGTTATCGTCTAGCTGATTGATGTCTTTATTAATTGTGGCTTGATATTCAACTTCTGATTTTTCCAATCGATCTTTAAAATAGTTGCCAGTTAAACATTCATATAAGCCAATATCGTCTAATACTCTCGGCCTTAACCAGTTTAATACCGAATACACTGAATCATAAATATGATCTGATACCGAGTCTAATTGCTTAGTAGAAAGCTCAATATTTTGTTTGGCGAGTCTTTTTTCCAATACTTTTAGTTCAACTTTTAACGCACTGATATTTTGACCGACTTCATCATGTAGCTCCTGCGATAGATAGTGACGCTCTTTTTCTTGAACAGAAACTAACTGCTTTGCAAGATTTTGCACCTTGAATGTTAAGCTTGTTAACTCTTTATTAGATGAAGAAAGATTTTCATTAGATTGTATAAGTTCTCTCTGTGCTGTTTGTTGTTCTTCATATAGTGCGCCTAGTAATAATGCCGTTAGTGCGTAACTAATGACATATATTTGGCTCTCTACCAATATTTTGGTTTCGTTGAGTCCAAAGAGGTGAATAAACAGTAAACAATTAAAAGCAAGTGCGCATGCTGTTATGCCAAACCAGCCAAATTTAACCAAAAAGTAAACGAGTGGAATGATAGCCAGAATACGCATCAGATAAAGTGTATCGGGTTGCAGACTGAATAATAATAAGGTCGTTATTATTAGCAATGATAATTGAATTGCGCCGTTTTTTAATTTCGGAATATTTATTCGGTGTCTATATTGCCAAGTACGGAAAACCAAAAATATGGCTAACATCATTGTAGTAATGCCAACGAAGCCACCAAGAAAGTGCCCTAAAATCATCTCAAATTTACGTTCATCAGGAATGTCTTGGTATGAATTTGATGTGAAAGCAATATGAATTGACGTGTATACACGATAAAGCGAACATACGATCAAAGCATAAATGAAACCTCTTAGCTGAGTGAAATGTAAGCTGGTTACTTTATATTTTAATACGGCAATAGGAATTAGGGCCCAATATTGTCTATAGGTAATATCGAGTAGCCTTATGGCTCGCTCCAATACCCAATAAAAATAGTTACCGTTAAAGTTTTTAAGCCATTCAGTTTGCCAAAAAATAGCTTGATAAATTCCTGCTCCCCACTCGTTAGCTAAAAATAAAGCTGGCCAGTAGCGAAACGGTAACAACAAAAACATTACAGACCGTAAACCAACAGGAAAGAACCAACTTACCCAGCCTTCATACAATGAAAAATGAATTGAAAATCGATATAAGACAATTTCTAAAAAAGCGAAAACGACGATAATGAGTAAACTTTTCAGCAACCAGTTTTGCCAACCAAAAGATACTAGTTTTTGTGAAAGTTGAGGGGTAGCTAAACTGAACAAAGCGAAATGTCCGTACTGGTAAGTAACCCGAACTCTAAAGCCTTTTGCAGCAAATCGAATTGGTTATTAACGTCGAATTTGTTATACAGGTTGTAGCGATGCGCAAGAATTGTTTTGTGTGTTACATCTAATTCACTTGCTACTTGCTTAGGAGATAAGTTTTTGGCAAGCACTTTTAAAACGTTTAATTCTCTGTTTGTTAGTGGCTTCTTTAATGTTAGTTTATTACAAGCTTTTAACTTTTTGAGAATTTCTGTGGGGTAATATTCATCGCCATTGATAATTGTATTAATTGCATCAATAAGCTCGTTTGGCGCTGACTTTTTAGAAAGATATGCAAGTACACCATACTGTTTTGCTTCTTTAATATAGTGGGGGTTGGCATACATACTTACGATAAGTTTTTTAATGCTTGGTAATTTTTCATCTAAGTATTTTGCGAGTTCAATACCATTGTTGCCGGGCATGGAAATATCAATAACAGCGACATCGATAGAATCGTCTATTAGACTAATGGCTTCTTCATACGAACTACATATACAAGCAACACTTAGTTCATCTTCAAGTTCAATTAAGTGAGAGAAACCTGCACTTACTAACTTATGATCGTCAATTATTGCTATTCTTGTCATTTGTTATTCTTTTTTGATTTCGAGAATTCAATCCGTCTAAGTAAAATGCTTAGAAAATATTTTCTAAGCATTGTAACTGATTCGGAAAATAAGACTTAAGATTCTTTCTAAGAATTTTTCTTACTGCCAGAGTTAGAACAAAAAGTAATATTGGTAACGTCGTTTTTGTACCTAAAATTTACCTTATTGATGTTAAATTAATTCCGTCTCGTAAATAACTAGGATGCAGTGATTCAACGATAAAATGTGGTATGAATCCTTTTGCACTTGAAACAACAACTTTACTATCAACCCCAACTATTCTGGCATTTATAATCACCCCTCTAGTATTGTAAGTGAGGGTACCACTAAGCACGTAGTCTAATTCAGGAAATTGGCCTAGCTCTTTCCCGTCTCGACTAAAACTAAAGTCACCAGAAGGTGTAACAACCACTTTGCCCATGTGATTAACATCAACGACAGATAAGCCAAACTCTTGCATCTCATTCATGAAGCTTTCAGCAAGCTGGTTACCTAAAATATTTGTTGTTTGTAAGTTGTTATCCAGCTCTACAAAAGAGGTGATTGCAATTGGTGTTTTATCAGACACATATTTCATGTTTTCTATTAGTTTCATTGCCAGTACTTCCGTATAGTCACTTAATAACTTATGGGTAGTTCTCGGGCGGTATACGGTTGATGATAGCTGCCAATCCATCAACTGGTTATGCATCGACTTTTCGTTATGCTGCTTTCCCTGATGAGCCCAGTGTCTATCGTGATGATGATAAGCACAACCAGTTAACGAGATAAGTGCAATACAAAGGGGTATTAAAATTTTTGTCGACATGATAATTCCTAATGTAAAAATGTTTGTGTATTAGTTATCGTCAGAAATGGGAATAACTTTATTTTTATTTTATTTTTCAATGGTTTGTATTTTTATTTGGGTGCTGCTGATTCTCAGAATAGATCTGCATTAACTAACAGTTAAACAATGAAACTCTATTTAAGTTCTATTAATTGCCCCTTAGGTGCTTTAGGTGGAACGGAAGATAAAAACAGTTCTATCACTCTCTTTGGAATGACCTGTTGAGCTGCTGCAACGATAACGTTTGTTTTAACACCGACTAATTTTGCGTTTACTTGAACACCATCATGTCGTTTTGCAAGCGTACCAACTAGGATGTAATCAATAGGCTGCTTTTGTTTTAGCTCTGTAAAGTCTCGGGAAACAGCGAAATCACCTTGTTCAGTTACACGAATAAAGCCTGTAGCCTTGAATGCTACAATTGGCTGTCCGACTTTATGAAATTCATAGGTAAAGCTCTCTTGAATTTGTTTTGCAAATAACGGCGACTTTTTGAAATCACCATCCACATACACAAAGCTTGAGGTTGCAATGACTGAATTAGGTTTAACATGTTCGATATTGCTCAACAGCTCATTCGTCATTTGCTTTATGTAGAACGACAAATCTTTGATTTTATGAAAGCGCTCAATTAGCGCAGCTTGGTTAACTTTTGAAATTTCTTGTTTAGATCTTGTGAAGTCCTGCTCGCTTTCATCTATAGTTGAGCAAGAAAGTACTAGTAATGATAAAAGTAAATAAATACATTGTTTCATAAATAAAAACTCAACCTTAATTACTAGAACGATAAATTAATCCATTATTCATCATCACTTGATTTCTTGGCCAAAACACATCGCTTGGTACGAGCTTAGTCGTTGCAGAAACAACCTCATTGTTACTTAAGTCAACCATTCTCAAGTTTATAATGGCGCCATTGTCTTGATACTTCATAGTGCCTGTTAAAAAGTAATTAAATTCTTGAGAGTTCGATAACTCTGTTAACTGTCTACTCAACATTTGGTCGTAGTTTTCTTTTAAAAGTAACTGGTTAGTACGCCTAAACTCTACAACACGATAGTCACGACGAAGAAATGATGTCATTAGACTTTCTTGAACTTGAAGGCCTAAAAAATTTAAATGATGTGTTTTATCTTGCGCTAAATGGAAACTATCAATCATATTGACTGAACCAACAGCAATTCGACCCAGCTTAATAGCACCATTACCATTAACAATAAGTGCATCAGTCATTCCATCTACATAGTTCTGAATAAATAAAGCACGTTCGTGCTGATAAGGTGAAGTCACAAAAAGTTTACTCTCTTGTTGAGCTGTAGGAGCTCTATGGATAGTAGTACAGCTAAAACACAGAGTGCATAGGACAGTTATGCTCGTTAACGTTTTGTATATGTTCATCAATTTTTTGGAAGCCACTAGACAAAGTTTATAACCCATTATCGACGTCATAACCTCTTACTCAATAAGAATAATTCTTAGGGCTACGCTCTAACACATAATACGATATAATCAGCACGCAAAAATTAGAGTCAAGTCAAAGGACATTCAGGTATAAAGAACTTAGCAGGGTCGCTCAGGAAAATAGGGCTACTGTGGTTCCTGTGGATACTCAAAATACAATTGCTAGTTGGCAATGTATTTCATGTAACCATTATTATCAGGGAAGTTCGGTTGGTTTAAATCCTTGTCCTAAATGTGCTTCACATTTTTATCGTAAGCAAGTGGAATGAACACAACATTCAAGCGTACCTATCAATAATAAGCTCACTCAACTTCTTCAGCATATATTTCTGTAATAATTGCAGTTCTTCATGTGCAATGTTTAATTCATTGGATTGTATAAGTTCATAAACTTTATTCTGTTGTTTTGGCTTTTCGCCTAGCAGGATATTTAGCCAATAAGTAAAACCATATCGTTCAATACTATTGCGTTGTTCAGGTGTTAGCTGTCTCAAAATGCTAGGAGAGTACATTGTTGTCTGATCTAGAAAGTATGGACAGTCCTGTAACTTTGACAATGATAATGCTTTAAAGTCGCGCAACTTGATACGTCTTTCATACCGAGCTATCGGAACATATGAATTTTTGAAAACGGGCAATGTAATATCAGGGTTACCCAGTCCTAGTAATTTGAACACTTTGTCATAAAGTAACGATTTACTACGTTCAGGATTGCCAATTTCCTGTGTTTGAACTCGAAGAGAAAGATCATCTTCTTTGGGGTAGTAATCGAAAAACAGGACTTTTTCTTTATCAGCTAAGATATCTTTAACGTGCACCCCAATAATATCAGCTGCCACATCTACTCTAGTAACGTTTGCTGAGCGCATTAACTTTCGGTAATTAAATAGCTTGCAACTCTTTAACCAATCAAAGAATGTAATCAGTTCATCTCGATTAAAGCGAGCGGGATTAAAAGATATCTTTAATCGACGATGATCAGGGCGTTGCTTTCTAACTTTGTCAGATAGCCCCCAGAAAACATAAATGTGTTTATCTTTTCCAAATGAAAACTTTGAATAAAAAGTAAAAAACTCTGGTGAATCAGGTAGGTCTTCGCGTACTAATCGACATTTTTTAGTTTGCTTAAAGTCTTTGTGATTAAAGTTCAAAAAAGCTTTATGTAGCTTTTGTAGCTGCTTTTCATTTACATCAATGGTGAAAGCTAACGCATCGCAAAATGGCAAAAATCCTGTATGAACAGGGTTTTCTAATACAGCTTGTAGATAATCTTCAAGAAACCTTAGTTCCTCGTTGGATAGGCTTTCATCATAACTTTGCAATCTGAACCAAGATTCCATGATTGAATAGAAGCATCTAGGTTTTTCAAATTGGTACTGGAGTCGTTTTACTTCTGGAATAGTAAGCAGTTTAGAAGTAGTGGTTAAATACTTATATACCGATTCTAGGTAGGTTGGTTTACTAGTAATGGTTCTCACACTGGGGTCTGCATGAGTAGTTGTATTATTGTTTTTTTTCTGATGCTGGGAGATACTGTTAGATGATGAACTGATTTTTGTCATGGTTAATGCCTCATGAAAGTCACACACTTTACATACATGATGAGTGTGTAAAGTGTGTGAATATTTAAAACTACTTAGTTAAATAAAGTGGATTGATTAACCAACGCTCTGAATTAGCTTTGGTAGCCTTACCTTTTTTAAGGACTCTCATTTCAACTAGGAAATTGAGAGCGTCTTGGATCGCTTTTGTATCGCGACCTAAGCCAGACCAATCAAAACGTTTAATATCAGCAGTTGTGAAGTGACCGTCATCAAATCGAGCTAAAGAAGATAAAATCTTTTCGGCATTTTTATGAGTAATATTGGTTTCACTACTAAGGATAAAGTTTGCGTGTGATTTTAAGTAATTGACAAAATTAATTGCTTGAGAAACATATTTACTTCTCACTGTTTTTATCGCTAGCTGTTTGTTGGCATCAAATATACTTGCTAGGTTAAATAGTGTTGCCAGCTTAGCGACTAACGCAGGGTATTTATTGTAATGGCTCGCAATTACTTCATTACCGTTGCCAGATAAGAGCTTTTGAATACTTAGTTCATTATCAATACTGAACTGATCAAACAGGGATTGAGCATTACTACTAAACTGAACACGTTTTTCTGTTAATTTGGTATCTTTAGCAAAACCTAGGTTTGATTTGTCTAAGGTATTTACAAAGTTTCTAAATTCTACCTCTAAAGCAGGGTCAATATCATGAGTTTGGCTTTCAATCGTAGCGATTGGTTGAGGACAAACAAGTAGTTGAAAGCGATTAAAAAAACCATCATTTTGGTCAGTGCCGCTTATGGCCTTGGCGATCATAGGTCGTATTTTATCCGGCTGTGTGGAGCCGATAATAGAAATGGTTCGATCAGAACAATCCCTTTGCTCTTCTGTTTTTAGGGCTTTGTCGTATACACCAAAAGACTCAAATAGTGCTAAGAAAAAACCTCGAAGGCTTTCGTTTTCTTTTCTGCTAAGTTTTTCAAATAATTGAAATAATTCATCTAATTGAAGTAGTAATCCATTAGGATTTTGGATCATTTTTTCAACAAATGCCGCAGGAGTAAAATCAGCTAAGGTATACAGCTTTTGCGGACACTTTTGTTTTGTATCTTGTAACCCTTTTAAGAGCTCTTCAACGTCATAGTTAATTTGCATCTTTTCAGGATCGTCTTCGCTTAACCCTATTATTTCTTTTAAAAGTTTTTCTGCTTCACGTTCTATTGTTTTGTTAGTTAAAGCGTTTTTCTTTTGTAATCGTTCAAATGACTTTTTTTCATGGAAATATTTGTCGTTAGCCTGTTCTTGCAAAGGTTTTAAAAAATCAATCAGATATCGTAATGGTGGAGATTTTTTACTACCAGAAAGCATGATAACTACTCCCCATAAATTAATAGCTAGTAGGAAGTTTCTTGCGTTGTTTGGTTGGATATGAATTTTGTGATGGATTAATGAAGCCAGCATCACCAGCATTGGTATAACAACATTATCCAATGGACATGCAATCGATTTTGCAACTGATTTTGCAAAAGTTAAAAGAAACTTTGGTAGGCAATTATCATTAATTTGGGTTCGACAATCAGGTTGATCGTTAAGGGATAAAGGAGTTAGCCAAATATCTAAACTCATTCGTTCCACAAAGTATTTAGCGTCATAGCCAGCGCCCATGCTGAAAACTGTTTTTACGGTGTAAGATTTACCTTTTGCCCAATACTTTGTTTGTGCTATTGGGATATACGTGGCAGAAATATTGTTTAATTTCCAGTTATTAAGTCTTTCTCCTGTTGCTTTTGCTATCTTATCTCCATCTAATGTATTGCAATTTTCGATGGCGTAGATGATATGAAACCGTTTCGGTGTTAAATGCGTTATTAGGAAAGGCTTAAGAGGAGTATCATCAATAAATTCTTCAACTTTTCTTATATTTGCAACCATGGTCATAGCAAAAACATATACGTTATGATTTGCATTCGACTCAGCATCTACCTTGTATGTTAGATTATAGCCTGAAGCATTAACTTTCTTAGCCTTTAATCCAGAATCTCGTTTCCATTCAATTTTTTTTCGCTTCGAATCACTCTTGTAATATACGAATTGTTGATTGATCTGAATTAGCGAATTACCTGCTCTGTCTACAGGGATAAGTGAGTTCATAGCTGTTACCTCTTGTTAAATGAACATAAAAACAAAATCATTTGATTTGAGGTCATTCTAAGTAGGATAGAAGTTTACTAATAGCGGCAATGATAGGATGTATGAACCAACAAAAAATACTTTTATAACAGCGTGTTATGTATGTAGTGTTTGTGGTTTTGTATTTTGTTAGCACTTGTATATTAGTAGAAATACTCAGCAGCTAGAGTTGACGGTAGTTATGGAAAGGTGTAAATATTAGTTATTGTTATTAAGTCGATGGTTGTAGATTTATGGACTTGAGCGAGTCGGTAGGAACTTATAGAACCCCCCTGAAATTAAACTATCAGATGAAAAAGGATACTCGAGAATTATTTAAAAGCACGGTGACGCCTTATAAGGGGAGTGATGGTGTTAGGTTCAAAGATGAAGTTAAAGCCAATATTTGGGAGGATGTTTTTTATTTGAATTTAGTATCAAACCGTATACTTACAAAAATCGATATAGCTATTGCCGTTGGTATTAAGTTTCTAATAGAAACTAATGAATCAAATAGCTTTGGAGAAGTTTTTTGGACTGCAGAATCTGAACAGTCTTTATATAATATTGGTGAAGATGGCAGTTTTTGGGTTGATTATCGCGGATATTCTTATGCTCAACCAACACCTCTTAGAAATTTGAAATTCGAATTGGAAAATTTAAATATTTTTGTTAAAAATGAAACGTTAATTAAGTCTTTGAGAAAGCTACACGGACTTCATTACATAACAATCACGACAAAACATGGGAATAAGGCGGAAGGGGGAGATCCTAAGGTTAGAAGTGAAATTCGCCATATCAGTATTTATGAAGGAATGGAAAACAGAAAAATTTTTAGAGTATGGCGAAATACTATTAGCTAGGATAAAGCTTTGTATACTGTAGCTCTGACACACCCTAGCTTTTTAGCTATTTGGGTTTTATTATGACCTTGAGCGTATAGTTCACGAATTTGGTCATGAAGCTTGTGGTTAACTCTTTTTCCTCGGTATTTACCTTTGGCTTTAGCAATCTCAATTCCTTCTCGCTGGCGTTCTAAAATCATTGCTCTTTCGAATTGATAGATCCCAGATAGAATGGTCATCATCAACTGTTGGAGAGGATTGTTAGAGCCATCAAAGGTTAAGTTTTCTTTGTGAAATTTTAAGGTGATATTTTTAGCGGTAAACTCTTTGATTAAGCGAAGCAAGTCTTCGGTTGAACGAGCCATTCGGCTGATGTCATGACAATGAATAACGTCGCCTTCACGAGAGAATTCGATTAGCTGAGTTAGTGCTGGTCGATTTGTATCTTTGCCGCTGCATTTGTCCGTAAAAACTTTATCTAATTTTAAATTTAACAATTGGCGAGCTGTATTCTGCTCGACTGTACTTACTCGAATATACCCTATTTGTGCACTCATATTTGTCACCGTATGTTTTAAATCTAGAATTCCAAAATAATTGGATATTTTAAAAGCCACAATACTTAAAACTGACAAAGTAATTACGGAAAATGAACGTTCATTTTGAGTACACTCTAAATAGTCGTTTAACAGATTGAAAACTGTTTAAAGTACTGGCAAGCTGAAGTTCAAATATAGTTTGGGACATTATTTTATATGGACGAATATCACTACAATGAAAAGCAGGCCAAACGTGAAAAAATGGCTGAGATTAGGAAATATAAAAAGCCAACAGAGTCCTTGGTTAATAAGAAAAAACGTTGCTCTGAAAATACAGCATTGGTGGAAGAAACCGAGAGGGAAATAAGCAATATCAATGAAGCAGTTGATACTATTCTACATTCAATAGGTAAGCTTAATAAAGAGGAGGCATGGTCAATTGGATGTGATAACACAAAGCAGCTATTTACCGAGCGCCTTCATTTACTCCCAAGTATTGCTAATAAATTAAAGGAACTGAGCAAGCTAAAAACTACATTTGAACCACAGGGGGTTATTAATGATTTAGTCGTGTTAGATTTTTTCAAACAATTAAATTGTGAAGATCTAGCAAAAACCACTTTAAAGATTATTAAACAAAAGAACAGATCTATTGATTTGGATACAGTTATTAAAACAATAAAGAGGATTCATGTTGAACATCTCAAAAATTTTTATATTCCTGAAGATGTGCTGGTTCGCTTCTGTAATAACCGTTATGTAATGCCAACTAGACCCGAAGCAGATAGCTCTGACCAAACAAGTAATATCCATTTCGAATTTGAAGTTAAGGTTAATCCAACTTTTTCTAGCATTAATAAATCTAAAAGCAGAAGAAGTATAAAACAAAAAATGGGAGTTAATCTCAAGTTGTAATTTTAAACTCATTAATGTTTTTAATCGATAGTGTGAGCGTTATGACTGTACTTAAAACAGCCATTTATTGTTGGTTGGAAAAGATACAATTTTGTGTATCTATTTGGTATTTGTTGCCGTTAAAATCAACAATATATTTAGTGTTGTCTATGCCTAACTCAAATAACGAACAAAATTATCCTTTACTTTGATTTTACAGCCTTTATATTACTATTGATAAGTGATTGTTTTAGTTTCTTTTTGACTCCTGGGTCATCTAACTTGTTCCATGACTTCTACCTATGAAATATAGCAAAGGACGCTACCTCCCTATCACATTGTTAATAAACTTAAAAAATATTCTTAGGATTTTAAATGAACCACACCGCTGAACGCGCTATTATCGCATATCTTGATCACTCTTTTAGGAACTCATCTCACCAAGGCATAGTTCAAGCCGTATTTGAAAAAATTAATGATGAATACTACCCCATTAATACCAAAGAACATTTTTGTGATACTAAGATGGTTTTCGTAACAGCTGGCTACGATGATTTAGAAAGCAGATATACTCATGAATTATTTGAACTTCGCGTCAATGAAACGTCAAAGGAAATGGAAGATGGTAAATGCCGTTATGTATCAACTGGCCAGCATGCTAGTCCGATAAAGTCTAAATTAGTTACAGCTCAGATCATTAAAAATGTTGTTCCCGATCACAACAACATGCTTATCACTACTTCCAACAAACCAATTTCCAAATTAGTTTTCCTAGAAAATGACGATATACTATCAGGCCCCTTTGAAGTAGTTTCAGTCAATATTGAGAATGAATCATTCAACGAATATTTGGTTGAACTTTCTGCCGTATCACAAGAGCAGCGTTCAGCTGATCAAACAAAGTTATTGCAATCATTCCACTACAGTGAAATTCACCTAGGTTTAGTCCATGAAAAAGTGACAACCATTAAGCTTGGCGCAAATGATTTTACTGTTATTAGCGATCTAAAAGACGCGTTAAACCATGCTGAAAAACTCATTGACCATATCAGCGATCACGATCTTGTGACCCGTTACGGCGGAATGTTAGCTTCTAACCCTAATATTCGGAACTTCAGTAAAGGTCAACGTGATCTAATTAGAAAGCAAGTCGGCACCATCCGTGAGTTCAGAGTGCATAAACCGAGATTTAATAAATTATTCGATCTTTTTGATTTAGCTGATGCTTGGCCACATGAAAGAAAAACCCTGCTCGATGAATTTATCGAATCAGAAAAAGGCAAGGAAATACTCCAAGCCTTCATTGACGACAATAAAGACGAATATTTTCAAGAAGAGCGTGCGCGTTTCGAAGAACGACTAACTCAAGACATGGCGGATTTAACTGAGTCCTGCAACCAATTGCGCCAGCAAAAAGCGGCTATAGAAACTCAGGTTCGTCAAGCTAATGAAGAGTTGAAAAACTCTGTCAATATCGACTTCCAAAAAGAGCAAGCGGCTGAAGAAGCTAGCAAGCTAGACTCGACGTTATTAGAAAAAAGAAAGCAGATTGATGACGCAAATAATGACCTGAATCAAATACAAGAAAAGTTCCAGCAATATAGTTCATTAGAAGAAATGGAAAATTATAGAACAGATCTTTCTGCCGCAATTAAGTTTGCAAATAATGATTTAGAAAAACTCGAAGAGCAAAAAGACAACATCCAAAAGCAGATTAGTGATAGCAATGATGAATTACTGCATGAATTAGTTAAACTTAAACCTAGAGTTGATATGCTTAGTGGGGTGCTGAAGAAAGAGCACAAAGAGCATATTTCATTTAATACGCCAGCCAACACTAAACTTGAAAGTTTTGACACAACCGAGCAAAGCCAGTTCATCGAAAGTGTCTCTGAACAATTAACCGATTTCGGGCGTAAAGTCGACTTCGAAGATTTAACGAACATCATCACATGCGTGAGTCAGAGTCAGTTTACGTTATTTAGTGGCTTACCCGGCACAGGCAAAACGTCACTAGCTAAATTAATTGGTAAAGCGGCGGGATTGGATAACCGATTACTCAACATTCCTGTTGCTCGCGGGTGGACTTCTCAACGTGATGTACTTGGTTTTTATAACGCGCTATCTCAAAGCTATGTCCCTTCTGCCACAGGTTTGTATGATTTAATCAATCAAATGCAAGCTCAAAACGATGGCGATGTAAATGCACCAGCAATTGTTTTACTGGATGAATTTAACCTATCTCAACCAGAGCACTATTTCAGTCCATTCATGGAAATGGCGGATAAAGAGTCAAACCGAGTAATCCACACTGGCGACCAAGACAATCCAATGCTTGCTGTTCCTGAGCACATTAGATTTTTAGGCACTATCAACCACGACGAATCGGTACAATCCTTAACACCAAGAATGCTAGATCGTAGCGCGATTGTTCATTTTGAAGAGCAAATAGACGGTTCGGCTATCATCCAAAGCACTTCTGAAAAAGAAGCTAAGGTGAAGCAAATACTAAGCGGAAATGACTTCATAAGATTATTCCAGCCTAAGGCAAATACAGCGCTCCCTGACGAAGTACAAAATATATTAAACGATATTATTAAAGTACTTTATGACGACAATACAAAATTCGGTTCACAAGTGATCGTTTCATACCGAAAGATTAAAGCTATCACCAACTATTACAACGTTGCCTCTAGCTTGATGATCAGTGATAGATTAACAGCATTAGACTACGCGGTATCTCAACATATAATCCCGTTACTAAACGGGTTTGGTGAAGAGTTTGGTGTAAGACTTCAAGCATTACAGCACATTTTACCTGATGCTTTAACCAAAACTAATTCACGCCTGCAGCGAATTATTAACCGTGGTCAATTAAATCTACACACCTATGGTGCATTATTATGATCCAATGGGCGTTATACGTAGAAAGACAAAATTACAAAAATTCTTTCTATCCAACAACGAGTGAAATCATTCAAATTAATGAAACTGATTACATTGACATAGAAGTCACTGTACCAGCGGAGTTATTTGATAATGGTGATCCCTACGTCGTTATTGGTGATGTCCCGTACAAACTACGCTTAGTGTCAGCATCTGACACTAAGCGTACATTCATTACTGTTGAGCCTAGCGAAAAACACCACAAACAAGTGTTTTATAATTACTTTGGTGAGAGTGAAGTTTCATTGTGCTTCGATAATGATTTTATTCACCCTCACACATTTAAAGTAGACATAAGAGCCCGCCGAGCTAACGCTGAATTAGCACAACAAATGATTCAATATATATCGTCTAATCTGGACGATGTATATCTGCTGTGCTTCTCTAAATCTTATACCAGCACTAGCTTAAACAAGGACAATGAAAGCGCGGGTAACCGCTTCGCTCTAATTAAAGATGCCGTTGATTATTTATTTACTAACCAAGCCAAGATAATCAAAGATCATAAATTTAATTGGGAACACGAGATGGTGTTATCTCAACAAGGGCAACCTACCGGTCCTGATAGCGTTCATTATTTACTGAGCCACCTCGATCAAGTCGAACCAAGTGATATTCACACATCAAACATACTGATAAATAATCGGCCATATGTCTCGCATCAGGTACCCAAAGAAATTCTCGCGGAGAATTCGGACGTATTTGAAAACAGAGTTATCTATAGCTTTCTTTTCGCGGCTAAACAGTATCTTTCGAATTTACGTAAGAATTTCTTAAGTGAGCTTGATGATGGCGTCCAAAGAAAAATGACCACTACCGATGATAGCAATGAGTTTGTATCTTTCGATCATACGTTGATAGGTTATAAAAAGGATATTATCGCTCATCAATTAAGTGAAATAGCTAAAGTTGAGAAGAAAAACAAATTCCTGATCTCACTGTATGACAAAAACTTAAATGTTAAACTGGTACCGCAATTACGACCTAAGATGACCCCTTTTGTCACTGCAAGGCCACATTATCGAACCTCGTATATCAAGATAAACCAGTGGTACCTTTCAAAAGCGCCAGACATAAATACAGAAAACGTATTAATGGGATTAAGAAGCCTATCCTCTATTTACGAGATTTGTTGTTTACTCTTTTTAAACTCACTTGTTTCAAAAGAATTAAAAATCCCTAGAACGCTTGAATCCTATATTTCTTATTCTGAGACTTTACCTTATGACGGTGAATTAGCGACAAGACCGAAGGGCCAGACAAATAATTTATTTCTTTATAAAGATCTCGATACAACTATTTCGCTAAAATTCGAGCCTAATATTTATAAATTTCGACAAGGTATTTCTAGACCAGGTGATTTAATCAAAGTCTCTAAACCACCTAGCTCACACGATAAAGCGAAATTTGGAGAACACCATTATTGCCCTGACTTTGTTTTACAAATAGACAACAAAGATTGGGAAGAGCCTTTGGTCATTATTTTGGATGCCAAATTTCAAAATCACACTAATATAATAAAGTATGCAATTCCAAGCACAGAGCAAAAGTACTTAAGAGATTTATTCGAAGTTAAAGAAGATTTCTCAATCGGCATGTCGCCAGTAAAACTTCTTGTCCTCATGTACCCTCATGGTAGCCAAAGTGTTGCAACGAGGCTACTTAAAGAACATTTAGTGGGTGAAGACTTATGCATATTCCCTCAAACAATGGGAATAAAATCGACACCTAGTGCTGTATCTCGCTTATTTAATACAATAATCAAGGCTTATGATTATCACGGTAAAACACAGCGTAAATTGTTGGGAATTAACCAACCAGAGCCATATAACCTTCAAGTTATTAAATAAATATCAATGTAAGTTATCTTAATATCAACAATACTGGTTAGCATAAACGTAGGTTTGGCGTTAAAGCTATATGTTATAAAGTAATTAATCATTTAGGTGTAAAAATGAGTTACAACTGAATATCTGCTATTGGCTGTGAGTTCAATTGTTCGAAGCCGTCTTTACAAAGGTTTTTAATATCTATTGAATATTAAAGAAAGATAATAAAATCAAAGTGTTAAATTTTCTATGAAAGTTAACTTATGTGTTGACTCATAAATTTTAGTAACCGCTTGCTCTATCTATAATAGTGCAAGCGGTATGCTAAAACTTCTTAATATCAGGACGTTAAATTAAGAAAATTGGCACACGGTTTTCTTTTCATATCTAAATTTTTTAAAACTCACTCAAGTTTCTGTTTCTACTTCAATTTTTTCCTGATACGATCTATGAGATTTATTACCTATGTTTTAATATATTTCGTTAAGTCATATAAATTCTACTAACCCAACCAATACAGGCGTTTTCAAATTGCTCTCCCCTTAAAATCTATCTTTTAATAACTAATCTGTTAATATTTCTTATAAACTCATATTACTAACCTTTTCATATCGTAAAAATAAACTGAGTGCATCAGAGTCTGAATATTTAACGTACTCAGTACCTAGAGATAGTTTGCCAAAGGCATAGTTAGCACCAAGGTGATAGGCTTTTTGATTTGGGGCATCTTTTGTGGTTTGAACTTCCAATCCTGCGTAAAGGTTTATGTTTCTAGCCACAGTGTAATGAACAAAGCCGCTACCACCGTAATAGTCAACGTCAAAGCCAGTGTGGCCATTGTTATTACTTAATTCAGCTTCAATGTTGCCGTAGTTTGCACGTACATCAAAATGCATGATTTCAGAAAACGGAATGATGTAACCTAAACTTGCGCTCCAGCGGTCTTCTTCGAATTTAATACCATCTTCTGTATCGTTAAGGTCTCGGTAGCGGAGTTCACCAAACACGTTTTGCCAACGCTTGTTAGCACGTACTTCAAAGCCAGTTAATCCAAATTGGTCAATATCTGAGTATTCAGATTTGACAATTCCATGCACTTGCAAAAAATTATAATCTTGTGAAGCGTTAGCAGAAAGTCCCCCTAAAGTTAACGCAATAATTGAGAGGTTTGACACGATAAATTTCATATTCTTCCTTTAAAAATAGTTTTAGTAAGTAAAGTGAAAGCAAAGATATCAAGCCGAAAGTGAACCAAGGGTGAATAATCTTAGTTAGTATAAAAATATTGCGTCACTTTTGCTTTGCGCTTGGCAACATAGAGGGAATTGAACGGGCCTGACAAACAACGCAAGATTTTACCTTTATTTGACCGTCAGGTAGATACAATTGTTCATCTTCAACATTTATTGGTAAGTCGTTTATCAATTTGTATCAAATGGAATTCTATGAAAAAAACACTCATTACTTTGGCTTTGTTACCGTTGCTATCTATTGCTGGCGAGTACGAAACTACCATAGGCTTAGGCCACCAATACGGCGGCATTATTGGTGCCCAGCTGGGTTACAAAACAACATCAACAAAATACTATGCGGCAATTGGTGCTGTAGGTTTTGCATTGGGCGCCCAAACAACATTTGGCGATGTAAAAAATAAGCATGCATACGGCTTTGTGGTTGGTAAAGAAAGCATTCAGGCCGAAGATGGTTTTATATTTGTGACGTATGATTATCACTTTGACGGATTAGAAAATAATGGTTTTGTCATCGGGACTGGGGTTGGTTTTACTCGAGCTGATGAATATCATTGGTTCGCCGATAGAGGGGAGATTGAAACTACACCATTTATTACGTTAAACATTGGTTATAAATTTTAAATCAATAATTAGATTGTCATAATTGACAATTTTTATACACATTAGCTTATTGGTTATCTCACTTATTCAATAGCCCCTTGCGCTTATGCTGGGGGCTGATTTTTAATTATGATAATCTGTTATTCAATCATCCTGAAAATACTTTTAAAGATTCAGGCTTGATTGAGATTGATAACTCTTCTGCTGAAAAATTTTCACCATCAATGACATAATCTATTGTCTCTTTTGCTTGTATAACAATGTGTTGGGCATCTTTGTATTGAAATAGTGTCGATTTATCTTGTAAGCCTAAACTTGATAAGGTCAGATCGGAGAGTGCTAATAGTCTTCCTCCTAACGATTCACTGTTGTCTAAATAGGTGACATGCAATTGTCCATCATTAACTTTTGGAGGTTTGCCTCCATGAGCTAATACTGTACTAAATGGTGCAATGTTTGCGATAACTAAACTATGTGCTTTAATATTTTCAGTGGTTTCGTCATCAAATGTTACACGTATTTCTTGGTGTTCTTCACTCATCACGGCATTAAAAAAACCCGTTAAGTAGGCCAATTGACCTTGTTCATTTTTTTCCTCTCGATGGGCGTGCGCGATCATTTTTTGCTCAAAGCCAATACCTAATAGCAGCAGTATTGGCTGACCATTACATTGCGCGGTATCAATTTTCTGAATATTATCACTGGTGATTGCATGGCAAGCACTTTCAATTGGCGAAACTTTAGAGTTGATACCATATAGCACATGACACAATGCATTTGCTGTTCCTAAAGGAATAATACCTAGGGTGATATCTCGATGAATAAGTGCGCCGGCAACTTCGGTGACAGTACCATCACCACCGCCGACAATAACCGTTGATACCCCTTGTTTGATAGCGTCTTCAGTAAGGTCTTTTGCCGATAATGATGGTGTTGTTTCATAAACACGCAAGCGCATTGTTTTTGTTAATTCACGCAATAACTGTTGTTGATAAGTTTGCCATTTTCCTCCGCCGGACACCGGATTAATAATTAACCACGTTGGTGATTGAAGTTGGAGTTGCTTGTTGTTTTGGATAGCATGTAATATTTTTAGCTGCGCTCTATTAAGGTTTGCTGTACTTCTGATTTGATTAAGCGAGGTTAGCACTTGTTCTACTGACAAGCTTGTATCTTTACTTAAAATATAAGCGGCGACGACAAATACCGAGCGACCTCTTCCTAAGGCACAATGGACAACAACCGCATTTGATTGTGATATTTGTACATCAATCCAATTGAGCGCGTGAAACAATTGCTTTAACGAAGGTACTTGATGGTCCAGTGTCGGAATATTTAAGTAATCAAACTTTTTATCTGTCATGGCGCTTTCTAACCCAACAAACTCAGCCGTAACATCAACAATACAACTGATACCTTGTTCATTCAGAGTGTGCAAGTCTTCGCTAAATAAGCGGCGAGAAAGGTACAAATTGTCCTGTACTTTTTGGATCGCAGGCGCTTTATCATGTCTTCTTGCCCAAGCATTATATATTTTTGCTCCCGTAAGAAAGGGAATAAATGCCCATTGTATCCAAGCTGAAATTTTACCGTCTTGGCTTTTTCTAAATATTGAAGGCATTTGAAAAGTATAAGCTATGGAAACTAACAGCAAAGAAAGCCCAAGCCATATTAATAGCGCCTGAAACAATACGAAAGTTAAATAAAAAGCCATCAAAAAACATAGCAATGCCGCAGTTACATAGTATTTAACGATAAACATTTAGCCCTCCAGATAATTAATCAAAGATACAATTTGAATGGCAGTTAAAGTGCCATTTCTTGGTCATATTGCTCAGCTAATTTTACTTTTTGGTTATCTGTAAGTGCTTTACCTGCCATTTGGAAAAAGCTTCTCTCTTCTTCTTCTAAATGATGTAACACTTTATGCTGAAGTTTTTTTGCCAGCGTTAACCATGCGGGTGAATTTAAGTCCGTAGCGTCAAGCTCTTCGATAATTTTGTCAATAGTATGATGCTCTGCAATACCATGGCGAGTTAGCTCAATGGTTTGGTCATTCTCTATTAAGGGGGCATAAAAGTATCGTTCTTCGGCACTTGAGTGATTTTCAAGTTCTTCTTTTAGTAATAAGTAAAACTCGGCCCGTGTTTTAGAACCTGGGGATGTTTTCAATATTATCTCAAGCAGTAAGCGTTGTTTTTCATGGCTGTCTTTTAAGGCGTCAAATATAGTATGCATGTCATCTCCATGATTAGTTACAGAGATAACAATCGAAGCAAACGCTTCAAATTGTTATCTCATTGAGTCAGGTTAATTGGTTAATATGTTATTGAGAGTTAACTTGTTTAGTGACTAACAATCGTTAATTCATCTTCGACTTCTTTCACGTCATTAGTGTTTTGAGCAATTGAGACAACTAGATCATGCTCAGTATCAGAATAGACTTTCCCTGATAAAGTAACCACGCGATCTGTTGTGTCTACATCGATATCTGTGCCATCTATATTTTGATCCATCAATAATTTTGTTTTGACTACGGTATTAATTTTCGCATCCGTTAAAGTGTTGATGGTTTTTTCTTGTAGAGAAATAGCCGGATCCGCCATCACAGTTAAGTGATTATTAACGCTTTTCACTTGCTCAAGAGTGAGTAGTAATTCTTCTGCAAGGTCTTTTTCTATTTCGCTATCTACTTTACCTGTAAGCGTTATTACTTGATGATTAACGTCGGTATTAATATCAAATGCACTTAAATTAGTATTAAACATTAAAGTTGTTTCAGCCTTACCGTCAATCCATGCATCAAGCGCTTTATCTTGCCACTTTTGAGCGGCAAGTAACGAAGGTGATGACAATAAGAATCCACAAATCAAGATTGGTTTTGTTAAATTGAACTTCATCAGTTATCTCCTTTTGTTGTAAGGTATTAACCATAAAGCAGTGATTGTGCCAGACAGGTTAAGTCATTGTTATTTAATCAATAACTTGGTTTTTGTTAAAAAGTAAAAGGAGGGTGAGGTCAAAAGTGTGAAAAAATTACATGAGCTATTTGTAATTATTATCAGGATATAATTATCGCGTACTCATTCATTTGAGTGAACAAAGATCGTTAAACGGCCATCAGTTAATGAATAATTTTAGTTCAGTATTTATTCGTGACGCTATTCTTGTGGTTTTTCTGAATCGTCATATTTTTCAAGTTTGTTATATAAGGTTTTTACACTGATATCTAATAAGCGAGCCGTGTCACTTTTGTTACCTTGTTGTTGTTCCAAGGTTTCAAGAATTGCTTGTTTTTCGACTTGTGCAAGAGGGACACCTACCGGAACATTCAAATTGTCTTCGTTTTGTTGTTCTGTTAATACAATGTGATCAGCATCGATCATATCGGTTGCAAGAATATAGGCGCGTTCTATCGAGTATTTCAGCTCTCTTACATTACCCGGCCAGTGATAATCGCTTAGCTTGGCAATTGCCGCTTCTGAAATTGGTTTATTTAAATTTTCATCATTATTTTTGTAAGCTAGAAAGTGTATTGCCAAGCCTTGAATATCATCGCCTCGGCTTCGTAATGGTGGCACGTGTAATAAAAATTGAGCTAACCTAAAATAAAGATCTTCTCTAAAGATACCATCGGCGACTGCATCGGCTAAATCTCGATTCGTTGCCGCGATAATGCGAACATCGGCATGTAATACTTTATTACTGCCAACCGGTGAGTAATCGCCTGTTTCTAAGACACGAAGCAGTTGAACTTGAAGTTCTTCTGGCATTTCGGTGACTTCATCAAGAAATAACGTGCCTCCTTTTGCTTGAGTGAAATAGCCATCTCTTGCGTGATGGGCGCCGGTGAATGCACCTTTTATATGACCAAAAAGATCACTGCTAGCTAACTCTTGGCTTAAAGCACCACAGTTAACAGCAATAAATGGTTTTTCTGCTCTTTCGCTAGCATTATGCAAAGTATGAGCAACGAGTTCTTTGCCAACACCACTTTCACCAACAATTAACACACTAGTATCAAAGGTCGCCACTTTTCGCACACTTCGATAAAGCTTTTTCATCACTCGCGAAGAGCCGTATAAAAGTCCGAACTGATCTAAGTTACTCGACTTTACGACGTGGCTAGCGACATGACTTAATTGCGATTCGTCGAAAAATTCTTCCAAAAGCTCATCAATATGCGTCACTTCAATCGGGGTGCGATAGTGGTAAGCTGCGCATTTTAATACCGCTTTATCGAGTAATTCGTTGGGCATCCCTTCACTGAGGAAAATAAAGTCTGTGTCAGGAAAAAATTTATGCTCAGCTAAAAATTCATAATCATCTTGGCTAAATTGATTCGTTTCTATTATGGCGATATCAGGATTTTCAGATAGCCCATTGAGCCATTGCAACTTTGGTCGTTGCTTCACTGCAAATTTTTTGTCTAAAGATAATGAAGATAGAAGGTTAACAAAGCTTTCACTCGAGACACTAATTAATACAGAAGGGGTATACATATTTACATTCCTGATCGAAGGAGAGATTGTCAAAATTACAAAGTTACTATGTAAAAAGTACTTAGCAAATCAAATATCGCATTCTAGTCAGTAGGATTGCTTAGCTTGCGTAGGTTGGCATAAATCTTGGTTATTGTCATTAGTACTCAGCATTTTTGTGGAGGTAATGTGCGTAATATTGATAGTACAAACGTTAGTTACGGTGATCTAGCACTCATTGAAGAAATAGCTCAAACATATACAGAAGAAATTAAAAATCTCTTGAGTTTGCAATATAACCTGAAAACGAATCAGGTTGGGTTAGATTTTCATGAAGAAATAGACATGAGATTGTTATCTATTTCTAGATTAAATCACCTTATCGCGATGCAATCTGCTAGTTCTCTTCAAACATATTCCCCTTTAAAAAGTTCAAACTATCAATTAGCTGGAATGACATTACTGAATGAGCTTCAACAATTGCGCAAACATGCTAAGCAAAACATAGAATTGATCAATAGTTTAGAGCGTTTTATTGAAAGTAAATCATTAAAAAGACACGTCGAACAATATACCAATGAAATTAAAAACTCTTTACAGGTGATTCAGAAAAAAGAATCAGCCTTAACCGAATATTTAGCGGAACAAAAGAAGTCATTGTAAGGGGCGCTGGTACTTACGAGGTTTTATTGTCAATTTTAACATGAGCATTTGGAGTGAGTTGCAAATTATGAATTTAAACGTGTTAGATAATTTTTCGGGGTTGATTGAAGAGAAGCTACACACATGGTTGCAAGAATTAATCATGCATATCCCCAACGTTGTTGTGGCATTTTTGATCGTGTTTATTTTTTCTTTAATGGCACGATTTTTTGGTAAAGTTATCGGAAACATATTACGTAAAGGGTTAGATTCAAAACAAATTGCTGATTTACTGACTTCTATTGGTAAGGTCAGTATTTTAATCGCAGGTATCTTTATCTCGCTAGATTTTATCGGTTTAAAAGGCACCGTTACTTCTTTATTAGCAGGGGCTGGGATTGTTGGCTTAGCCATTGGTTTTGCTTTCCAAGATATGACAGAAAATTTGATTGCAGGGATTGCCATGGGAATACGTAAACCCTTTCAAGTCGGTGATGTTATTCGTGCTGATAGTGTATTTGGTACGGTAAAAACAATTAACTTGCGTAATACACTGGTGGAAACCTTTTTTGGACAATTAGAAATCGTCCCAAACAAAATCTTGTTTCGTAATATTCTCACTAACTTCTCAGTCAATCGTATTCGGTGTATTGAAATTCCGGTTGGAATTTCCTATGCAGATGATCCTGAAGAAGCGGCTAAGGTCATAGTTGAACAGTTGAATCAATGTGACTTTGTTATTAAAAAAGATGAGACAGCGGTTTATGCTGAAGGATTTGGCGATAGCAGTATTAATTTATTGGTATGGTTTTGGATAGATTATCCTGGCGAAACTGGTTTTATGCAGGCACGTCATCAAGCGGTTGCCGTGATAAACGATGCGCTGAAAAGTGCGAACATTCTTATACCATTTCCAATTAGGACGCTAGATTTTGCTATCAAAGGAGGAGAGAAATTAAACGCTATGTTGAATAAACAAAGCGATGATAATCAGAATGAAATAAATTGATTTATCCAAAAGTACCAACCCAATAATGTGTTTAGTAATTAAAGGCGATAAAATGTTTCAAAAGATACCTTCAGTTTTTCAAAGGTTCATATTAAGTATGTTAACTCTGGTTAGCACAACATTATCTGCTAATCAGATGGCGGTAAAACCGGTTTCAGTATTAAACGAAAGAGTACATTCGCAAAGTAATGCGGTGTTAAATCCTTTTTCCATTTCTCAATATCGGCAAAATTATATTTTGCCATTTAGCTATGTGACAAATCCCAACACCATTACCACAACTGGATTAAATAAAGAAAATGTTGACAATTTGGAAGCAAAGTATCAATTAAGTATCAAACTACCTGTTTATTTAGCTTCACAACGTGGCGATGGTGTCTATTTTGGTTTCACTGCGGTGTCATTTTGGCAACTTTATAATAGTGAAAAATCTAAACCGTTTAGAGAAACCAATTATGAACCTGAATTATTTTATGCGTGGAAAAGCGATACATCATTGTTTGGCTTTAATGTTAATGAGTTTACTTTAGGTCTTTCACATCAATCGAACGGGCGAGGCGGTTTAAAGTCACGCAGCTGGAATCGTTTATATGCGTCGGCAACTGTTAGTAATCATGCCACTTTTGTTCGTTTAAAGGCATGGTATCGAATTGAAGAAGATGAAAAAGCTGACCCTTTTGATGCTTTAGGAGATGATAATCCTGATATTTCGCGTTATCTGGGGTATGGTGAAATTGCTGTGGGTACTCAATTTAAGCAAGTTAATTTTTTAGCTTTAGTGAGAAATAACTTAAGAACAAGTAATAATAAAGGTAGCGTTGAATTGAACCTATCTTACCCAATAAACGAGCGCTATGAGGTATTATTGCAATATTTTAATGGTTATGGTGACTCGCTCATTGAATACAATCGACACCAACAACGCATTGGTTTAGGTGTTCAGTTAACGTTTCTTTAATGGCTTAATCGTAAAGCTGCTTATTAACCTAAGATATAGTGGCCGTTATTAATAATGTATTGTTGTAGTGCCAATTGACGTAAAAAAAACTAGACCTTAGCTTGGCGTATTTGCGTTTGCTAAGGTCTCGTTATTCTCAGTATTGTAAGTGTTAATGATTTGCTATGAATAGACTAAACAAAAGTATTCATTAGCACGTTCATTAACAGTCTTTATCTTCAGATTTTACTTTATCTTTTAGTTCTTCACAGGCATCTTCAATGGCATTGCCAGCGTCTGTGATCGCCTCATCTACTTTCTCTCCTGTTTCTTCTGCTGGTCCTTGTTCACATGCCGTCAATGCGCTTAGGGTAAATAATGTCAGAGTCGTTGTTAGTAACAATTTAAATATATTCATAATTAGATCCTCTTATAAAAGTAAAGATGTCGAATTTAAGTTAACAAAAAAGTTAAAAAATACTGTTAAGGCTTGGGAGCTTTACCACGCGTGATGTTCAGAATGAATGAAATAATCATCAAAACGATAAAAATGAGGAATATAACTTTTGCAATACTTGTTGCGGCACCAGCTATACCACTAAAGCCTAATATCGCAGCAATAATGGCAATCACTAAAAAAGTAAACGCCCACTTTAACATGTCAATCTCCTATCTTTGTTGATATCAAAAGTGTTATTGCACAAAAAGTGCCAGACATTATTGGATTGTTTAACGCAATGAATTTAAAGGGGTTACTTTGCTATTGAAGGAAAACTTTAATGGGAAATTTAGCGGAGTGAACATTAATATGAAAAAATTACATGTTGAATATGTAAATTGTTCTCACTGAATCAGTTAAAGACGATTGGTTTTTAAGTCTTTTGTCGATTTCAGCCCCATTTTTTACTTGGCATAAATGTTGGATAGTCAATATTGATATATTCTAAATGAATACCATTGTGTGCACTGCTAATTGCAGAAACCTGGAGTTTTCGTTATGCAATCAAATTATGTCAAAAAGCTTGTTAGCAAACTATCCGATACCTTTGCAGAACAACCTGAGTACTTACAAGCGATAGAAGAATTAATTGCATTTAGTGAATTAGATCCTGCGCTGGTTGAGTCTTGTGAACAATATAATGTTTTAGCACGTATATTACAGCCAGATAGAGTGATCAGCTTTAATGTCGTTTGGCAAAACGATCAAGGTGAAGTTCAGGTTAACCGGGGGTGGCGAGTTCAACATTCAAATTTAATCGGTCCTTACAAAGGAGGGCTAAGGTTTCATCCTGATGTCAATGAGTCAGTGTTGAAGTTTTTAGCGCTTGAACAAACGTTTAAAAATGCCTTAACTGGGCTCCCTATTGGTGGCGCGAAAGGGGGGGCAAATTTTGATCCTAAAGGCAAGTCGACTAATGAAATTATGCGTTTTTGTCAGGCGTTTATGGGAGAACTTTATCGATATATTGGCCCTAATACTGATATACCTGCTGGTGATATTAACGTTGGACCTAGAGAAATTGGTTACTTGTTCGGTGCTTACCGTCGAATAAATAATAAATTTTCAGGGGCTCTTACGGGTAAAGATGTGGGATTTGGCGGGAGTCATGTACGTATCGAGTCAACCGGTTTTGGTGTTATCTATTTTGTTGAAGAAGTACTTGCGGATAAAGAACAGTCGCTTGACAACTTAACTCTGATTCTTTCAGGCGCAGGTAATGTCGCATTAAATACAGCCAAAAAAGCCATAGAGCAAGGCGCCAAAGTGCTTACTTTATCTAATTCTTCTGGCTACCTATTGGCAACCAAAGGATTACGTGCAGCACTTATCGATGAGCTGCTTGCTCAAGAAGCTAAACCCGACTTAAGTCAAATAGCCAATGGTGCGGATATCAAATGGTACTCAGATAAGAAACCTTGGGAAGTTGACGCTGATATCGCGATTCCATGCGCGACACAAAATGAGTTGGATATTAATGATGCCAAAAAATTGGTGAAAAATGGTGTGTTATTTGTGTTCGAAGGAGCCAATATGCCTTGCACAAGTGAAGCCATTCATTATTTTAAAAAACATAAGATAAGTTTCTTACCTGCGAAAGCGGTTAATGCGGGGGGCGTGGCAATGTCTACCTTCGAGATGGGGCAAAACGCGAACTTTTATCCTGAGTCTTTCGAAAAAATGGATGAGAAGTTAGCGTTAACAATGAAGAAAATTCATCAGCACTGTGTACAAACAAACACTCAAAATTACTTAGTTGGCGCCAATAGTTTCGCGCTCAATAGATTAGTTAAAGCTGCATTAGCTCAAGGTATTTAATTTTTCTATAAACGCTTATTAAAGCAAAAGGAATCAAGACGTTGAAAATTAATATAAAAGAACAAAATCGGGAAAGAATGCCACTTGAACAACAGTTCGAAAAGGTTATTTCTCCGCTACAAGCTTTTATTCATAGCCAGTCTTCGGCAGGATTTTTATTGTTATTTGCTACCGCAATTGCATTGTTTTTAGCAAATTCTAGCTGGCATGAACACTATGTATGGTTAACCAATTTTAATATTGGCTTTATTTGGGGAGATAACCAACTTTATCATTCTGCCGTTGACTGGGTTAATGAAGGCTTGATTGTATTATTCTTTTTTTTACTCGGACTTGAAATTAAATTTCAAGTATTAGCCGGCGAATTAAAAGATGCCAAAAGTTCAATACTGGCAATTTCAATGGCGCTTGGCGGTATGGTTGTTCCCGCGTTAACTTATTTAATGGTCATGTCGGTTTTAGGAGGAAGTGACTGGCAGGGCTGGGGCATTGTAATGGCAACAGATACAGCCTTTGCTTTAGGGTTGTTAGTGTTATTGGGAGCCCGAGTCCCTAAATCGGTACTGGTATTAATTACTGCACTGGCTATCGTGGATGATATAGGTGCGGTATTGGTGATAGGCCTTTTTTATACCGACAATGTGTCATTACTGTATTTAGGTTATGGCGCTATTGTATTAGCCGTGATGTTTATCGCTAACTTGGTAGGTATTCGCGCTGTTTGGTTTTATTTATTTTCAGGTTTAGTTCTTTGGTGGTTTGTTTCTCACTCCGGTGTTCATGCAACTACTGCAGGTATTCTTGCGGCGTTAACCGTGCCGACAAAGCCTTTAGCTGACACCAATTGGTTCGCACATTCAATGGAACGCTTAATCGCAAGGTTTAAACGAATCGACCATCACGACAAAACGATTTTAGATCAGCAAAAACAGCATGAATTAGCTGAAGCGGCTGAGGTTATTGCGAAATCAGCGACAACGCCGGTTCAGCGCTGGCAAAGTAAATTACATAGTCCAATTAGTTTGCTTGTATTACCATTATTTGCCTTGTTAAATGCGGGAATTGTTCTCCCTGAAAGTTCAGCTGAAATTATGTCTATGCCGGTATTTTGGAGTTGTTTGTTAGGTTTATTGATTGGCAAACCGCTAGGGATCGTCTTGTTTTCATCGCTTTTTATAAAATTAGGCTGGGCGGAAAAACCTATTGATATGCAATGGCGTGACTTCGCTGCTTTAGGCTGTTTTGCAGGCATTGGCTTTACGATGTCGTTATTTATTACCAATTTGGCGTTTATCGGGGATATCGCTACCATTGAAAAAGCGAAGCTTGGTATTATTTGTGGTTCATTATTATCTGCCGTTTTAGGATTTATTTTATTTTCTAAAAGTGAAAAGCCCCGCTAATTATTTTAAGTAACTTTTAGCTTTATTGTTATTCAGCCTATAGCCGCTTGTTATCAAAGGATAATAAGCGGTTTTTATTTTTAATATTCACAAGTTAATACTCAACTTCATTTTGTTAATGCATCTGTCGTTTTGAAAACTCACTAACACTTGCCATGTTTGATAACTCTTCTACACAATCCTCACAAATAGGGTGATTTTTACTGAATGCTAAAATCGGTGGGAAGGTCAGTGACAGTCCTTTTAATGCTAGTAACTTAATATCGTTGTCAGCTTTGTTTGATTGGCTAACTTTTTTAAGATAATCGTGAGGTACGGTTAAAAACTTTAGCGATAAGGTTAATTTATTCATTCTTTCATAGAGGGAAGATAAATTATGGCAACTACAAATCCATGCCATCATAGTTTCAATACATTGCGGATTATTTCTATAGCCAAATGCAAGTAGATCATAAGCTTCAGAATAAAAGTATTCAGCTTTTTGCCACTGATTTTCTTTAAAACAATTATTCCCATTGTTTAATAGTGACTTCCATTGCTCGCTTTCCATCAAGTTATCCTTTTAATTGCTAAAAAGTAAATAATAATGATTTTCATTTGCATTTCAAGTGATGGATATAATTTTCTTAGATAAATTGAAACCCACAGTGGAGAGTTAAACAAACTAAACACCTTAAAACAGTTCATTTGTACAATAAGTTTACGCTAATGATAGTAATTCGTATTTACATTTGTGTTTGCGGTGGTATGATATGCCCATAAATGAGTTTTTACTCTAATAAATATGAATAAGGTTCTAGAGCTGATCTATAACCAACTTACCCTTAATTAGGATCGAAACGTGAAAAATATGAAATTATCTGCGCTTTCTTTAGCGTTATTATTGGCAACCAATGCAAGTGCAAATGATGAAAAAAATGAAAGTGAAATAGAACGCATTGAAGTAAAAGGTAGTTATTTAAAAGGCTACAATGCCCACAGTGCCAGTGGCGCTTCGAGGTTAGAGCTCGATATTATTGATATTCCGCAGTCGGTTTCGGTGATCACGGCTAGTCAAATGAAAGATTATCAATTAACCAATATTGATGCTGTTTTAGATACCGCCACAGGGGTGAATGTGGAACGCATTGAAACGGATCGAACTTATTATACCGCTCGTGGTTTCGATATAACCAATTTTCAGGTTGATGGCGTAGGTTTACCACTTAGTTCTGGAAATAATCATGCTGATGAAGATACCTCAATTTACGATCGCATCGAAGTGATTCGTGGAGCCAACGGTTTAATGACTGGTGTAGGCAACCCATCTGCCACGATCAATTTTATTCGCAAGCGTCCTACTGCGGAAAATGAAATAAATATCAATGGCACATTAAGCAGTTGGGATAACCAGCGTTTAGAGCTTGATGGTAGTTATAATTTCACTGACAGTACGGCGATAAGAACGGTAATTGTTAAGCAAGATGCTGATTCATATCTAGACCGATATCACAAAGAGAAAAATGTTTTTTATGTCTTTTTAGCACATCAATTGACAGAGAATACTAAGTTTTCGTTAAGCCATACTATCAACGATAGTCAAGCGACAGGCAATAACTGGGGCGCGAACCCTTTATTTTACACCGATGGTTCAGCAACTAATTATGATATTTCAACCAGTACTTCAGCAGATTGGTCTTACTGGGATATCAGCAAAGAAAATACGGTGCTAGAAGTGAGTCATGCCTTTGATAATGGATGGCAACTGCGTGGTACCTATTCACATAAAAGTACAGATGAAGATTCGGAGTTATTTTATGTTTATGGTACGCCAGATAAATCAACAGAGTTAGGACTGTTTGGTTATGCCAGTGAATATGACAATGACGACAAACACGATTTAATCGATATATATCTATCGGGTGAATTTGAATTTTTTGGCCGCGAGCATGAATTTGTTGTTGGGGCAAATCACTCTTCCATGTCGGGGGAAGAATTATCGCTATACGATTATACCACCGGCAATGGGTTCCCAGTGATGCCTCCTTTAACAGAGTGGGATGGTAACACGCCTAAAGCTACGTTTGCTGATGGGAAAACAGGTTCAGATGTATCACGCGATCAAAAAGCATTGTATTTTACGGCACGATTCAGCCTCACTGATCACTTTCATTTAACGGCGGGTGGCCGCCAAAATGACTGGGAGATAAAAGGTGAGTCATATAGTGTTGTGCAAGATGCCAGTGATGAGCAATTTATTCCGTATATTGGCGGGGTTTATCAAATAACCGATAACCTTGTGGCATATGCAAGTTACACCGAAACCTTTGTTTCGCAAACTGAGTTAGACATCAATAACAATGTTTTAGCGCCAATCACAGGTAAGAGCCAAGAAGTAGGTATAAAAAGTAACTTATTTGACGATAAATTTTTAGCGACGGTCACCTATTTTGAAACCAGTCAAGAGAATGTTGCAAGGTATGATGATCGTTCTTCGCCGGGAGATTCTCGTTTTATTGGTACGAAAGGCGTAGAAAGCTCAGGTTTTGAGTTTGACTTAGCAGGGGAGTTATTGCCTGGCTTACAAACTAGTATTGGCTTTACACATTTTAATATTGATGTTGAAGATGAGATAGATGCTAACGTTGCTGACTATACCCCTGAAACGTTATTTAAAGTGGCGGCGACTTATCGCGTACCGCAAGTTGAAGGCTTGTCATTGGGCATGAATATGCGTTGGCAAGACGATATTTCACGTTTACAAGGTGTTGTTGCTGAAGGTTTTAGTAATGCCGGGCAAGAAATCATTACCAAACAAAAAGCGTATGCGGTGGTTGGTTTAATGGCGCGTTATGAATTTACAGAACAGCTTGCATTAACTTTGAATGCCTACAATGTGACAGATGAACAATATATAAACAGCTTATATTGGGCACAAGGTTATTATGCTGCACCAGCAAATTATTCTGCAACGATTAGTTGGTCATTGTAATTATCGCGAAATGTTTATTCGATGAATAATAGACAAAACATTGCTTTGGCAGTGTTTTGTCTTTTTGGATTTAATTATGAGAAAAAAACTTTTTAAATGGCATTCAGTGAGTGCGCTAATAGCATTAATTCCTTTAATGGTTATTGCGGTTACCGGTAGTATTTTGGTGTTTAAAGTTGAGATTGATACCTGGTTGATGCCCGAGCATATGACTGTCAATGCTGATGAAACTACACCAAGACTGAATTTAAATACCTTGATCAACAAAGTAGAAACGGCTAACCCCCAGTTCTTAATGGGCAGTTGGGAGTTATTCGATGATAAGTCTCGTGCTGATACCGCTTATATTATTGAAAAAGCAACGGGTCATTGGTATAAACTTTATCTCAATCAATATACCGGTGAATTACTCTCCAAACCTGTCACCGTTGTACACGATATTACTGACTGGTTGTTGTCGTTACATTATACGTTTTTATTAGATTTTACCGGCACTGTGTTAGGCTCAATTTTTGCCATTATTTTATTATTTCTAGGTATCAGCGGTATTATTTTATATCGTCAATTTTGGAAGAAATTATTTACTCTCAGATTTAAAGCGGCAAGGCGTATCTTTTATAGTGATGTGCATAAATTTATCGGTATTATCTCATCGCCGGTGCTCATTATATTAGCGATCACTGGGGGCTATTTTAATATTGCCGCGGTTGTTCATGAAGTGAGTGAACATATTGAGCCTCATCCGTTGTTAACTAAGCCTCTCTATAGTCAAAATATAGATTTTCAAAGGTTAGTGGATAAGTCTCAAAAAGATATCAAAGGGTTTAATCCTACCTATTTCATTTTCCCTTTTGAGCCAGAGTTACATATTACGTTTTTTGGTGAAGTGCCGACAGCAAATCCGCTTATCAGTGAATATGCTAGTACTGTTACTTATGATCGAGTATCAGGAGAATTAATGGCCGCTTTAGATATTCGTACCCAATCGACTATAACGGTTGTTATTGATACCTTTAGAAAGCTTCATTTTGGTTATTTTGCGGGAATACCAAGTAAAATTATTTGGTGTGTTTTAGGGCTAACGCCTTTATGGTTAGCATTAACTGGGCTGTATTTTTATTGGTTTAGAAAACGTAAACGACCAAGTAAAGTTTTTAGCAAAGTACCCGCAATGTAATATTTGGGGGAAATTACTCAAAGGCAACTATCATTAGTTCCTGATATAGCCGCTTATTCTTTTTAGTAGAATAAGCGGCTTTTTAATTTCTCTTATATTGGACTTTTTAGTTGAATATGCCGGAACGAATCTTAATGATTTAGCATTTAATATCACACTTTCTAACTTATTCCTTAATGGTTTAAACAAATGACTTTGCTAAATTATTGCCAGTATTTAGCTTGTGAAAATGGAAAACCAATACTCTAAAATCCTTAGTTAACCTAGCCTAGAGAGTAAAACAAACAATTGTTAGTATCTTCTTTTTAAAGAGAAGTTAACGGGACTTTACGTCATCTAGGCAATTATGCCGGTTGATTTTATAGCGGTTATTAGTTAGAGTACTAATTATTAGAATGCTAACGATTAAACAAGAAGGAAACAAAATGAATATCATACGTGATATTTCAAAAGACAGTAGTAACAAGGGTTATTTATATTCTAGAACACCTTTAAACCATCACTTCCCTCCTGCTTGTCATTTCAATCGTTATATTAATTTATTCAATCCTCCTCCTATATTTAATTAGTACTATTTGTATTTTTATTTTTCATTAATCGTTTTTATATGAAACGAAGGTAAGCTTTGTTCAAAAAAACAGGTTAAATAAATATTAAAATTCAAGGGTTTAGGAAGAACAGGCTTTACAAAGAGCCTTAATCATCAACTTTTGGGTATTTAGATACTCAACACATTTATCGTCATTAGTGCTTAGTCATAAGTGCTATGTAACTTTTAAGGGTTTCATGTGAGTTTTAAAACTTGGCAAAGAATAGTTATTAAAGTGGGTAGTGCGTTATTTGCACCGAACCAAAATGGATGTAGTAGTCAATATTTATTGAGTATTGCAAATTTTATTGTCCGTTGCCGTTTATCAGGCATACAAGTGGTATTAGTTTCTTCTGGTTCCGTGGGGGCTGGTGCTCATCTCTTTGAGGAGTCGGGTGAAGATAATATTGTGATAAAAAAAGCTATGGCAGCTGCAGGTCAATCTGAAATGATGGCTACTTGGGACAGACTTTTTGATTTCCCTACCGCACAATTATTATTAACGCATGGTGATTTACGTAATCGAGATCGTTACGAAAGTATTCGAAATACCATAGATACGTTATTAGTGAATAATATTTTACCTATTATCAATGAAAATGATGCCGTTACCACCGACAAATTGAAAGTCGGTGATAATGATAATTTATCGGCAATGGTTGCGACAGCTGCAAAAGCTGATTCATTGATCATATGTTCCGATATTGACGGACTTTTTGATGCCAATCCACATTTAAATGACCAGGCAAAACTATTGTCAGATGTGTATCAAATTAATGACGACATTTATGCCATGGCGGGCGGTGCGACAAGTAGTGTTGGTACAGGTGGAATGAAAACCAAAATTCAAGCCGCCGAAAAAGCCATTGCTCATGGTATTGATACTTTCATCGTTAATGGTTTTAAAGAACAAAGCTTTAATTCGTTATTAAAAGATGAGAATCCTGGTACACACTTTTATCCTCATAAAGACCCGATGCACGATGGCGTGCACTGGATGCGTCATACTACCCGTGCGCAAGGGGAATTAATCGTGAGTGAGGATTATGAGATCACTGCCAATCAACTTAACGATATTTTAGATATTGATGACTTAGTCAGTGTAAAAGGTAATTTCTCGTCTGGAGATACCGTCTTACTTAGAAAGCATAGTGGTGAAAAACTGGCAAAAGTAAAAACCAATTACAGTAGTTGCTTACTTAACTTTATCGCGTGTAGCGATAATTCATCTTTTTCTGAAGAACTAGATAAAACGGACGAACCTATTTTATCTAATCAATTTATTGCCTTAATGGAGTCTTAATGAGTTTAATTACCAACATTGCAAAAAAAGCTGCACAAGCCGCTAAAGTTATGGCCATTCAAACAAGTGAAGCCAAAACAAAGTTATTAAATGATATGGCGAATGCGCTGCGCGACCATACAAAAAGCATTCTTGAAGCAAATGTGCTTGATATTGATTTTGCTCGACAAAAATCGTTAAGTGATGCAATGCTCGACCGTTTACAATTAAATGAAGCGCGTATCGAAGATATGGCAGTAGGCTTAGAAACAGTTGCAGGAATATCTGAAGTAGTTGGAACGCTTAGAGAGCAAGATGTTAGACCTAATGGTTTGAAAATTAGCAAAATGCGGGTGCCTTTAGGGGTAATTTGTATGATTTATGAAGCTCGCCCGAATGTGACCGCTGATGCCGCAGGTTTATGTATTAAGTCAGGTAATGCCGTCATATTAAGAGGCGGGAAAGAAGCGTTAAACAGTAGTTTAGCCATTGCGAACGTTTTACAACAAGTACTCGTGCAACATCAATTACCAAAAGAGATTGTCACTGTCATTGATCAACCAGATAGAGCTTTAATGACAGAGTTACTCACGCAAAAAGATTACATTGATTTAGTGATCCCTCGCGGCGGCGAAGGCTTAATCAATTTTGTCAGTGAAAATAGCCAAATTCCAGTGATCCAGCATTATAAAGGCGTTTGTCATTTATTTGTCGATGAAAAAGCTAATATCGACAAAGCATTAGCTTTACTGTTAAACGGCAAAACCCAAAGAACCGGTGTTTGTAATGCCTTAGAAGGTTTACTTGTTCACCAAAAGGTTGCGGATAAATTTTTACCTTTAGTTGCAAAACGTTTTCAAGAGCTTGGTGTGAAAGTCAATGGCTGTGCTCGAACGGTACCTTATTTTGACGACATAGTGCCTTTAGCTGATTCAGAGTTTGGTGAAGAATATTTAAGCTTAGAGATTGCGATTCGTGTGGTAGATGATTTTGGTCAAGCCATTGATCATATTGATCAGTTTGGTAGTAACCATACCGAGGTTATTTGTACGGAAGATCAACAAAAAGCGATGAATTTTCAACGTTTAGTGGATGCTTCAGTGGTCATGGTGAATGCTTCTTCACGTTTTTCTGACGGCTCACAATTAGGACTTGGTGCTGAAATTGGCATTGCTACCTCGAAATTACATGCCTACGGACCAATGGGCATAGAGTCATTAACGACAGAAAAATATCTCGTTAATGGTGAAGGCCAAGTTAGAGCTTAAACCGTCTTAAACAGATAAAAGCTTTTTAATCAGTCAAAGAACACTCGCATAAATCAGTTAAGTTTGATTCAGCGAGTGTTTTTATTTTTTATTGGCCAATAAAAAATAACTAAGAAATGCGAACTTTTTTATCGATTCACTTATAATGCAGCCACGTTAATTTTACTACTCGCTTTGTTATGCTCTCTGGTGAATCTTGCTTTACCCCTTTTAAAGAATCGATAGCGAATCACTGTTTACCACAGCGCTTTACTTACCCGTTTTATTATCAGCCCCATCCTTTGGCACTTGTGGCTGTGAAAGAGTTGCAGCAATATTTAACCAATCAATGCCAATGGCATCATAATTTTGGTATTCCATCTCATCAACCCACGACTCCGTCGGCAATTCCTGAAGAAGTTAGTGGTAAAATGTTTGGCGTATTGGTTGTGAAAAATAGCCATGGTGAGTTAGGGTATTTATCTGCATTTTCCGGCAAACTTGCCAATCAAAGTTGTTTAGCGAAATTTGTCCCTCCTGTGTTCGATATCCAGCAAGAAGATAACTTTTTTATTGAGAAACAATCAGTTATTAATAATATTAATCAACAAATATCGAGACTTGAGCAGAACCCCGCTATTGAACAATTAAGTTGTCAGTTAATTGAACAAAATAGTCAGTTTGAAAGTGAGCTACAAGCGCATCGTGAAAAAATGATAAGGAATCGCCAAGCGCGAAAGCACAAGCGCTTAATCGCTGAGCAAGCGTATAATGATGGTGATTTAAATGCGCAGGAATATAAAGCTCATAGCATTCAAATGAGTCGAGAAAGTGTTGAAGACAAACATGCTTTAGCGGATTTAAAACAACATTGGCAAGAAAAAATTGCGGCGATTGAATCAACACTTAAGCCGTTAGAAGCAGCGCTTGCTGATTTAAAAAAGCAGCGAAAAAAATTATCAAATGCGCTACAAAAGTACCTTTTTAAGCAATATCAATTTCTTAATCAAAGTGGCGAAGCACAAAATTTAATAACCTTGTTTAAAGATTCACTTTTTCAAACACCCCCAGCAGGCGCGGGTGATTGTGCTGCACCTAAGCTATTACAATATGCGTTTCGTCATCATTTAACGCCAATCACTATGGCAGAATTTTGGTGGGGAGCAGCGCCTAAATCTGAAATTCGCCAACATAAAAACTTTTACCCCGCATGTCAGGGAAAATGCCAACCGATTCTTACACATATGCTGGCAGGAATGGCATTGGATGAAAACCCATTGTTAACAAATCCTGCGGCTGGTAAGCCTTTGCCGATTGTTTATCATGACCAAGATATTGTCGTAGTGAATAAGCCCGCTGAATTTCTTTCAGTACCTGGAAAATCGATAACCGACTCTGTTTATAGCCGTATTAAAGAAAAATTTCCTCAGGCAACGGGCTCATTAATTGTCCATCGCTTAGACATGGCAACGTCAGGGCTTTTGATATTGGCGCTAAACCCAAGAGCGCACAAAAAACTTCAACAACAGTTTATAAACAAAACCATTGAGAAACGATACGTCGCTATTATTGAAGGTGAGCTAACGACAGAAACAGGCAGCATAGATTTACCTTTAACGGTAGATATTAATGACAGACCACGCCAGTTAGTGTGCTTTACTCACGGTAAAAAAGCATTAACTCGCTTTGAAAAATATCATCCACAGCCAACATTTACATCTGATAAAAAACTGACCAAAGTTTATCTTTATCCTAAAACAGGCCGAACTCACCAATTACGCATGCATTGTGCTCATGTCGATGGCTTAAATATGCCCATTTTAGGGGATGATTTATATGGTAAAAAAGCCAATCGGCTTCATTTACATGCCGAATATTTAGCGTTTGAACACCCAGTCACTAAAAAAACGATGGCTTTTCAACAAGACGCCGAGTTTTAAGGGATGTGCTAACTTGGTGTCTCGCAATTGCGACTGAACATTAAATAAACTGTCCCAAAAGTGACACAGTTGAAATTGCTGTTGTTGTTTCCTTTCTTAAAAGTTCTTTTATATTAAGGGTTTATAATGCTTCTGTGTTATGGCATAAGACTTGTAATTCATTCATCTACAATAAATAACAATATTGATGATTATGGACGTACAAAGACCATTTGTTGCTAAACCATGGTGGAAAAAACATTGGTATATTTTTCCAGCGGTTGCTTTGCTCACAACTATTTACCTTTTAAAAAGTTATTTAGGAGATGCTTCCTATTTTCTCGATAAGAAATCATTTGTCACCGCGAAAGTTCAACAAGGAAACTTTACAGTTAATGTGCGTGCTTCTGGTTTATTAAAGCCGTTAAATATCCGTTGGGTTTCTTCACAGGTTGCCGGAAGAGTTGAAGAAGTTTTGGTGAAAGCAGGCGCTAAAGTTAATGTTGGAGATGTGCTTGTAAAATTATCAAATCCTGAACTTCATCGTGAATTAGAAACTGCTCGCTGGGAACTTGAAGCCAATAAAGCAGAAAGTCATGCCGCCTATGTAGCACTTGAATCGCAAATGGTTGATTTACAAAATTCAGTTGTCTCTGCTGAATATAGTTATCAATCAGCTAAATTAAAACTAGATGCCGAAACTATGTTAATGCAACAAGGAAATGCCACCGTTTCTGCACTTGATTATCAAAAAAGTCAATTAGCGGTTAAACAGCAAATGCAGTATTGGCAAGCACAGCAACAAAAAGCTGAGAAAATGAAAGCAAATATGGCTGCCACTAAAATAGCGCAAAATGCCCGTATGGGGTTAGTCGAAAATAATTACCAACGGGTGGTCGATAAGGTGGCGGCATTACAAGTGAGAGCAAATACCGAAGGGATCATCCAACAAGTCTCTCTTGAGCTAGGAGAGCGAACTCAATTGGGAGATAGCGTAGCCTTAATCGCCGACCAACATTCTTTATTTGCAGAGTTGCAGGTTCAAGAAGTCAGGGCTCGAGATATTTCCATAGGACAATTTGTCAATATTGATACTCGAAGAAGTGAAATTTCAGGCAAAGTGACTCGCATCGATCCGGCAGTGAAGAACGGCATGGTATTAATAGATGTTGCGTTGACGAGTCAATTGCCGAATGAAGCTAGACCCGATTTAACCGTCGATGGCTTAATTGAAATTAGTAATATTGATGATGCGTTATATATCAAACGCCCCATGTATGCACCAAGTCATAGCACGGTTAATCTTTATACCTTAAGTGAAGATAAAGCGTTTGCGAATAAACGAGAAGTTAATTTAGGCCAAGCTTCTGTGAATAACATTCAGATATTGACGGGATTATCAGTTGGAGATGAAGTTATTATCTCAGACTCAACGGCTTGGCAAGATCATCAACAAATTATGATTAATTAAAAAATACAGACACTAAATCATCACGTAACTCAATAACAAGTTAAAAAACAACGTTAGATTTAAAAAATAACGTGTTAAATAAAGAGATAAAAATTATGACACCATTAATTACCTTAAAAAATATCAGTAAAACTTTTTTCACAGAAGAGATAGAAACCCGCGCATTAAATGATATCAATTTAGTGATTAATAAAGGTGAATACATTGCTTTAAGTGGGCAATCTGGCTGTGGTAAATCAACGTTATTATCTTTGCTAGGTTTGCTCGATGCGCCAAGCGGTGGCCAATATTTATTAGCCGATAATGATGTTTCTTCATTAACTCGTGACCAACGCGCAACGATTAGGTCTGAACAAATTGGCTTTGTTTTTCAATCGTTTAATTTAATTTCAGATTTAACCGTCTTTGAAAATGTGATGTTGCCGTTAACTTATCAAACGCATAAATCTAAACAATTTATGGAAGAAAAAGTTAACGAGGTTTTAACTAAGGTTGAGATGAGCCATCGAAAAAATCACTTTCCTTCGCAATTATCCGGTGGTCAACAACAACGTGTGGCCGTTGCACGTGCGTTGGTCAATGATCCTAGTATTATATTAGCTGATGAGCCAACAGGTAACTTAGACTCTAAAAATGCCGAAGCTGTTTTACAGTTATTTGATGTTTTACATCAAGATGGCGCTACTATTTGCATGGTAACCCATGATCATGCATCCGCTAATAGAGCGAATCGTTGTTTAGAAATGTTTGATGGTCAGTTGATTAAAGATCATTTTACTAAGCCTAAGTCAGCCACGGTTAGTCCTGATGAAATTGCTGTGGGGTAACAAAATGTCAATGTTTATCGATATAAAATATGCCGTGCGCTTATTGTTTCAATCGCCAAAATTTACCGCCATGACTATTGGTGTGTTAATTGGTGGTTTATCCATAAGCTTATTTACCTTTTCGTTTCTCTATTCAACCATATATAAACCTTTGCCTATTCCGGAAGGTACGACGGCAAAATCTGTTACGGTTTATCATAATGAAAGGTTTCGACATATCACGGGTTATGAATTTGAAAATGTAAAAAATGATTTAACTAGTTTTGACGAATTTGGTATTTATGAAAATGCCAATATTCGCGTTTCGGTTGAACAATCAGGAAAGAATTATTCTGGTAGCTATATTCGCCCTGGCTTTCTCGAATTTAGCCGTGTACTGCCGATTCAAGGCCGAGTGATACAAGATAGTGACCTGCTCGAAGGTGCAAAACCTGTGGCATTAATCAGCTATGAATTATGGCAAGCGGATCACCAAGGAAGCAACGATATCTTAGAAAAAACCATGGTGATTAATGGTCAAATCACCGAAATTATTGGTGTCATGCCAAAGGCTTATCGATTCCCACATTCTTCGCAAATTTGGTTGCCATTAACCAATGAATACTTCAATGATGATCCTGAAAAAAGCACCAGTTATTTTGCCTATGCCCGATTAAAACAAGGGGTTGAAATTGCACAAGCTGAGCAAGAGCTTGGCCAAGCCATAAATCAAATATATCAGGAAAATGTCAAATTGTATGGCTTGCCAGAATTAAATAAAACCGTGCAACTCATGACGTTTCAAATGGCTCAAACAGGTAATGATGGCAATATTGTATTTGCTTTCTTAATGCTTATTTCTTGGTTAATTTTGTTACTGGCCTGTATTAATGTCGGTAATTTATTATTCGCACGAACCATTGAACGACAAAAAGAAACGGCCATCAGAGCCGCTTTAGGTGCAAAAACAAAACGATTAGTCAGTCAGTTAATGTGGGAAGGAACGCTTATAACATGCCTAGGTGCATTGCTTTCCGTGTTATTAGTGGCAGCCGTGCTTGACTATACCGAAGTTGTGCTAAGTTCATGGTTACCCAATGGTGGTGCGTTTTGGTGGCACTATGGTATGGATAGTGAAACATTAGCGATGGCTATTTTATTTACTTTAGTTACCATTTTGTTATCGACTTTTTTACCCGCTTGGCGGTCGGCAAATCAAGATATCAACTTAGTATTAAGAGATGGTACAAGAGGAGCACAGAGTAAAAAGTCAGGACGTTTTTCTCGAATATTAGTGACTACGCAAGTGTTTTTAGTGGCCGTGTTAATGCTTATCGGGTCGATATCTGCTTTTATTGCCCATAAATTTATTAACATGGAAATGGGCGATAATTACCAAGATGTGATGACCGCTCGTTTTACTATACCGGAATTAAAATATACGGATCAGCCACAACAATTAGCGCTATTAAGTGAACTAATTGAACGACTGAAATCTCACCCTCAAGTTGTGGATGTGATCACTCACAATTGGATGGGCTCTTCCGCAATTAGTCTTGATGGGCACGAATACCAATCAGAAGAAGAGAAACCAAAAGTTGATACCATCAGTGTGATTGGTGATAGTGCTACGGTTGGTATTTCACTGAAAGCGGGACGACAATTTACGCATAATGACAAACTAGGCCAGCAAAAAGTTGCCATTATTAGTCAGTCAATGGCTAACCGTTATTGGCCAGGTGAGTCGCCACTAGAGAAAAGTCTTTTGATCACAGTGAACGATAAAGATGAGAAAGTCGTGATTGTTGGTGTGGTAAGTAATCGCATGAATGCCAGTAAAATGTTTGGTAAGCGTGATAGCGCCGATGAAATCTATTTATCAGGGCTTCAGTTTTCCGATGCGTCTCAAATATTGTTTTATCGTGTTCATCCTGATACGAAAGATAGAGGTGAAATTTTTTACCAAGCCATGTTCCAAACCGATAGAAATATTGAATTAGATTATGAAGTTCAACCTTCAGATAAAAATAGAAATATGATGCGTGATTCCATGCGGTTAATGTCGAATATTACCTTTGGAACAGGCTTTTTTGCCTTATTATTGGCAATGGTAGGTATTTACGGCCTAACGGCAAATGCCGTGGCACAACGTACTCATGAAGTAGGGATCAGAAGAGCCGTTGGCGCCAGTGATAAAAGTATTATTCAAATGTTTTTAAAACAAGGTGCTAAACAATTATTAATAGGTCTCGGATTAGCAATGGTATTATTTTATCTTCTTGCCTTTGGTTTCCATAAATTTACTGAAGGAATTTTTCCAATAACTATTTATTTTATGCAGGCGGTTGTTGTGGCGGTGGGCTTATCATTAGTGGTGATGTTTGCGACCTATTTACCGACCAGAAGAGCCGTAAAGATGGAGCCGAGTTTAGCGCTCAGATATGAATAACTTAGCGCGTTAACCATGAGATTGAAACAAGCAGATAACACAGCAAGTTTATCTGCTTTTCATCTTGAACCAATGCTTGTTCCTTGAGTGAATATTACTTAAAGTGAATAAATAACTTCGGAAATGAACCTTATAGTGACTAAAAAAATCCTTATTGCAGATGATGATATCAATATCATTGCCAGTTTAAAATTTGTCCTTGCCGATGAAGGCTTCGACATTTTAGCGGTAACGACACCAGAAGCGGCTTTGGAAAGTATTAAAAATCATGTAGTAGATCTGGTGTTACTTGATATGAACTTTCAACATGATACTACCTCCGGTTCAGAGGGGATTTCGTTAGTATCGGCTATTACGGCACTAGAATTAAATATCCCTATTATTGTGATGACAGGGTGGGCAACCATAGACATTGCCGTGGAAGCAATGCAAGCGGGGGCTAAAGATTTTATTCAAAAGCCTTGGAAAAATGAACGTATGCTCAGTGCAATTGCGAATCAATTGGCATTAGCGCAATCCGATAAAAAAGCGCAACGACTTAGCCAGCAAAACCACTTACTCACTTCGCAAGCTCATCCGAGCAATCGAGAAGGTATTATCGCTCAATCGCCGGTTATGCAAAACCTGTTATCAACCCTTGATGATTTAGCACAAAGTGAAATGAGTATTTTACTGACAGGGGATAATGGTACTGGCAAAAGCATGTTAGCTTCATACGTACATCAAGTATCAAATCGTGCAAAGCATTCTTTTGTGCCGGTAAATATGGGGGCTATTCCTGAATCGTTATTTGAAAGTGAAATGTTTGGGCATGTTAAAGGGGCATTTACCGATGCCAAAGAAAACCGTGTCGGTCGTTTTGAAATGGCTGAGCAAGGAACTTTGTTTTTAGATGAGTTAGCCAATATACCTATCGCCCAGCAAGCAAAACTATTGCGGGTTTTAGAAGAGCAAAAATTTGAAGCTGTTGGCAGTAGCAAATCATTACAAGCGAATGTCAGAATTATCTCTGCAACCAATAGCGACTTATTAGCTGATATTAAAAACAATCAATTTAGAGAAGATTTATATTATCGACTCAATACCATTGAATTGCGTGTACCATCACTCAATGAACGTCTTGAAGATATTCCTGCGCTGGCTGAGCATTTCCTGATACAGTTCAGCTCTAAATATCATCGTACATTACCTCAATTAACTGACCAAGCGGTACTTGCCCTACAACAATATCATTGGCCGGGTAATATTCGCGAGTTAAGTCATTTGATGGAACGGGTATTATTTACCTGTAAAAAATCGTCTATTGATGCGGATGATTTAATGTTAAAAGTAGTGGAAAATAACCACGAATCTCTTGACGATCCTAGCTTGAGTCTTGAAGCTATTGAGCGTAAAGCGCTTATTAAACGATTAGCGTTTTTCCGTGGTAATGCTACGGAAACAGCTAAGTCACTTGGCTTAAGTCGCAGTGGATATTACCGACGTTTGAGTAAATATGAACTTGTTTAAGTCGGCTCGTCAGTGGTTATTGGGTAACGCTAAATATTACCAAGGTGATAATCAGCTCAAGTTAGTGCTCTTGGTTTGTATTCCATGTGTTGCTATGACGATAAGCGCGTTGCTATTAGCTGAAATTTCTATTTACTTAATCGCGTTTATTATCATCATTCTTACCTTGTTATGCAGCTATGTTGTGGTGGCAAGTCAACTTAATTCTGATTATCAAATTCGTACATTGTCCAATTTAATTGAGTCGATGATTGATGGCGATTACACCTTAAGAGGGCGGCTACAAACCAATCAAGCGTTTCAAGAATTGCTCAATTTAATTAATGAGTTGGCTGATACATTATCGCAACATAAAATTGAAGCGAAAGAGTCTCGATTATTGCTAGAGCGCATCATGGAGCAAATGGATGCCATTGTCTTAGCCACCGACGAAACAGGGTTGGTTGTCATGGCCAATGCTTCCGCTAAAAAATTAGTGTTAGGGAATGTGGAGAATATTGAAAAAATTCAGCTTTCCTCCACCTTAATTGGTGGAGAAATTGAACATGCTACGTCTGGCATCGTTGATTTTAGTCACACCCAATTAACCGGCGAACATTTTTTATTGAAAGAGTCTTTTTTAAGTGAAGGCAAAAAGCATCAACTTTATATGCTAACGAATGCAGAACGTTTGCTTATGGAAAAAGAGCGGAAAGCCTGGCAAAGCTTATTGCGGGTATTAAGCCATGAGCTGAATAATTCATTAACCCCTATTGTGGCCATTAGTCAAACCATGCAGTCAAAGCTGCAAAAATTAGCCGATGAACAGCAACAAACATCGTTACTTGATGGCATAGGTATTATTAATGAAAGGGCTGGATCATTAAGTGAATTTATCGCAAGTTATAGCCAGTTAGCACATTTACCTAAACCAAACGTTTCCAACATTTCTCTGAAAACTATGCTTGATAACCTCGCTGCGTTATTCCCAATGTGTGAAGTTAACACGGTTATTGATGAAAAATTAATGATTCACGTTGATAAAAATCAATTTGAGCAAGTATTGATTAATATTTTCAAAAATGCTGTTGAAGCCATGGAGCTTCAAAGTGAAAAAGTCATTCAGGTAAACTCTTATCAAGAAGGTGCTTGGCAGCATATTATTATTGAAGATCAGGGCGCTGGCATTGCCAACTTAGAGAATGTTTTTGTGCCATTTTACACGACAAAAAATAAAGGCAGTGGTATTGGACTGACGTTATGTCGGCAAATAATGTTTAATCATAACGGCTTAATAAAATTGAAAAATGTCGGAGTGAAGAACAAAGGTGTTGCTGTTACGTTATCTTTGCCCGCTATTGAATACGTTAACTTCAGTTAACTGGTGTTAAATAACTGCTTTAAATTTAATTTGTTGAAGCGGTTGTGATTTGTCACTTAGCTTTGAAAGATAAAAAAGGCTCTATGATTGATAGAGCCTTTGTTGTTCAGTTGATTATTCGTCTTCTTCAATCAAGGTCATTAAGGAAGTGTTTCCACCCGACGCCGTTGTATCAATGCTGATGGTTTTTTCGGTCGTTAAGCGCTGAATTAAATTATCTAAATATTCAGAACTGATCACCGGCAATATCGCACCTTGGCGTTCCGCTAATTTTTCACTGAAGAAATGTTTACGGTCACACGAACTGTCTACCACAATGCCGGAAAGAGCAGGGTGTTCTAACATAGTGGATAAATGACGTAATCGAGCCACTTGGAAAACATTTTTATCTTCACCAGTGGCAATAAATTTATCTCTAAACGCTAATGCTTCATCGTAAAATAAGTCCGAAACTACGGTAATAACCGTATTACCTGTTGCTAACGCCGTTACAATCGATAACACCCAAAAGTGGAAAGTTACATTTTTATCGGCAAAACAAATCAGGTTACCGCGGTTTTCCAGGTATAAAACATTAGATTCCCCTGTTGGCCCCGGCAATAACGTTGGTTTTTTCAACCGTTTTTCAATATTGATTAACTGCGAACGAGCCGACATTAAGGTTCTATCTAAATCTTCAGCTAATTCATCAACAATCCCCACATGAGCAATTTTTGCTAACAGCTGACGTACACAAGAAATACGGGTATTTAAATCGGTTAAGCGCCAATTTTTTTCAGCAGAAGCTGCTTTTTCCATCATTAATTTAGCTTCTTTAACTGATTCTTCACCACCATCTAACGCGTCTACTTGCGCTGGTAATAAGTTAAATTGCTCTGGATTTGGTGTCGCTTTTTCTTTCACTAATCGAGTTAAATAATTTGGTCCACCTGCTTTTGGTCCTGTCCCTGAAAGTCCACGTCCACCAAAAGGTTGAACCCCGACAATTGCACCAATCATATTGCGGTTAATATAAATATTACCGGCACGTGAAAGTTTAGCTAAATCAAACGCTCGCTTTTCTATACGGGTATGTATCCCCATAGTTAAACCAAAACCAGTACCATTTACTTTATCAATAACTGCTTCTATTTCATTGCCTTTAAAACGCACAACGTGTACACAAGGACCAAAGACTTCTTGTTGCAATACATCAATATCATTGATTTCATAAAGGCGAGGTGCAAAAAAGAAATGTTCGTTTTCTTTTGATTCAGTCGATACTTCACACTGATATAAAAGCTGCCCCTTTGATTGCATATAATCACTATGAGCATTGAGTGCATCAAGCGCTTTTTGATCTATCACCGGGCCGATATCTGTGCTTAATTGAGCAGGATCTCCCACATGTAATTCTGCTAATGCGCCTTTGAGCATCGTAATGACATTGTCAGCAATATCTTCTTGTAAAAATAACACTCTCAGCGCAGAACAACGTTGACCTGCTGATTGAAAACCGGATGAAATGACGTCATCAACCACTTGCTCTGGTAAGGCGGTAGAGTCAACTATCATACAGTTTTGACCGCCAGTTTCAGCAATCAATGGTACTTGATCGCCACCGCGCTCGGCTAAGGTTTGTGAAATTAACGTTCCTGTTGCGGTTGAGCCAGTAAACATCACAGTTTGAATGCGTTCATCAGGAATGATGACGCTGCCAACTTGGCTGCCTCGGGCAATGACTGCTTGTACAACACCTTCTGGTAAGCCAACTGACTTCATTAACTCTATAGTCCGTAAAGCGATTAAACTGGTTTGTTCTGCCGGTTTAGCTAACACCGTATTACCGGTTGAAATAGCGGCCGCCACTTGGCCTAAGAAAATCGCTAACGGGAAGTTCCATGGACTAATACACAACACCACACCACGCGCTTCTAAACGTTCATCGGCTTCAAGTTCAATAGCTCTTTGCGCGTAATAACGACAAAAATCAACCGCTTCGCGTACTTCATCAATACCATCTTGCGCTACTTTACCGGCTTCTTTTATACACAAAGCAATTAACTCGTCAGTATGACGTTCAAGGATATCTGCTACTCGACATAACAAAGCCGCACGTTCTGAAACAGGTGTGTTTGACCATGAATCGAAGCTTGCTTGCGCGGTATCGATCATCGCCAGCATATCTTCTTTGCTATGAATATGATGAAAACCAATGATTTCGCTGTGATCTGCCGGGTTTTTTACCGCAATCGCATCTGTTGGAATATCATCATGATTGATTAAGTTGTCTTTTAGCCACTGATCTAATGATTCTTTTAGTGGCGTGATGCTATTAATATCGGTTAAATCTAAGCCTTTCGCGTTATCACGTCCTTGACCATTTTTATCATAATATAATGCAATAGGTTTAGTGATTTGATTATTGTATTTATCTTTTAATCGTTGTGTTTTTTCTACTGGATCTTCTAATAGTGATTCAACAGGTTGTGTTTCATCGACAATGGCATTGACAAAAGAAGAGTTGGCGCCGTTTTCTAATAAACGACGAACAAGGTATGCCAGTAAGTCTTCATGCTGACCTACAGGCGCATAAATACGACATTGGATGTGTTCATTGCTAACTATTTGATCATACAACGAATCTCCCATGCCATGTAAACACTGAAATTCAAAGCCTTCTTTATCATCACCGGCAAGTTCAACTATGGTTGCCGCAGTATAAGCATTATGTGTCGCAAATTGCGGATAAATAGTATCTCTGTAGGCTAAAAGTTTGTTCGCACAGGCATGATATGAAACATCGGTAGATGATTTACGGGTGAAAACAGGAAAATGCTGCAAGCCATCTTTTTGGGCGTTTTTAATTTCGCTATCCCAATACGCCCCTTTGACTAAACGCACCATCATTTTACGGCCCGCTTTCTCAGTAAGTTCACGTAACCAATCAACCACGAAAATAGCGCGTTTTTGATAGGCTTGTAGTGCAAGACCAAAACCATTCCAGTCGGCTAAATCATTATCACAAAAAACGGCTTCAATGATATCGAGAGATATTTCTAATCGTTCAGATTCTTCTGCATCTACCGTTAAGCCAATATTGTATTGTTTGGCTTGTAAACAAAGCGCTTTTAATTTTGGCACTATTTCAGCCATGACACGTTCTTTATGGGTAAATTCGTATCTCGGATGAATCGCTGACAACTTAACAGAAATACCCGGTACTTTGCGTGGATCATTCTTACCTGAAGCAACTGCGGCATCACCGATAGTTACAATTGCATCCTGATAAGCTTTTAAATAACGTTCAGCGTCTCGCATTGTGCGGGCACCTTCACCAAGCATATCGTAAGAATAGACATAACCTTGCTGTTCTTTCGTAGCAGCGCGTTCTGTGGCGGCTTTGATGGTTTCGCCCATGACAAACTGTTTACCCATAATTTTCATGGCATAGTTCATTGATTTACGAATAACAGGTTCGCCTAAGCGGCCAATGGTTTTTTTCAATAAACTAAACCGGTCGTGGTTACGTTTGTCGGCGTAATTCACCATAGAGCCGGTGATTAATAATCCCCACGAAGAAGCATTAACAAATAATGAATCACTGCTGCCTAAGTGGCTACTCCATTGACCTTGTGAAATTTTGTCACGAATTAATTCGTCTTGTGTATGCTTATCAGGTACGCGTAATAATGCTTCAGCTAAACACATCAATACTACCCCTTCTTCACTTGAAAGCGAGTATTCTTGTAATAAAGCATCAATAGCACCATTGCCTGCTTGGTCTTGGCGAATTTTCAACACCATTTTACGTGCACGTTCCCATGCACGACTTCTGGCACTAACATTCACTTCTGCTAATGGTAAAATGTGATCTACGGCATCATTTTCATCAATGCGATAAAATTCACGAATTTTTTGACGTATGCTGTTTTGTGTATTTAATGAACCAGTGAATAGCATAATTGTACCTTATTAAAGTTTATTGGTGACAAATTTTGGTGCGAATTTTATAGCTATTGCCGCAGAATGTGTTTGCGTTTTTCGGTAAATAACAAGATAATTTACTGAATATTACGAAAATAACCATAGATAATGCTTAAATATGAGTTCTGCTAAAACACGTACCTTAGATCGGATTGATTTAACTATTTTAGACACTTTGCAAAAAGATGGGCGGATTTCGAACACTGATTTAGCGAAAAAAGTGAATTTAAGTGCGAGTCCTTGTTTAGAGCGCATGAAGCGATTAGAAAAAGAAGGCTTTATTAATCGTTACGGTGCTTTTTTAAATGCGAATAAATTAGGCTTTGGTATGAAAGCTTTTGTGCAAGTGACTCTTGATAGAACAACCGGCGACGTTTTTAACGAGTTTCGAAAAGAAGTGGTGAAAATTGAAGAAGTCGCTGAATGTCATTTAGTGGCGGGCGGTTTTGATTATTTAATTAAGGTTCTGTTTAATAACATTGAAGATTATCGAGAAATTTTATCAGAAATTGTCAATTTGCCAGCAGTTTCACATACCCATACATATATTGTCACCGAAAATGTTAAACAAGATGCTGGCGTACCTATTAATATCTAATATTGATTAACTCGACAGTGCAAATCGTTTAGTGGTGACAAATCTACGATGAGTGGTACTGGAATTCTTTCAGTGCTAACTATATAGTAAAAGCACTTCATAGTTATTGGCTATGAAATCATTTTTAATCATATCTAAAGAGATTTACATGAAATTTAAATTATTAACTTCGGCAAGCTTATTGTCACTTGCTGTATTAACAGGTTGCTCACAGCAAGCCACCACAACTGAATCAACAGTGAGTGCTCAACCAGAAAAGGTTAATGCTGAACGTATTAAAGCGCATGTTGAATTTTTAGCCGATGACATGTTAAAGGGGCGAGATACCGGTAGTGAAGGTCATCAAATTGCCGCCAATTACGTGAAATCAAATTTCAAACAATTAGGGTTATTGCCACAAGGTGATCATGGCACCTATGAACAAGAAGTGACTTTTCGTAAAGCTTATTTAGAAGACGGCAGTGCGAAAATGATCATTGAAAATGCTACTGGAACTGTTGATTTAACTTTCAAAGATGATTTTATTATGTCTGGTTCATCACTGGAACTTGAATCCATGGTGCAAGCCGAGACTGTTTTTGCCGGATACGGCGTTATCGCGCCTGAATTTGGTTACGATGATTACCATAACTTAGATGTTGAAGGTAAAATTGTTGTGGTATTAACGGGTCGTCCGGATGATTTACCTTCTGAAGAAGGTGCACATTTAGGTTCAGGTCGTGAAAAAATCCGTCATGCCGCGGAACGTGGTGCTGTAGGTTTTATTACTGTTCATACGCCAAAACGTGAAAAAGTACGTAGTTTTGAGAAGTCAGCTAAATATGCTGGTACACCACGTTTAAGTTGGGTTGGTAAAGATGGGAAACCATTTGGAAAATATGAAGAAATAAAAGGTGGTGCACATCTACACCACGAAAGTGCTGAAGCTTTATTTGCCGGTGCTGAAAAAAGCTTAGCAGATGTTTTTGCAAGTGATACAGCCAATGAAAGCATTAAAGGTTTCGATTTAGCCGCAAAAGTAACGTTAGCAAGTAAATCTCGTCATGAAGAAATTACTAGCCCTAACGTTGTTGCTACGCTTGAGGGAAGTGATCCAGTATTAAAAAATGAATACGTGGTATTTAGTGCTCATTTAGATCATATCGGTGTGAGTAAACACGGTGATGATCACGAAGAAGGTGAAGCAGTCGATACTATAAATAATGGTGCTTTAGATAACGCTTCTGGTGTGTCAATTTTATTAGAAACGGCACGTTTACTTGCTTCAATGCCAGAAAAACCGAAACGTTCAGTATTATTTGTTGTGGTAACCGGTGAAGAAAAAGGTTTATTAGGCTCAAGTTATTTTGCCAATAATCCTACGGTTCCTGTGATGCAAATGGTAGCGAATGTTAATTTAGATATGCCATTAATTTTATACCCTTTTGCTGATGTAATCGCGTTTGGTTCAACCCACTCTACTTTAGGTAGCATTGTTGAATCTGCGGCGAAGAAAATTGATATTAGTTTGAGCCCTGATCCAATGCCAGAGCAAGCTTTGTTCACCCGTAGTGATCATTACAGCTTTGTTAAAGCGGGTATTCCATCAGTATTTTTAATGACAGGTTTTAAATCGAAAGATCCTGAAATTGATGGTGGTAAAATGTTTGGTGATTTCTTAAAAAATCATTATCACCAACACAGTGATCAAATTGATTTACCGATCCGTTGGGATGCTGCAGCTAGTTTTGCTGAAGTAAACATGATGATTGGTGTTGAAATTGCGAATGGTGAAAATCGTCCAGTATGGAATGAAGGTGACTTTTTTGGGAAAACTTTTGCGCAATAACGTCTTGCTTATTGGGTAACATTTTAAAGGCGCAGCATGAAAATGTCGCGCTTTTTTGTTTTCTTCAACAGTACAACCAGTTACACTCAAATGACTTAAATTATTGGACATTATTAATGATGAATGCTCATGAATATGCGATTCAAGCAAACGGTTCTTTCGCACTGCCAGATGCTTGTTTTAAAGTAAAATCGTTAATGGAAGATGAAAGCTCTACTATTGAAGATTTTGCCAATGTGATCAGCGTAGACCCTTCAATGACCTCGCGATTACTTCAAATTGCCAATAGTGCAATTTATAGTTTTCCTGGAGAAATTAGTACCATATCACGTGCAATTACAATTATTGGTACACAAGCGATTTATAATATGATGTTAGTCGATGTTGCAGCATCAGCTTTTAAGCATTTTTCAAATCAAGCTATCGATCTAAAACGTTTTTGGCGAATGAGTGTTTTTTGCGGGTTAGCCACGAAAAACCTTGCGATAAAATCAGGAATTCGCGATATCGAACGTCTCTTTGTTGCGGGACTGTTACAAAATTTTGGTGAGCTAATTGTGGCTAAAATCAGCCCAGAAATTGCGAAAGAATGTGAAGGTTATTCTCCAGAGAACTTACCTTGGCAATTACAGCATGAACTATTGGGTTTTAGTTATACTGATGTTTCTGCAGAATTATTAAAAATTTGGCAAATTCCAGAAAAAATTATTTTACCAATTCGCCATTACAATGAAGCACATACCATTCAAATCAATAAAGATGTCAAAGTGCTATATTTAGCATCACGGTTAGCATTAGTTGATTCACACCCTGAAACTTTTAATTATGATGATACGATTGATGAGTCATTGTGTAAAAGTTTAGCGATATCTACCGATGATTTGAATGCTGCGGCAGATTTTGCCAGCCAAGAAGCTGCGAATATTTTACAAATTATGGATGCGAAATTATTTACACGCTAATCAGGTAAGAGATATTAATTCATTGGTTTTAATATCATTTTTATTCGAGTAAATGCAATGGGTGAACTTATCTGTACACAACGTTTACGTAAACGATAATGTTAGGCAAGACATTCTCACGAAACCTTGCTAGCATCGAGCATCAAAAATAAAGGCTGTCCAACATATCGAGATAGCTTAATAAAAATTATAACAAGTAAGAATTATCATAAGAAGGACATCATGACTGCATCTAGAGAACATTTTAGCTCACGCATCGGTTTTATTTTGGCGGCTGCAGGCTCCGCTGTTGGTATCGGTAATTTAGTTGGTTTTCCTGTTAACGCAGCTAAAAACGGTGGTGGTGCATTCTTAATTATGTATGCACTTTTTGTATTTTTTATCTGCTTACCGGTTATGATTGCCGAAATGGCGGTCGGTCGTAAAACGCAAAAAGAACCGGTTGGTGCATATAAATCCTTAAGTAATGACAGTAAGTTATGGGGGGCTGCTGGGTTTTTAGGGGTGCTAACACCATTTATGATCGCGGTATTTTATATGGTGCTGACAGTATGGTTATTTGGCTACATTGCGTTAACCCTTTCAGGAAATTTAGATTTTCTCGCGAGCAATGAAGGTTTTGGTACCTTTATCAATAGTCCTTATCTTTTTATCGCCATGGCGGTTGTGGCTGGCATCATTAATTTTATATTAGTGGCGGGTGTGAAAGACGGTATTGAAAAAGCGGCCAAAGTGTTAATGCCGACATTGTTTATTATGCTGATCTTAATGGTTATTTTTGTTTTAACTTTAGAAAACTCGATGGCAGGGGTGAAATTTTTTATTATTCCTGATTTTTCTAAAATCACGCCTTCTGTAATCAATGGTGCGCTTTCGCAAGCGTTTTTCTCATTATCGCTTGGTATGGGGATTTTAATCACTTACGGCTCCTATATTAACAATAAAACGGATATTGCTAATTCTGCTAAGTTAGTAGCGATAACTGATACTGCAGTGGCTTTTACTGCTGGTTTAATGATTTTACCGGCTGTTTTCTCGTTTAACCCAAATGTAAATACAGCGGAACTAAGTGATAGTTCGGTGTCATTAATTTTTACGTTTTTACCTAAAATATTTTTAGCTTTACAGGTTTCAATTGGCTATATCGGTGCGAGTTTAGTGGCGGCATTTTTCTTTATTTTAGTATTCTTTGCTGCTATCACGTCACTTGTTTCTATTTTAGAAGTACCTGTATCTTATTTAGTGACTGAAAAATGTCATAGTCGTAAAAAAGCATTAACTATTTTATTAATGACCGCAGGTACTTTAGCGGTGTTTGCAACGGTGTCATTTGGTATGGTGGCCTTTTTCACTGAGTTCACAAACTATGCCGGTGGTTCACGTTCTTTCTTTGATGTGGTTTACGATATTTTTTATGACACTATTTTGCCGTTAAATGGCTTTTTATTGTGTATTTTTGTGAGTTACCGCTGGAAGAAAAAACAGCTTACCGCTGAACTATCTGAAGGGAGTGACAGCTATGCAGGCTCTTGGGTAGAAAAATATGTCAATTTTTCATTAGGTACCTTTATTCCTGTGATTGTGTTCTTTATTTTTATTAATACCGTAGCGACGAAATTTTTCGCGATAAATCTTTTCGGTTTTTAATCAATCGTTAAACAAACTGTAAAAAAGGCCGTGTAATTTGATATAATTATTCGGCCTTTCTTTTTATATTTCTTGCAAATGATTTCTTATATTACGCAACACCTTGAAACAAGTGATTTAACTCAATGCCAACGAATTTTTCATGGTAGAGGACATGCTTATCAATCGTTTGAGCATATTAATGTTGATTGGTTTTCTCCGGTAATTGTTATCACTTTATATCAAGCTGTTGACCAGCAATGGTTGGCTGAACAAGTTGATGCGTTATCACAGTTAGCAGCTTTTCAAGCAAAATGCTTATCAATTCAGGTGCAGCATCGTTATCAAAAATATGCGCCGATAGAGGTGTTATGGGGTGAGCCTATTACGGCTACCATTGTTGAAGAGCATGGTCTGAATTATCATATTCAATTAGGAAAGTCTCAAAATCTGGGCTTGTTTTTGGACATGGCCAACGGGAGAAAATGGCTCTTAGATAATGGCAAAGATAAGAATATTTTAAATTTATTTGCTTATACCTGCGCGTTTTCAATTGTCGGTATTGCCGGTGGTGCCAAACAAGTTATTAATATTGATATGGCTAAAGCTGCGCTTGCCAAAGGACGTGAAAATCATAAGTTAAATAAACAAGACCTTAGCCGAGTAAAATTTGAAGGCGTTGATATTTTTAAGTCTTACGGTCGGCTGAAAAAACATGGTCCTTATGACATTTTAATCTGCGATCCTCCGTCCTTTCAAAAAGGTAGTGTCGATATTGAGCGAGATTACAAAAAAATCATTCGCCGTATCCCAATATTAGTTAAACCGAAAGCAGACCTTTTGCTGTGTTTAAATTCTCCTGATTTAGATGAATCATTTTTATTAGACGAAGTTGCCCGAGAATGCCCTGATTGTATTTTTCAAGAAAAAATCAGCAATCCAACGGTATTTGTTGAAGCAGAAAGAGGGAAGGGGTTGAAGGTATTACGGTTTAAATATTTACCCTAATACCTTTACATTTATGCGTTGATGAAGACTTTAATTTACGACAATTCTAGCTGCAAGTAGAATTAAAAAGCTGCCAGTAATTTTATCGATAATATAACTATTACGTTTCAGTTTTTCTAATATTGGTCCCCGAGAAAACATAAAGGCGACAATTAAATACCATAAGGTGTCGATGATACCAACGGTTGAAACCATAATGATTTTTTGTTGATAACTTGCTTGGGTATCAACGAACTGGCTAAATAATGCTAAGAAAAATATTGCTAATTTAGGATTTAAAAAAGCAATTAAAAAGCCGTCTTTCCAACCATTAATCACTTGTTGATTCACTTCTGTTGCAAGTTGATCTTCTTGAAGGTCAAAATTTTGCTTTTTACTCATCAATGCCTTAATACCCAAATAGATTAAAAAGGCTGCGCCTGCATATTGGATGATTGAAAATAGCATCGGAGATTGCACAATAACCACACCAATACCTAAAGCGGTTAATGCCGCGTATAAGGCAACACCTGCACCATGACTAATGGCTGTGGCATAACCTTGCTTAGCACCACCAAAAAGAGTGTTTTTAACTACTACAGCAAGACTAGGCCCAGGCGATAATGCGCCCATGACACAGATAAAAGCTAACGATAGCCATAAATGAAATTCCATTAATCGTCCTAATTCATATTTCTAATTCGTTTAAAACTTGCGAATCTTGGCACACCTCGTTTAGTTTTACCAATAAATTGATAGGTTATTATTGCGCCAATAGGGGGTGGATTTTTACGTTGCAGATCAGAAAAGCCGGTGCCTATTTTAAACTGCAGCCCTGATTGAGTTTCTACTAATAAAGAACCAAGCATTTGTTGGTATTTTCCTTTTCCAGGAATATGTTGAATTACCCGTGCTTCCGCGTCTTGATACTTTTTTAGTTTCATTAATTTTTTGCTGCGCCCTTGCTGATATAAAGCATCTTGATGATGTAGCATTAATCCTTCGCCATGCTGTTTTACTACTTGATCTAAACGCTGGTAAAGCTCTGCTTTGTTCGCTATTTTCATTTGTTTGATCATTTTAAGAGATGAAGAGGAAGCTTGGCGAATAAGGGTTTTCATCGCGATAATTCGTTGGGAAAATGTGCCTTTATGCCCAGGTAGATCAAAAATCATAAAGCGTAATGTTTGCCAGCAAGCATTGTTGTCTTTTTGCAAAGAGACACAAGATGCGGTGCTTTCAAAAGCGTTTCTACCACGCCATATTTCGCCATCCATGGCTGTGTTGGGCCAGCCCTTAGTGAACCAAGGAGGCAGATTTATTTCATTTCCTGAGCGACTAAAAAGTTTTGTGCCATTCCAATAACCTCTAATTCCATCTAATTTTTCACTGACCCAGTAATCTTGTATACGGATATTTTCTTGTATGACTACGCCATGTTGAATAGGAGGCTGAAAACTAGGCTTTGTTAAGCTAGCATTAGAAGGTTTTTGTGCATAACCGCTAAAGACAATGAAACTAAGTGACGTAACTAATAAATTACTGATAACTGACATGATGAACATCCTTGTTCTTGTAATTGATGACATCAGTATAGCGATAAATTTAACTTTCACCGAGTAGAGTAAAAATGTACTACACTGAAAAGCTAACAAGGATTGTTAAAAGGAAATAAACATGCGATTTATGTATGTGTTTTGCATTATATTTTATCTCACCTCTTGCTCTGTATGGGCTACTAAAAAAGCGTGTCAGCCATACTTGGATAAGCTTCGCAATATTCAATCGCAACAGCGAGCCGGTTATAGTAATAAAAAAGGACGTTCGCTTGCTGACCGTGAACAAAAAGCACGCGATAAATGGTGGCTTTGCCAACAAGGAAAATTAAAAACAGCTAAGAATAAAAACACCAAGAAAAAAACTAAAAAAACACATAAAGCAATGGCAAGTATCAAGCAACTCCCTACATTACATTCGATTTCAAAATCTGATCCTAAAGCACTAAGTTTTACAAGTTCATTAACGATTAAAGCCAAATTTAAAGGCAGAAAGCAACAAGCTTGGCTGGATTATTATCAGCAGCCTAAAAAATGTCAGCAACCAAAATCAACGAAAATTTTTGCATTTTGTCTAGAAGATGAACAACGCCAACAAGCTGAGTTTGATCGTCAATATCAAACTATGACTTATTAAAAAGCAATTTTTTGGTGTTTTTCACACCTTAAATCATTAATGAATCATACAAGCTCTTGTAATTAAAGTTAATTTTTTTTGGATTGATTGTTGCTTATCTTTATAGACAAAACCAATGTTAGTGATCATGCAACAATCAACTTTAAGGTGGAAAACGATGGGAAGAGCAATTAAAAATACTTTGATATCACTGGTGGGTTTTATCTTTGTTGCGATTGGACTGATTTTTATTCTACTACCAGGTCCGGCAATATTATTTTTGCCACTAGGACTAGCACTGCTAAGTTTACAGCATGAATGGGCGAAAGTATGGTTAAAACGATGCCAACGGCTGATGAGAAAAAGTGCGGTACAGCTTGATAAAATGTGGCTTAGGTTTAAATATCGAAAGCCATAATCGAATCTTTCAATAGTATTTCATTAATAAAGCGTACTGTTTTCGTACGCTTTATTGAAAGTGAGTGTAAGTTAACAAGTTACGTTTAACTAAGCTTTATCACGGGTTGATTACGCCACAAATTTAGCTTTTTTGTCATTGTATTCTTGGACAATCGCATCGATAACAGATTGCTCATAAGGGCGTAAGCCACTTAATAACATATGCTTTTTCCCATGGCCGATTTTTTTACCGTTAGACATTAAGTTAAAAATTAAATCAGCAACACCACGTTTCCCTTCAATCGATAGCGTTGATGTGGCGAGTTCAAGATTTACTTCATGAAAATTAAGTGTATCAAGGTGAATACTCATGCTTTCATACATGACCATAGGGCGTGTAGGGTTGATCATTACTTGCTTTTCAGCCATCAAAGCAACCAGAATATGTGGGAATGTGTGACCTGAAAATTCTACGTAAGCTTTTGTTAAAGCACTGATAGTCGTTACTTCTTTAGTATTTTCTCCGCTGACATCTATGGTTAAATATTCTTTATCATTTTCATCGATAATGGCTGCATGCGATTCAATATGATCAGGGAATATCAATTCAACACCATCGTTGACCATGCCTGAAAAGGTAAACTTCATTTCTTGGGAAAGACCTGACTTTTCTAATGTTAAAGAAAATAGTAAATCGCCGGGCACACAAAACCTTTTTGCGTCTACGTCGTGCAACGGATTAAAATCATCAGCAATTTTTTTGGCAAAATCACTTGCTTGTTGACGAGTGAAATTAATTTTACCCGCAGCGTTATTACAATAACTTTCTAAAAACATAAATACACTATACTCATTAAACACAAAACCGAACTATTCTAACAGTTGTTTCAGTAAAAATCGAAATAATATAAGGATGTCCTTACAAAGCAGACCAGTAAAATCAAGGGGTTGAGCGTACACTTGTACTGTAATTAGCCATTGAATGCAGAGACGAGATTTTCTTTTTCTTTTTTGGTAAGTTGCTTTAATTGGTATTCACGTTGACAGGCTGTTTTTCTATCTAGGGCAGTTTCTTGATAGGCGAGAGAGACAGGTCGGCGTACACGTGTATATTTAGCTCCTGTTTTGTTGCACTGATTGTGTTGAGCAAGGCGTCTGGCGATATCAGTAGTGACACCCGTGTACAGACTATTATCTGCACAACGCAGTATGTATACGTACCAATTTGAAGGTTTTGACATGGCGGAATGTGCGACGATTAAAAATTTTCGATGGAGTAGTGTGCCATTTTTCCTTAACATGTCGATATAATATTTTAGAAATGGTAAATCAATGCAAACAGAAGTAGGCGCATTAAGAAAGATGACAGCTCAATTAGATGAGCAAGGTCATGTTCACTATCAATTACCTATTGGCGAGCAATTATTGCCGCTAAATGAATTAATAGGTAAGCAACTCACCCTCATTTATCATGAGCATATCAGTTGCTCTCATTGCGGAAGGAAAACTAAAAAGAGCTTTTCTCAAGGCTATTGTTATCCATGTATGCAAAAACTTGCTCAATGCGATATGTGTATAATGAAACCGGAAACGTGTCATTTTGAACAAGGAACTTGTCGTGAACCTGAATGGGGTGAGGCGAATTGTTTTATTCCTCATTATGTTTATTTAGCAAATACTTCAGGCTTGAAAGTGGGGATCACTCGTCATACTCAAATTCCAACTCGTTGGATAGATCAAGGGGCTACTCAGGCTTTACCAGTTTTTAAAGTGAATACTCGCTTACAGTCAGGGTTAGTTGAAATAGCACTTGCGGAGTTTATTGCCGATAAAACCAATTGGCGAACTATGCTAAAAGGTAATGCAGAGCCTATGGATTTAATCGCAAAGTCTCAAGAGATAATTCCGTTAATTTCTGAGAAATTAAACGATATTCGATTAAAATTTGGTGAAGATTCAGTTGAACAATTATCCAATGACATGGTTGAACTGAACTTTCCTGTTGAAGAATTCCCAACAAAAATTGTGTCGCATAACTTTGATAAAAACCCTGAAGTGAGTGGGATCTTACAAGGTATTAAAGGGCAATATCTATTCTTTGATACAGGGGTTATCAATATTAGAAAGTTTTCTTCGTATCATATTCATGCGTTGGTCAATTAATTAAAATAACTGGTAAATTGTGTCTATAATAAAAAATATCACGCTAGTGTCGTTGAAAGGAATTAAAAGTGAGTTTTTATATATCACGTGTTAACCGTAACTTTTCAATGATTTTGTTAATAAGGTAAAGCAGATGGATGCTATGGATTATGCCGAAAAGGCGAATGAAATTTTTGTTTTATCAGACTCTTTTATCCGTATTAAAGAACTTATTGATGATGAAGCATCGACCATCGATGATATTTCTGATGTCATTTTAATTGACCCGGCTTTAGCGGCAACCATATTAAAATTGGCGAACAGCTCGTTTTTTAATTATCCCGGTAAGATAGACACCATTTCAAAAGCGGTTTTAGTGCTTGGTATCACAGAAGTTTATAATTTGGTGATAGCTTATTTTACCACTAAAGCTTTCAAGTCTATTTCGGCTTCTGCTGAATTCTTAGAATCTTTTTGGGAGCAAAGTGTCGATTGCGCACTGATGATTAAGTATTTAGGTTTTAAATTAGGAGTACCTAAGGCTGAACGTTTATTTATATTGGGTTTACTGCATAATTTAGGTGAGCTGGTTATGCAGCAATTTCAAGCCGAACAAGTGGAAATGGCCAATCAAATAGGTAGCAAAGAATTACCATGGAACAAACAACAAGAAGTGTTTGGTTTTACCTATGCCGATTGCACCGCAGAGTTATTGAAACTTTGGCAATTACCCTATAATTTAATTGAGCCTATTCGTTTTCAAAATGAAGAAGATTTCCAATACAGCACCATGGAAACGAAATTGTTATATACGGCTAAGCGAATGATGCAACTAAACCGCCAATGTAAATCACATGCGCAAGAAGACGTGTTAACGCGTGAAAAACTAACTGTCTTATCGCTTCAACAAGATGCTATATCAGAAGCAAATGATTATTGCGATATGGAGCGTTTAGGTATTTTAGCGGTATTAAACCCAAGTGCTGCAATGATTTATTAATAACCTATTAACAATTTATTCTACTTATATAAACGGCGATTATTGCTAATAATCGCCGTTTTTTCTTACTTACCGTAAACATGCACCAACTATCAACACTATTTTTAACTCCATGCACCAAAGTGGTGCTTAAGTAAGCATTCAAATCAATATTTTATTTGTAACCTCTTGTTTAGTAATGCTTTATTTCTATTGGTATAACAATTGAATATTCATTGTCAAACTATAAAAAGGGGTAATAAATGAAACTTATTAGCGCAATTATCAAACCGTTTAAATTAGATGATGTTCGAGAGGCCATCTCTGAAATCGGTGTTGAAGGGTTAACAGTAAGTGAAGTAAAAGGGTTCGGTCGACAAAAAGGTCATACCGAACTATATCGTGGTGCCGAATATCAAGTTGACTTTTTACCTAAGGTAAAACTTGAAATTGCCGTAAATGATGATGTTGTTGAACGTTTAGTTGAAACCATCACTAAATCTGCCTACACCGGAAAAATCGGTGACGGAAAGATTTTTGTTTACAACCTTGAGCAAGCCGTACGTATTCGTACTGGTGAAAATGACGTAGAAGCACTTTAAGGGGAATATCATGGAACAAAATATCTTTCATCTTCAATATGCCATGGACACGTTTTACTTTTTAGTGTGTGGCGCATTAGTCATGTGGATGGCTGCTGGCTTCTCAATGCTAGAAGCAGGTTTAGTTAGAGCTAAAAATACCACAGAAATATTAACGAAAAACGTCGCGCTTTATGCGATTTCTTGCATGATGTACTTAGCATGCGGTTATGAAATTATGTATGGCGGCGGTTTCTTTTTGTCGGGCATAGAAACAGTTGACGCAGACGCAGTATTAAAATCTTTCGCTGAACGTGAAGACGGCTTCACTGGCGGAGCAATTTATTCAGCGGCTTCTGACTTTTTCTTCCAAGTAGTCTTTGTTGCTACAGCAATGTCGATTGTTTCAGGTGCGGTTGCCGAGCGTATGAAATTATGGGCTTTCTTAGCCTTTACTGTAGTTTTAACCGCGGTTATTTATCCAGTGGAAGGTAGCTGGACATGGGGTGGTAATGCCGTATTTGGTTTATACACACTCGGTGATTTAGGATTTTCTGACTTTGCCGGTTCTGGTATTGTTCATATGGCAGGTGCTTCAGCGGCATTAGCGGGTGTATTATTGTTAGGTGCTCGTAAAGGGAAATACACAGCTGACGGTCGTGTCAATGCAATCCCAGGTTCTAACTTACCATTAGCTACGTTAGGTACATTCATTTTATGGATGGGTTGGTTTGGTTTCAACGGTGGCTCAGTATTAAAGTTAGGTGATATTGGTAATTCACATTCAGTTGCTATGGTCTTTTTAAATACTAACGCAGCGGCGGCTGGTGGTGCGGTTGCAGCATTAATCTTAGCTAAAATTTTATTTAAGAAAGCTGATTTAACGATGGCATTAAACGGTGCCTTAGCGGGTCTAGTTGCTATTACTGCAGAACCTTCTACGCCAACAGCATTGCAAGCGACATTATTTGGTGCCATTGGTGGTATTATTGTTGTCCTTTCAATTGTTAGCTTAGATAAATTAAAGATTGATGATCCAGTGGGTGCTATCTCTGTTCACGGTGTCGTTGGTTTGTTTGGTTTATTATTAGTGCCAGTAACAAATGACGGTGCATCATTTAGTGGTCAGTTAATTGGTGCTGCTACTATCTTTGCATGGGTATTTGTAACAAGCTTTGTGGTTTGGTATGTACTTAAAATAACTATGGGTATTCGTGTTACTGAAGAAGAAGAATATGAAGGTGTTGATAAAGCTGATTGTGGTATGGAAGCCTATCCAGAATTCACAAACGGTTAATTAACAACGAAAGTATTGAAAAGCAGCTTAATCGCTGCTTTTTTTGTGTGTTAAATTTGAGCCGTTATAACAGTCAGTGGTGATGACGGGATTTACCTTGTCATAAATAACGATGTTTTCTTTTCTTTATTAAAGGTTTATTATCTCTACCAAGTTTTGTGAGCAAGTTAAGCATCACAAAAATCTTATTTATTGAGGGCAGTATGGCAAGAGAACAATTTGGTATTTGCGCAGAGCCGAGCTTACATGGCTATTATTTAATGTTTAATGTATTAGATGATAAAAATGCGCATATTCGCCAAGCATTATCACGTTTACCTGCTTTATTTGATAAATATGCGGATCGCTTTTCTGAGAGTAATTTAACGGGCGTTGTTGCAATTGGTGCAACCTATTGGGATGAACTCCACCCAGAATCTCGCCCTAAATTTTTGAAGTCGTTTACTGAAATTAAGTGTGATGATCGTATTGCTCCTGCGGTAAATTATGATTTATACATTGAGGTCAGAAGCGATCGCGCTGATGTAAATCATATTGTCGCAGGTAAAGTATGTGCCTTGTTGGCTGACAGTGTTGAATTGATTGAGCAAGTGCGAGGTTTTCGCTTCCTTGATGGCCGTGATTTAACCGGTTTTGTTGATGGCACCGAAAACCCTCAAGGTAGACATCGCCGCCAGGTAGCCTTAGTAAATGACGAACAAGACGCAGACTTTGCCAGTGGTAGCTATTTACACATTCAACGCTATCGTCATAACCTAAATTTATGGAATAGAATGAAAGTGAAAGAGCAAGAAGATGTATTTGCTCGCACGAAAATTGATAACGAAGAATATACCAGTGAAAACAAGCCTGAAACGTCCCACATCAAACGTACTAGCATAAAAGATGATGAAGGCAACAGTATTGAAATTGTCCGTCAGAGTATGCCGTACGGTGATATGAAATTACAGGGCTTGTTTTTTGTCTCGTACTGCCGTTCACCAGAACCTTTTGAATTGATGCTAAAAAGCATGATTGTAGGGGACGAGCATGGCAATTTTGATCACATGCTCAAATATACCCAAGCAGAAACGGGAGCCGCGTTTTTCGCCCCCAGTTTGAATATTCTGGCTAAGCTCGGGTCTGTTGCCCCTTAATATCAGCCTCTGTTAAAGGCTAATTTTTAAGATCACAAGGTGAATAGAGTGTTATGTAGTTACTCTCGCCTTTGGTATCTCCGATAACAGCTCTTGCGTTATTCTGTGCTTTCGAGTTATGAACCATATCAAAGGAGAGCATAGAAATAACCATATTGTACTTGGTTCAGGCACTTCAACAGTTCCTGTCAGTGGTTCTGAAAATGAATAAGATATAAGTGTATTATGAGGTGTGGGATTATAAAAAGAATCTGTTGGGCTTACTGCAAAGGACTTGAAAATCAAACCATTACTTTGCAACCCTAGCGGAGAGGCACTGCCAGTACTTGTAGCAGTAATAGTATGACTTGGGTCATCTATCGTAGAATGCTGAAATCGAGCAGACTTAAATGTAGCAGATTCTACATATAATGGAGACGCTTCATCAACTATAGCTATACGGGGCTCAGCCATAAAATTACCAGTAAAACTATCTATACCAATCAGGCTGTTTAGCGTATTGATACCGTCGCAAAATGTGGCGAGGTTGACGGAAGCTGGAGTGCAATGATCTGTACCTAAGAATAATCCTCCTCCACGCAAAGCCATTTGTTCTGCATAATTTAGGAGCATAGGATTTTCTTGCCCATCATTGAAGCCAAGAGCTTGGTTACTAGAACTCGTCCAAAGCGAAGATAAAATTCTTCCGTCTGTAATAACGTTTTTATTTTGTTTTTGTTGATACCAATTTGCTATCTCTTGATAGTTAAATAAATGGTTTGCCGAGTTATCTGCAAGAGGAGAAAGGTCAAATACAAATATTTGTTCATAGTCTGAAAGGTTTGAGGCGGTATCGGTAAATAGGTTCAAAAATGTTACGTCATGTTCGATACTTAAAATATTATAGAAATTAGCCGCGTCCCTTTGATAACTGCTAGTATCGTAAGCGAACAAAATTTTACTCGCATGTGCAAAATTTGATGTAACGAAAGTAATTAATAGTAATAAGCTAAATAGTGTTCGCATTTATTATTTCCTTTGCATTCCCCTTAAAATTTTTGAATCAACATTATAAGAAAAAAGTAGCGTAATATCTACAATACCAAAGGGGCTTTATTTCCATGAAAAGTATTATAGTTTTCATGCAAAAATATAAACATTTAAAGCTATCGGTTAGCTCAACTGAAAGGTGGTATCGCACTAACTTAAAATGGCTATGATAAATTTTTAGAAAATAATAATTCTAATTTTTCAATGGTTTGTTTTATTTCACTGACGTTAGTTGGGGCAATAAAAATGGTGTCATCGCCCGCGATGGTGCCAAGTACACCATCACTTTTACTTAAACTATCTAATAAGCGTGCGATTAATTGTGCCGCGCCAGGGCTGGTACGAATGATAATCATCATTTCGTTATGTTCGATATCTAATACTAATTGTTTTAACGGGCTTTTTGCCGTTGGTACACCTAATTCAGCCGGTAAACAATACACCATATCTTGACGGGCATTTCGAGTTCTTACCGCGCCAAATTTACTGAGCATGCGAGATATTTTCGATTGGCTGATATTATCGAACCCTTGCAATTTTAACGCGTCAACGATTTCACCTTGAGAGCCAAATTGTTCTTGTTTTAATAAATCTTTGAACGCCTGAACGAGTGCTTCTTGTTTTTGTTGTAGTGTTGCCATAGTAATAGTTACGTTTCTTATGAATAAAAGCCTAAATATCGAATCGAGTAATACCTAAGTATTATTTCGTTGTCTGAATTATACGCTATCCTTATATGTCATTACACGATTAAACATTGTTTTTTGCCGGATAATACTATATCTTTTGCCGGCAAATATTTACGTAATTACTCAAATTTCGGAGACACCCAATGAAAGTAGCAGTATTAGGCGCAGCTGGCGGTATCGGTCAAGCGTTATCTTTATTATTAAAAACTCAGTTACCTGCAGGTTCAGATTTAGCTTTATACGATGTTGCGCCAGTAGTTCCTGGTGTTGCAGTAGATTTAAGCCACATCCCTACAGCGGTAAACGTTGAAGGATTCGGTGCTGACGACTTAGCTTCTGCGTTAAGTGGTGCTGATATTGTTATCATTCCAGCCGGTATGCCACGTAAGCCAGGTATGGACCGTGCAGATTTATTCGCGGTAAATGCTGGTATTATCAAAACATTAGCAGAAGGCATTGTAGCTAACTGTCCTAAGGCTTTAGTGGGTGTTATTACTAACCCAGTTAACGGTACTGTACCAATTGTTGCCGAAGTGTTTAAAAAAGCGGGAACTTACGACAAAAACCGTGTTTTCGGTGTCACAACTTTAGATGTTATTCGTAGTGAAGCTTTTGTTGCTGAACTTAAAGGCTTAAACGTTGCTGAAGTTAAAGTTCCAGTCATTGGTGGTCACTCAGGTACAACTATTTTACCTCTTCTTTCTCAAGTTGAAGGTGTTACTTTCTCAGATGAAGAAGTCGCTGCATTAACGCCACGTATCCAAAACGCGGGTACTGAAGTGGTAAATGCTAAAGCGGGTGGCGGTTCTGCTACCTTATCTATGGGCGCTGCTGCTGCTCGTTTTTGTTTATCTTTAGTGAAAGGTCTACAAGGTGAAGATGTTGTAGATTACGCTTACGTAGACGTTGCAGATGGTGATGCTGCATACTTTGCTCATCCGGTACGTTTAGGTGTAAACGGTGTTGCTGAAATCTTACCATACGGTGAGTTATCTGCTTTTGAAGAAAAAGCGAAAAACGATATGTTAGCAACATTAAACAAAGATATTCAAGAAGGTGTTGATTTTATCAACGGTTAATTTTTTATCTTTTGATAATAAAGCCAGTCTCAGACTGGCTTTTTTTATGGCGTGAATATTTAGGCTAGGTGTTTAACGAGGATTGTTGTTGATTTTCGTCGTTTAGTTTTAAGGCTGGTTTAAGTTGTTTAAGGGCACTTAAACTAAGTTGTGTGCCTATCATAGATAACAAACAGTAACTTAAAAAATAATAAAATCCTGTCCCAACATGCGATAACGTTTCACTACTTAAGATGAGATTAATTTTAAACCCAAAAACAGCTATCGTCTGCTGAGTTGCTGTTTCTGCGTGGTTAGTCGACAGCACCGCTAAAAATATCGCAATGACAAAAACATCTGCCATCGACCATTTACCAATAAAATTGACAAAAGCGACAAGTTTTTTTGCTAAGTGAATATTCTTTAAAAAATAACTGAGCGTTATTAACGCTGTTTTTAATACAGGGATTGCGATAGAAAAAAGAAAGATTAACGCGGCTACTAATATACGTTCATCTTGCCAAAGCTCATTAATGGTATTTAATAATGACAATTCTTTATTAACGATTTCAGAAGTTAAATTGCCATTCGCGATTTGGGCAGTAACCGCCATATTTAAATTAAACATGGGTAAATATATACCAGGAATAAAAAGGCCTATGGCGGCTAAGTTAAGAATAAAACCAAGATGTTTTCTAAGCATGTGTAACTCGATACCGTTAGATCAAACTGATGATTATGCTTTAAGCCGTTCTATTTGCCGCAATATGGGCTAATGAGATTAGCGCGTCTTTATAATCAGATGCTGGGATATTAGCCAGTGCGTTGATGGCTTTATCTGCTTCTTGTTCTGCAATTTTTTGTGTATACCGTAATGAACCTGTTTCTTCCATTGCTTGCAGTATTTCGTCTAAGTTGTCCATACCATTACAATGCTCTATTGCATTTTTGATCAATGTTTTTTGTTTTTCGGTGCCGTGCTGCATCGCGTATAACAATGGCAATGTTGGCTTGCCTTCTGCTAAATCATCACCGATATTTTTCCCCATTTCTTTGGCATCAGCCGTATAGTCCATAATATCGTCAACAAGCTGGAAAGCCGTTCCTAAATATTTACCGTAATCTTGCATCGCGAGAATTGTTGCTTTATTTTGATCAGCAACAACAGCAGCTAAACGAGTCGCCGCTTCAAAAAGCTTTGCTGTTTTGCAATAAATTACCTGCATATAGCTTTCTTCGGTGGTATTAGGATCATTACAATTCATTAACTGTAAAACTTCACCTTCAGCAACAATATTGGTGGCATCAGATAAAATATCCATAATGTCCATGTTATTAAGCTTGGTCATCATTTGAAAAGAACGGGTATATAAAAAATCTCCTACTAATACGCTCGCGCTATTACCAAAAAGTGCGTTGGCGGTTTCACGGCCTCGACGCATATTGGATTCATCAACAACATCATCATGTAACAGCGTAGCTGTATGGATAAATTCAATAATGGCAGCAATATCAATATGATTTGAACCTTGATAATTCAATGCTCTTGCGGCTAATACGGTTAACATTGGACGCATACGTTTGCCGCCAGCATTAACAATATAAACACCGAGTTGATTAATTAATGCGACATCAGATTGAAGTTGAGAATAAATAAGATCATTAACGGCTGTCATATCAGCTTGCGCTAATGCTTGTATATTTTTGAGATCCATAAAGCGAAAATAGTGACCTAATAGTTCAATTACCCAGAAATTTATATGTGCTCAAGTTTACACGAAATTCAATGATATAGAAGGCTCTATTGAACTGGAAAAATTATTCTTTATTAATTATCATTTATCTCTTAAATGTACTTGCGATCCCTAATATCTTCGCGTAGAATTCGCGCCCTATATTTTTAAATTTAAGCGTCAAATATAACATTGGCGCAGTACGGAGTAGCTATGTACGCTGTATTCCAAAGCGGTGGTAAACAACACCGTGTAACTGAAGGTCAAACAGTTCGTTTAGAAAAAATCGAACTAGAAGTTGGCGCATCAGTTGATTTTGATAACGTTTTAATGATCGCTGACGGCGAAAACATCAATGTAGGCGCGCCTTACATTGCTGGCGGTAAAGTAACTGCGGAAGTTGTTACTCAAGGCCGTGGTGATAAAATTAAGATTGTTAAGTTTAAACGTCGTAAGCATTCACGCAAACAAGCGGGCCATCGTCAATGGTTCACTGAAGTGAAGATTACTGGTATTAACGGCTAATTAGGAGCGATTAAAAATGGCACATAAGAAAGCAGCAGGTAGTACCAAGAATGGTCGTGATTCAGAGAGTAAACGTTTAGGTGTTAAACGTTTCGGTGGTGAATCAGTATTAGCAGGTAACATTATTGTTCGTCAACGTGGTACTCGTTTCCACGCAGGTGACAACATGGGTATCGGTAAAGACCATACTTTATTTGCATTATCTGACGGTAAAGTTCAGTTTGATGTTAAAGGTCCTAAAAACCGCAAGTTTGTAAGTATTGTTGCAGAGTAACAGTATTTAAGAATTGAAAAACCCTGCTGTTTGGCAGGGTTTTTTTTTGCAGCTATATTTGATCTAGCATTAAATAGTTAGGCTTTGTATCACTTAAGTGAATAAAATCGCTTATAATACATACAAGCAATTAGTTTTGGAGTGTTTTACAGCACCATGAAATTTGTAGATGAAGTTGAAATTCGCGTAGAAGCCGGCGACGGTGGTAATGGTTGCGTAAGTTTTCGAAAAGAAAAGTATATCGAATTCGGTGGTCCAAACGGCGGCGACGGCGGGGACGGTGGTGATGTTTATCTCATTGCTGACGAAGGATTAAATACTTTAATTGATTATCGCTTTGAACGATTTCATCGGGCAAAGCGTGGTGAAAATGGTAAAAGTCGTGATTGTACCGGTAAAGGTGCAGATGATTTATATTTGAAAGTACCCGTTGGCACACGTGCAGTTGATGTTGATACCGATGAATTGATTGGCGATTTAACCCAGCATAAGCAAAAGCTGTTAGTGGCAAAAGGTGGTTGGCACGGTTTAGGGAATACACGCTTTAAAAGTAGTACTAACCGAGCACCTCGTCAAAAAACTGATGGTACGCCGGGTGAAATTCGAAGCCTTAAATTAGAGCTATTATTATTAGCGGATGTTGGCTTGTTAGGTTTACCAAATGCGGGTAAATCGACACTCATACGTAGTGTTTCTGCAGCGAAACCCAAAGTAGCCGATTATCCGTTTACTACATTAGTGCCTAATTTAGGTGTAGTGCGCATTGATAATCAAAGTAGCTTTGTGATTGCCGATATTCCAGGGTTAATTGAAGGCGCAGCGGATGGTGCTGGATTAGGTACGCAGTTTCTGAAACATTTAGAGCGTTGTCGTATTCTATTACACGTGATTGACGTTTTACCTGCTGATGGCTCTGATCCGTTAGAAAATGCCAAAACTATTATTAGTGAACTTGAAACACATTCAGCAAAACTGGCGAGTAAACCTCGTTGGTTAGTGTTTAATAAGTTAGATTTAATACTCGAAGAAGAAGCAAAAGAGCTAACGGATCGTATTATTGAGGGGCTTGACTGGCAAGGTGAAGTGAGATCAATTTCGGCCTTCAATAAAATGGGTACTGAAGAACTTTGCCAAGGGGTAATGAAGTTTATTGACGAATTACCGGACGAAGTAGAAGAAACGCCAGAAGAAAAATCGGTTGAATTTAAATGGGACACTTATCATCAAGAAACAGTCGATGAGCTCGATGATGATCTTGATGATGAAGACTGGGATGAACACCCAAACACTTTTTACCCCAAAGAGTAACTATACACCTTGACGATGTGAGAATATCTACTATGTTGATAATAGCTAATAAGTATTATCAAGGTAGGTATTCTCATAGAAATCTTTTACGAAATAAAAACAACTGAAATTAAACCATATACATATCGCACCCCTTTAGTGATTGTAGATGACAATGGTGAACTCTCAGTTAAATACTCCAAACAAGATCCTGTTCATATTAAAAAGCTTACTTTATTGAATTTAGTAGGTAGAGATGAGTCTGGAACTATAGTCTCTTATGAGCCATTAGAGCAGGTGAACCGGTTCTTGTTAGCTCATCATGTCGATGAATCAAAACAAGAATCTGATCAATATAGCAAAGCTTTAGTACACTTCTTTTCATTTCTGCTTAAATCACAAAGCCTATGGGATGCAGAGTATGATGAAGATTTATTTGATGAATTAATTGATTTACCTCGACCTACCTGGAATACCTTTCCCTTACGTAAAAATCAACGAATTACTTATCAATATCGAGCTGCGTTAAAGCATGCTGTTCTTGAAGAACAAAACCCTCAATTGAAAATTGCTAGAACAACAGCGTCAGCGTATATGAATGGTGTCGTTAAATTTTACTCCTATTATCTTAGAAATGGTTACCAATTTAATAATCCGCCCTTTAAGCATGAAGTTGTTACGATAAGTTTTCAAGCAAGTGGTACTAGCATGAAGGCTTATATGTCTAAGCAAGTTCATACAACTGACTTACGTTTAAACTTTGGAAAATCGAAGAAAAACGAAGGAGGTGGGCTCCCCTCGTCAAGACGCGATCTAAAGCCATTATCAAATGTTGAGTGGACATCAGTAGAGAAGATACTACTAGGCTCAAGAAAGGTTATAAAAAATGTTGGTGGGGAACTAAAGAGGGCTTCATTTCCAATTGAGTATTGTTTATTTTTCCTTGTGGGTAGGTTCACAGGACTAAGAAAAGAAGAAGTTGCAAGTTTACATAAAGGGCAAGTAGTAAAACCAAATCTTGAAAAGAAAATGATGCGCTTTGGTGTCGGTAGTACATACGGCTCACTCACCAAGTCAAATGGTCATGATAATAAACCCAGACGCACAATCATTCCAACAAGTACGATGCAAATGCTCTATGAGTATACTCGTAGTGATAGGTATCAAGCGAGACTTGCTAAGTTTAAAGCCTTTTGTAGAGAAAGAAGAGCTTTGGGTGATAATGCACTCTTTGAAGTTGAAGACGGTATTGATGAAGAAAAAGACTACATTTTTATCAGTCAAACAGGTGTACCTTTTTTCACTAAATTGACAGAAGCTAATACTCGTTGGAATGAAATTAGAGCCACAGTTGAAAATGATAATGGCATTAATATAAATGGGGTTATACATAATTTACGACCAACATTTGCAGTCTCATTATTCAGAGTTTTATTGCGTAAAACTGATCCTGATACAGCTCTTGCACTAGTATCTGAGTGCCTAGGTCATGAAGATGCGGCAACCACATTATTGTACCTTAAAATTGCACAAGATGAGCCGGTAGGTGATGAGATCTATGAAGATGTTTTAGACTACCTGGGTATATTTGATGGTCTAGGCGATATCGATGATGCCTTAACTCATGATATCTCAAGTGAGGTTTAAAGTATTGAAAGGTAAACGCAAAGAATTAGCCCCAATTCGTGATAATGTTGCACCAAGAGCTACAGTTAACCCAATTCATATAATAGACATGAATATCGCTGTACCTGGACGGGGAAAGATGTACTTTAAGCGATTTAAGTATAAAGGCTGTCCAGTTTTAGACAATCAAACTGCTGACTTTAAAAAAGGTGCTTTACTTGTTGATATGAAGCGCAATGATTTAATTCGTAACCTTTATCAATTAATGAGTAAAGATACTAATCAAACAACTTACTCTCATTTTTGTGGTGTTATAAATTATATACGCTGGTTAGATGGTTTTGGACTTAAGGCTATCAAAGGTGACTGGTTTCATATGGATTTAATAAATGAATATATGAAATGGTTTAGCGAAGAATGTGCGTTAAATCGGAAACAAAAAACTAGTTGGTCAGCAGATAAAAAGGCACTCTCGTGGGTACTTAAACAGTTAAATAGAAGTTTAGACGCTAAAAGCCTTCCATCAGTTAAAGGCGCTACAGTAGGCAATAATTCTTATCAGGCTCATGATCTTGAAACTGAGCTAAAACCTTTAGCTAAATCGTTGTTTAAGGCATATAAGTCTCTATTAAAGCATTTTAAAGAAAGTACATTACCGGAGCGACATCCTTTATACGATGAAGAGTTATTAAATAAGGTTGCCATTGAGAGAGGTCTAAAAGGAAACAAACTTGCAGGACAAAAAGCAGCGTTTAAAAAAGTACTTCAAAAATCAGATGCACGGAATCATATTGTAAGAATCGCAATGATGATTACTTACATGTTTACAGGAATAAATACTAATCCATTAGCAAGGCTTAAAATATCTGATATATATTTTAAAGAGGTGCAAGGTGGCAAGTATATTTTTGATTCATCAAAAGGTAGGGCTAGAAATCAAGAGCAAGATAATTCTCTCGGCTTTAATAAACATGCTAAGGAGTTTATAGAAAGCTGGCTTTCTGTTGCTAAAACTATGGCAGAAGGAGACATTTCAGCTCCAGTATTTCCCTACTTCAAACAAGATGGAAGCGTAACTACATACGATGCAGTGATCAATTACCCGCAAACTTCTATCAACAAATTGCTTGAAAAACTAGGGCTTCCTACAATAAATCCGTCACGATTTAGAAAGTCCAAGTTGGATACATTATTTCGTGTTACACAGAGTGTCTATTTAGTCGCAATGTCTGGAAATAACAGTATAAATGTCGTGGCGAGAAACTATGTTCATGGAACGAAAACAGAGCATCAGAATAATCTAGGGGCTGCGATGGATGCTAAATATGCCATCGCTAATGGAAAAGAAATAAAAGCAGCAACGGAAGCTGCGAAATATAAATTTGCCGATGTCCTTGATAACTATGAGTATGAGCATCTTAGAGCAGGAAAAGATAGAAGTAACGAATCACGAACACCACTTGGTGTTCGTTGTAACGATAATAAAAAAGGTTCTGCAAGTATAATAAGAAAATTACTTAAAAAAGAAGGAGTTGATACAACCGTAGAAGAAAGTATCTGTACAGATTTTCTATCATGTTTTGAATGTGAACATCATGCTCTAGTTGCTGATGTTATGGATATTTGGTTAATGCTTTCATTTAAAGAAACTTTACAACAGCTTCAACAGTTACCAGCTGTTAACTCTATGCCTGAAAAGCGATATACATGGCTCTTCAATATTATTGAGAGTATTCTCAAGCGCTTTAAGGAAAAATCCAGCAGTAACTTCTTGTTAGCAGAAGAGAAGATAAAAGAAGCTGCACACCCGCTTTATAATAATGTTTACAGTTTAAATGACTTATTTGAGGTCTTCTCATGAAAATAAACGCAAAAGTTAAACTCAGAGATATACCTGAATTTAGTGCAGATACTGTAATAACAACTCGTTCTGATGGTTTGCCTCGTAGTCGAATTTATGATGAAACATGGATTTACTCGGGGCAAGAAGCACGTGCAGTGGGGCAACCTTTTAAAGTTTCTTTTAAAAATATTGATTTAGCATATCGAGAAGGAATACAAAGAGCTTTAGGGGTTATTTCTGATAGGTATGAAGTAAAACACCACCAAAAAACCACATGCAGTCAAATACAGCGCTGGAAGAATGGCCTTATTAAAATTGCAACAGCATTAAATAGCTGTAATTGGGCATCTTTGTCAGATGATAATGTATTCTCTTCATTTACAAAACAAGTGGTTAAAGGGCTTAATAAAAAGTCAGAAACTACCGTTGATGAAGTCGTTACTGCAATTAAAAAACTTCACGAGTACGGCCTATGTATGAGATTAATAGATCGAAATAGCCTAAGAAAGTTTGTTGAGTTAAGGCCAACTAAGCAGCATATTGCAATTCCTATAGGTATGTATCAACCTATTCTAGCTAGCGCTATTCAACTTTTTGAATTATATCAACCTTTCATTCATGAAATTGATCGAGTAATGAAGGAAGCTAGATTAATAAGGGAAGCTGAAAAAAATAGAAAAGAATTAAGCCAAAAAACTGCTTCAATATCACAAAGAACATTAATTAAAACAAAACTAATTCTTCATGATATTCCAGATTTTAAAATCCTCTTGGATGGTACTGTATTAAATAGAATACTAACCAATTGCAGCATTGTGGCTATAGCATTCTCTGGTATGAGGCTTGGTGAGATGCTGAGCATGTCAATTAATAGCTATAAAACAGTAATATCAGGTAAAGATAATGATATACCAGTTATTAAAGGAGAAACTTCTAAAGGGAATGACGGGGTTCCAAGGGTTACTACTTGGCAAACTCATCCTGTTGTAAAAGACGCTTTAGAGTTAGCTTATGGCATAACTGAGCATTTAAGAAATGAGTACGTTAGTAAAGTTGAACAAATGGTGATTGCTGGAGAATTATCGAATGATGACTATCAACATGCACTTAGGGAGATTAATAGCGCATTTATTAGTACTTTGCCTGATAAGATCGACACTCGCTTTATTATCTCTGGTATGGAAAGGCGTTTTAACGACTCGTTTGCTGAATCAGGAATTGTCGCCTCTCAAAATGACGTTGAGGAGTTCAATCGATTGAACCCTACCCGTGAAGGTGAACTGAAAGTTGGTGGGAAATTACCTAAACTCACACCTCATGATCTTCGTCGTACTTTTGCTGTTTTCTTCAAACGCTATGGTTTTGGTTCTTCTGCAACCATTAAGTTTCAATATAAGCATCAGAATATAAATATGTCTAACTACTACGCCAATAATGCTCAATTACAAGCCATGGAAGACATTTTAATGGATACCGAGTTATTAGAGTTGATGGAAGAAGAAGGTATCCGTATGGGGGTGGATATTTTTGATGAAATTTATAATGAATCTGACAATTTAAGTGGCGCAGGTGGTGATCGTATTGCACAAGATAAATTTGAAAAACTTGAAAATGGTCATCTTGTATATATGAATCGAGATGAAATAGAACGTTTAGTTCGAAATGGTACTCTATCGGTTGTTAAGCTCCCTACAGGAGGTTACTGCCTGAATGCATCTTGCAGCAGAGTATGTGGCATAGGTGAATTTCCTGGCGAGATAAAGCCTTGTGACCATCAAGTAGTTACAGATAAAGAGGCTAAGAAAGTTTTACGTCAGAATAAACGTTTAATATCAAGCTTTAGAGAACTTAATACAGGTGACACAATGATGAACAGCATTTTAATTGGTATGAAACATAAGATAAAACGTAATGAAATAACAATTAAAAAGCATGATTTAAATTTTGAAGAATTTAATGATGCGATAAAGGGCGTCATAGCCACATCGGAGGTTTAAGTGGGAACAAAAGATATAACTGAAGCTAGGTTAAATAATGCGCTTGTTCGATTGTTAAAAGGAGAACCTGAGCGTGTTAAAAAGCATGGAAAACTATCATTAAATAGGATTAATAATGAAGCAGGATTAGGACATAGTTATATTCATAAATTTAAAGATTTTGTGGATGATATAGCGACCCCTGCGATTGAAAAATTCAATAAGGAGTATGATCCTAACACAAATGAAAATGATGATGATCCGTCAAATGATGTTGAAAAACTCAAAAAAAAATTAAAGAAAGAAATTGCGCTTAAGAAAAAGTATAGAAAGGAAAAAGATGAAGCAATGATGATCCAAAAAGAATTGGAAACGCTCAATAGTACTTTAATGTTTAGGGTTTATGAACTTCAAGAAAAATTGCGCTCTAATAACATTATTGAGTTATCTAGTAATAAATAGGTTAAATTTTAGTAGGTCATATCTTTTATCTAGGTTATGACCTAAGCATACAGTTGATTAGGTCAGCAATTTTTAAAGCCTTGTGAATTAGCGATAGTTAGTCGACACACATTCTCTGAGATATAGTTTCAAGCTTTTCCAAGTTTAAACGTTCACTCGCCCAACCTTGAGCAAATGGGATTGTATTAGATTTAGGCAATTGATCACTTTTCAAGTCTCTTATTCTAATTCGAGAAGGTAATGCAGCTCCTTCACCGACAAAAATAGCTTCTTGTTGAGATAAAATAGGTAAGGCCCCAACCATGCCAGATAGACCATCAGGCAAAAAGCGAGCGACATGTTGTTGATCAGCTGAGTTTGTAAGTCTTAATACAACCCATGTACCACATTGAGATATGACCGTACTATCTACATCTGCTGGTCGTTGACTAACAAGCATCAGGCCTATTCCGTATTTACGACCTTCCCTTGCAATGCGTCTAATTGCGCCCTGTGCAGCAGCGTATTGTGCTTCTCCATGATCTGGAACATATCTATGGGCTTCTTCACAAACTAAGAGAATTGGATCTTTTTCTTTTTCTTCTTGAGTTTGGAATATTTTATACTGAAAGAGCAGTCTGGCGATAAGAGCTGTCAGTGGACCTGCGACTTCGTTTGGCAGGCCTGAAATATCAATAATTCTGATATCTTTACCTTCCTGACTAGGAGCCCCTATAAATTGATTCAGGACTTGATGTAGCTTGATTTCATCTTCATTATCGAGCCAACACTTCATCATAAATGAAAGCCGAGTATCTCTTCGAAGAACCTTGAGCTTATCGAGTATGGATGGTACGGGAGATTTTGCTAGATCAGTATTTGACAAGCTCACATGACCAGCATTAGTTTTTCTCCCACCCTGTATATATTTAATATGACTTTCAAATTCTTCCAAACAGAATGGTCTAGGTTTATCACGGTCGAATTCCAGAATATCTGACGTATCTTTGCCATCACAAAGGTTTGGTTCATCAAAACTTTCTAAATGATCTAATTCATTTGTCCCAAACTCTCTTGGACAAGGCTTTACAATATTAGCTGCAACCATTCTTGCATGTGCAAGTGCTTTCTGGACTGCGTTATTCTGGCTAGTAGCACTTCTTTCTGTCTTACCGATAACCAGATTAGTAAACTCATCGCTAGACATTAACCAATATGGAAGCTTGATTTCATCTTGTCCATCATCACCTGTTGCTATGTCATATGCACGATATTGGACCGCTCTAGTCTTAAAGGCTGAGCCGTACTCTCCGTGAGGATCAATGACCACTATCTGAGGTGACAACTCTTTATCGTTATTTTTATGGGAAAGTACACTATGAATAATTGCAGCAACTGTACCAGATTTACCTGATCCAGTTGAACCAAGAACAGCACAGTGCATACCAAACATTTTATTAATGTTAGTTCGACAGGCTGTAGATTCAGAAGCACTATAAACAGCAAAAGGAACTAATGGATCTACTTCATCATTTCTTGTACCTTCAGCTGAGCGATAGACAAAAGAAATTTCTTCGTTGGTTAGAAGGAATACGCCTTGTTGAGGTAAAGGGTAAGTTTTAATTCCGCGTTTAAAAGCCAAAGTTGATTTTGTATTATTCCAGCTTCCTTCAGCCAGCAGTTGGACTTCCATTACACGTTGATCAGAATCAGGAGTTACAGGCATTCCAGCTTCAATTAACTCTTCTGAACGCATTCTTAGCATTGTCACCAAGCCAAAAATTATTTTACGACCATAGTGAATTTTAACCATGCTACCTATTTGCCCAATCGGGTAAACACGGCCATTAAAAGTTCTTGTTAATTCTGATATTTTATCGGAAATCTCAACTTTTATGTTGGTTCCAGATACCTCGACAACTTGACCTATTTTTAGTTCTTCAGATGGTGTAAACATAATTAAACCTCGCATCCATTCTTTAATACTGATGTTACACCGTTGAATGTCCACCAATAATCATCTTCGCCTTTCCTTTTAAATGGGCCTTCTTTTCCAATATACAGGCCATGTATGGTGGCAATAATTACGCTTGAGCCAAAACTACCATTACGCCACTTTTCTAGACATGGAGGAATTGCATCCTTACACTCCAAGAAAGCAAGCAATACAGTTTTATTCTCTTCTTTTGATAAAGCAAACTCTATTTCGTTGTTGATGTGATCATCGCCAAAACTATAGCCGCACACAGCTAAAATATTACTATTGGAGGAATTTAGCGATTTTCTGAATAAATCAAATTGCGTAGAAAAGGGATCTTGTTGAGTCGCAATATACTTTGTAGCTTGTGGGTAAATTAAAACTCGCCGTTCTGCCTTTGGATAGAGGTCGTTATCTCTCACTCGCCATACATACCCTTTGTCACAAAGAAACCAATCTATCGAACCATGCATTTTAATTAAGTTCGCACGCTGTCCATTTGCTGGTGTGGGTTCTCCATATTTTTGTATACGATGCGCTACAGCTCCTCCAGCAAAACCATCCCAATATGGAACCCTATTAAGTGCTAGTGAATCTTCCAAAAGAGTGTCGTAGTTAGTTGTGAATATGTTTACTGCTTTTCTTCGTTCAAAAACACCAGCGGAGGCGTGGTTAAATAGAGTATCAATAAATTCTATATGTGCATTGATGTCAACGATTGGCTTAGATAAAGAACCTTCTTCAACTGTATTTCCATCCTTGTCCTCAACATACCCACACCGGATCACATTTGAGATAGATTCAAGAATTGTATTATGTGCTTCTTCTAGGGTTACTAACTCAACTTCGCTGCCATTAATTACCGTTTTTTTATCTTTGTTTCTTTCAGCTAGTGCAGCATAGTCACCAAGGTGGCTAAGGACGTGTTCTATATGGCAGTTGTTAGGCAACTCCTGAAAGAGCGGAGTGATTACTTCGTCAAATAATTTCTTGTGACTACTTTCGACATCTTTTTTAACCTTATTGGTCAAAGGGTACATTAAAGGTAACTTAGCATCGAAGCTAATCCCTGCACCTAGAAGCCAGCTTTGTTCACTACACTTTAGGTGCTCCTCAATTTGCAGGAACAACTCATTATCAATCAAATCATCCATTTCTTTTTTTCCTTTAATTGAGCTGTAAGAAAGATGGCAAATAACGCGTAATAATAGTTTGTATAGGTAATTCACGCTTAACCAAATGACCCATAATTAACTTCGGCCTTCATCGCTAACTTTATTTAATTATTTTTGTAAGTTATCAGCCGACAAAAACATATTCAATGAATTAATAATGATACTTTGATCTTGTTTGGTTTTTTCGAGAGTAAAATATTAATAGTAATTAGGTATGCCTCGAATATAGAGTAAACTGTTTTGTTTACTCACGGTAAAGCATTCCTCTGTATGCAATTACATTTACCTCAAGTAAACAATATCGTTTACCGCAATCTTTGCAGAGCGACAGCGGTTCGAAATAAACTTTATTTTTTGGTCAACCTTAAAGCCAAATGATTAATCAAGCTCGCACTGTTCTAGTAGCAATAGTGCAAGCTCTCGCTTGAAGTACTGATAGTTATTATTTGCAGCATGAAACAACTCTTCGGCTGTTTTGCTGCGTTGTATATTAGCAGTACATAGAAAGAGGATATTCATTTGCATTTACCTTTTATGAAAAATCCCCTGTCCTCATGCGAACCAGCATAGCCTTCACTGCATCAACATCAATCGCAAGTTGCTCAAACGGTGACTTACCTTTTAAAAAAGGTTTAGGCTTAGTCAGCCATTCATGGCACACCCGATCATCAAATTTAAATTGCGTCATCAATTCCTGATAAATACCAAAATGCTCAGTTTTTAAAAATTTTAGCTCAGGTGAAATAGTAAGTTTTTCTACAGAAAATTTGGAGTTTTGATTAAGCATAAATTTGAGATTTAAGTAATGATGACCTTAATCAACACTAAAGCATAAAATCTATTTGCTGTCTAACCCATACTTGAACTTACTATTTTTCAGTTTAGTTCATAGTCCGCCTAGCATTGGTAATTAACTTATAAAACGTCTGCTCTGATATGATAGCTCAGCTCACTAATTAGCTTACCCCCTCAAGATTACACCTTTTAAACCATTTTACCTTTTAAACCATTTCACCTTTAAATAGTTCGTAGCGATTGATTGTTAATATTAACGGCATACAGCTTTTTGTGTGTTGTTGATGTGACCATTTCACACTTAAATATCAATACGATTTAATTGCCTATATTTCTTTGAAAAATTCCTGATATGGTGTGGTCGATAGTTAAAATTGAACCCTTTTCATTAGAAAATTCAACATCTATATTGATGGCTTTAAATATTGCCGCAATGTCGTGTGGATATAGCCCGATTTTCTTTGGATTTTGACTAATCACATGGGCAGATGAACCATAAATAAGGTTAGAATATTTCTTGCCAATTTTTATTGCATCATCAGCAGAAAACTCATTATCGATTGCTGATTTAATATCCGAGCTTAAAATATAGTGAGGTGTGTTTGTTGTGTTTACTTTAATTTTAATCATTATGAACTCGCTTATGAAAAATCCCCAGCTTTAAATCTATAAAGTATATCTAGAACTTTCTTTTTACCATACACTGTAGCGATTAAAGATAAAGGGGTTGAACTTTTCAAAGGAGTTTTGGGGTTAATTAACCAGTTGATAGATAGCCTGTACCTCTTTTTTAAATACATTAAGAAGATCACCATGCAAATCTTGATTTTTTTAATGTATTACTTACTTGTTTGCATATTTCTCTTTCTAGTTTATCAATAGCAATGATTTTTTTTCTGTGTTGTATTTTTTCAGTTCATGACTCGACAGTGATATTCGTTGTTATGTGTTTGATTTTTAAACCCACTTCAGCACTTCCAATTTTTGATTCATTGGCCGAGCAAATCATTATTTCAATTTCATTTTCCTTTAAATCAATCATGGCTCTTCTTTTAAATTTTTTATGTGGGTAAATTTATTGTTTGTAGTATCTATTATAGTCAAAAGCAGTAAATTATAACTATGTTGGTATTAAGTAACATTCATACTTAGTGAATATAAAATGATTAAACGAGCAAGTTTAAGTTGCAGCAATAACCCTTTGGAGGATTTCGATAAATTAAGAAGTTACGCTCTCAAAGGCTCTATTTTGTTAAAAAGCAAACTCAGAACAAAGGTATTGTGCTTACAACATGTGGATCGCCACAAAGAATGATACATACGACACCCGATAAGAAAATTTATCTTATTAGTTACGTTTTAAGATCGTCCTTAATCTTTGAAATAAATCCCTCATATGATCACTTATACACCAAACCAATCATTTTTTAGTGAAATAAAAAAACCTTAGATTGGGCTGCTTAGATACGAAACCGGACATTTCACAAATTAGTTTTTATGACTTCTCTGTACCATTTGCAGTCGTTGAACAGAAGTTCTCTGACAGGCTGCTTTGAGCTTAATACAGGACAGTCGAGCGTTAACCCTGACTGTGAAGTTTGTGCCAATAGCAGCCCTGAGTAAAATAATTAATACAGACATTATTTTATTGCAAAGTTGGCAGTTACGTATAAATCAGTAGTTTTTTAAATAACCTTTCAGTTTGTTTCTACCTGATTGTTTAGCCTCGTACAGCGCTTGGTCTGCATCATTGATAATGTCTTCTAGCTTTACGTTATTATTAGGTTGTGTCACTACATAACCTGCGCTCACTGTAACCATTTTATTGGGACTACTAGAGTTAACAATATTTAACTCGTACATTGTTTTTACAATAGCTTGCCCAACCAATAGGCAGCCTTGCTGATCAGTATCTGGGAGGAACACGAGGAATTCCTCGCCACCATAACGAATAACGCAATCTTTAGGACGGCGAACACACGCTTTTAATGCTGATGCTACAGACACTAAACACTTATCGCCATCAACATGTCCGTAGGTATCGTTAAAGCCCTTGAAATAATCAATATCTATCATAATGACACCAAGAAACTGATTTTCTCTAATCGTGTTTTTCAGAATGGCTGGAACTTCTGTCACCAGATAATGGCGGTTGTTTAAGCCTGTAAGTTGATCTCGAAAGGTAAGTTCACTCAGAAGATCAAGTCGGAGTTTGCTTTGTAATAAGTTTCTTACACGATGAATCAGGGTAGAGGCTACAATTGGTTTGGCTATAAAGTCTGCGGCACCCGCTTCCCAACATATGTCTTGTGACGAAGGTTCAACACTGCCCGTTATAAATAGTATTGGAACGTCTACAGTTTGCGCAGACTGTTTTAATTCTTTGCAAATTGTTATTCCATCTTTGTCAGGCATATTTACATCAAGTATAACCAAATCTGGTTTAATATCTCTACACAAATCCGCCACGATTAAACAATCGCCCGTACTGGTGCAACGCACAAATTCCTCAAGTACTGAAGTTAAGATTAAACGACTTGCTTGCTCATCATCTACTATTAATACTTGGCAGTCGGATAGTGTTTTACCCAGAAATGTCTGCGCTTTAATTGTGCTGTATTCATTTTCTATCATCGAGTAATTCTTTATCGAAATTATTGAACATAACAGCTAACTTTTAATTTCCCAAGCTGTCGTTAACGCCTCTGCCGGCTTAGGCTTACAAAAGTAGTAACCTTGGCCTTGTTCGCATCCCATTTTTTGCAATGCCGAAAGGTGAGAAGACGTTTCAATCCCCTCGCAAACAATGCTTAGTTTTAAGGAATTAGCTAAATCTACAATAGCTCTAACAATACTTAAAGCTTGTTCGTCACGATCGATATCCATAATGAAGGAACGATCAATTTTTAATACATCAAAATTGAAGCTACGAAGATAAGACAAGCTCGAATACCCTGTACCAAAGTCATCTAAAGCAATTAAAACGCCAATCTTTTTTAATGCCAAAATAGCTTTCTTCGCAGTGTTGATATTTTGAATTAATGCTGTTTCAGTAATCTCTAACGATAACCATTGGGGAGATAAATCATATTTCGATAAAATACCTTCCAACATCTCTGTAAAACCAAATTCATTAAACTGAGAGGCGCCAATATTAACTGCAACTTGGATTGGGGTACCTGCATCTAGCCAAGCCTTGGCTTGTTTACAGCTTTTATCAAGTACCTCTTTGCCAAGGTTATTTATTAAACCCGTTACTTCGGCAATAGGAATAAAACTATCCGGAAATATTAACTCATCGTCGTAGCCTTTCATTCTGACCAAGGCTTCCATACCTGTGAGTTGGCCATTACTAAGATTATACTTAGGCTGAAAATATACCAACATAGACTCTTCATTTAAGCGTTGACGGAGTAATTTTTCGATATTTACGCGTACTTTTAGATCTTCAGATAGCTCATCTGCGTAAAACGAAACATTATTTTTCCCTTCGTTTTTGACCTTGTACACAGCGGTATCTGAATGGAGCATCAGCTCTTCCGGTGTGGATGCATCAACAGGGTAGGTGCTTACGCCCATACTAATAGATAGACGATGTTCTTCTCCTTCAATAACAAACGGTGTATTGAATGTTTCAACAATCTCTTTGGCTGTTTTTGTAATATTCTTTAGACTTCGACAATCACTCAGTAACACTACAAATTCATCACCGCCTATGCGAGAGATGGTGGTCTTCTTGTCACTGACATCTTCTAATCTCTCGGCTACTTCCTGAATAATAGTATCACCCAAGTGATGGCCTACGGCGTCGTTTAAGTAATTAAAGTTGTCTATATCTATGAGTAGTGCAGCAACCATATGGTTAGTGTGTTTAACATGATTAATCGCTTGCAGCATTCGGTCATGAAGTAACACACGATTAGGTAAACCGGTAAGCTGGTCATGATTGGTTAGATGAGTCATTTGTGTAGACATGGCAATAGATTTAGTGACATCTTGAAACACAATGACCCCACCAATAATATGATTACCTTCCATATCGAAAATAGGACTGGCGCTATCTTCTACTCGATATTTTGTTTTATCACGACTCATTAGTTCAGCATTGAGCGCCATAGCGACGGTACGTTTTTGTTCCAACGCTACGTGCAAAGGATTAATCATCCGAATACCAGTTGCGGCATCACGGAGCACCATTATGTCGTCAAGTTGTTGTCCAGCAGCCTCTTTTTGTGTCCAGCCCGTCAAGCGTTGGGCAACAGGGTTAATAAATGTCACGACTTTATTTGTGTCAATGGCAACCACACCATCACCAATTGACTGTAAAATAGTGTCTAAGTGCGTTTTTTCCTTGCGTAGCACAGAGTATGCTTTATGCAGGGAAAACGACTGTTGCTTAATGGTCATCTGGCTTTTTACACGTAATCGGCAAATATCAAGATGAATAGGTTTGGTAATGAAATCAGCCGCCCCTAGTGCCAAAGCTTCCGTTTCAAAATGTGGACTAGAGTGTGAGGTAATAAACATAAAGCTGGTACTAGCCAAACTTGGGATGGTCTGTAACGCTTTACATAGTGTAAAACCGTCCATTTCTGGCATATCAATGTCGAGTAAAATGACATCTGGCGTATGTTGCTTAGCAAGCTCTATCGCTTCTTTTGGCGAGGTAGAAGTAATGATAGTGTAGAAGTCTGATAATGCCGATTCTACGATTAATAAGTCAGCGGCTTGGTCATCAACCGCCAATACAATGCCCTTTTCAAAATCCAGTTTCATACTGCTTGATTATTCCTGTATTGCACTGACAATGCGATATTAAATAAATACTTACCCAATGTTCACAACTGTAGAAGAGGTTAGTAGAAAAATCCAGAATAATTATTGCTTTTAATTCATTTCTTGCCTAATAATTACTTGTCCTATGAGTTTGGCTGTTAATATTTTGCAGCCATATTAATTAGCCATCACCCCAAATCTGTTAGGCAACCATGTTATGAGACGTTTTTCTTTTGCATTATATGTGTTTATTTCTATTTTCGTTGCTGGCCTAGCGACTTATTTTACCAATATACAAATAGTCGAGTCATACAACCAAACGTTAGAAGAAGATTTTGACATAAATATACAAGAAGTCGATACGCATATTGCGAGAAAATACAATGCCTTTAAAGATGACATTCTGTTTTTATACTCTACTCCACCAATCAGTGGTTTAACCCGTTCGGTATCTAATAACGGCATTGACCCCCTAGACGGAACAACAACTGCACTCTGGAAGAGCTGGTTAAGCAATATATTTTCCGGCTTTATGGAGAATAACCATGAATACTTTCAACTACGTATCATAAACGCTACCGGCAAGGAGTTTCTTCGAGTTGACCGTATTAACCAGAAAGTAGTGGTACGTGCTAATAACGATTTGCAAGATAAGGGAGACCGCTATTACTTTACTGAAACCGCCTCATTACCAGAGGAACAGATGTATGTCTCTGTCATTGACTTAAACCGCGAGCGCGGACAAATTACTTTTCCTTATCAACCCACCTTGCGCCTAGCGATCCCCATTTACAATGATGACAATCAGTTTTTTGGCATCATAATCGCCAACATCGATATGACTAAAATGCTAGAAGAGCTGGATCACTTGGTGACCGATAAGTACGGCATTATTCTCGCTGATGTTGAAGGCCACTTTATTAAACACCCTAGTGAAGCGTATCAATTTAGCCGTGATCTAGCGCCCCATAGTATGTTTGACAATACCTACACCCTAGAGCCAGTTTTAGATTCTTCGCTGTCAAAATATCGCAATGGAGATAAAGTTTCACTGGGCATGTCTACACCATTCGTGGTTGCAGCCCACGAAAGGGGAGGACGTTTGCATACCAGCATTTTAATGTCAGATACAATTTACAAAAAAGAGTTAAATAACCGACGAGTTGAGTCATTTTTTGCTTTGTTGGTAGGGCTGACTGTCGCCATAGTGTTATTGTATTTAATGCATCGCAATAACCAGCGTTTAAGTCGGTTATTGAGTTTAGCTGAAGAGGCTAAAGCTGCGGTTGACGTCGCTGAAGATGCAGTCATTACAGTTGATCCTAAATGGAAAATTAATACGGTTAACCGTGCTTTTGAGCAATTATTTCTGTCACCTTTTGATGATGTAAAAGGTCAATCTGTCGCTGAGTTTTTTAGTAACAGTGGCGATAACGAATTGGCTTCACGCATTTCACAAGCAAAAGGCAAGTTTGATTATTCTGGCTATGACTGGAAATTTGAATCGATAGACGGCTCTAGCAAATGGCTTCATACCAAAGTGGCTAGAATCCCCATGAAGCAGTCTAACGCAGCTTATGCCATTGCAGTAAGCGATATAACTGGTGAAAAGCAAGCTTTGGAAAATGTTGAATCCATAAACATAGGGTTAGAACAAACCATTGCTGAACGAACACAAGAGCTAGCAAAAGCCAGAGACAAAGCAATTGAAGTCAGTGACTTAAAATCAAATTTTATTTCTACTATTAGCCATGAAATGCGCACACCGTTAAATGGTATTGTTGGCGCCACCAGTTTACTTAAAAAAGAGATGTTAAATAACAAACAAGTTAAACTGGTACAAATGGCTGAAAACTCTGTTGAAGCCCTAAGACACCTTATAAACGATGTGTTGGATTTATCCAAAATCGAAGCCGGAAAGCTTGAATTTGATTTTAGAAACTTTAATCCGGAAGCCTTAATAGAAAGTATCACCAGTACTATGTCAGTGGTTGCCAACGAAAAGAATCTTGGCTTTTATATTGATACTAACAAATTGCGCTTTGCGTCAATCAACAATGATCCTCACCGATTAGCTCAGGTATTAAATAACTTTCTAAACAATGCCATTAAGTTTACTGATAATGGTTACATTGCGGTGACTGCTTGGAGTGATATAAAAGAGACGTCTAGTTATTTGCATGTTGAAGTAAAAGATACGGGGGTTGGCATTGCCGAATCGAAGTTAGATAAATTGTTTAAGGCTTTCACTCAAGCAGATAATACAGTATCAGCGAAATATGGCGGCACTGGGCTGGGGCTGTCAATTTCTAAAGAAATTATTAACCTTATGGGGGGCAGCGTATCAGTTAGTTCTGTTGAAGGGCAAGGCTCGACGTTTTCTTTTGAAATTCCAATTGAAAGCTGGGAGGCAAAAAACAACGATGTACAAACCCGTCTTTCCGGTTTAAACATTGGAATGCTAATAAATACACCGCCCCTTATTAATACCATCACTAATCTCATAATAAACAGTGGTGGTGAAATAATGGAATTTGCTGAACCATTTACCTCTGCCGCATTAGAACCGATGCCCGTACTTCTAGTTGATATAGAGCATAGTAACTATAACCAATTTGTTGCTTTCTGGAATGACTTACCCGATAAAGTAGCCAGCCAAACAAGATTGATAGTCCTATCTAAATTGTCGCAATCGGTTGTGGATTTGCCCAAGGGAGCAGTTAATTTGGTCAAGCCCATTTATCGGTCAACATTTCTTGCTAATGTGCTTAATGATCGCCAAGCAATTGTTAACTACTCTAAAACTATTGAATTAGAGCGACGCAGTACTGATATTTCACTGGAAAATGAAGACGCATTAATAGATAACATTAATTGCAACGTACTAGTGGTTGATGACAACGAAATCAATACGGAGGTCGCACGCTTTATCCTTGAACCCCTAGGCGCTAATGTAGAGATTGCGATTAATGGTGTAAAAGCAATATCAGCTTTGCAGGACGCCTCAGAGCCATTTGATATAATTTTGATGGATTGCAATATGCCAGTGATGAACGGTTATGATGCGACTAGCGCTATTCGAAATGGTCAAGCGGGAGAAAAGTACAAATCCATACCAATTTTAGCGGCCACTGCCAATGCCATGAAAGGTGAAAGTGAGAAATGCTACGAGGCTGGCATGAACGACTATATAACCAAGCCACTCGATCCAAGTGTGCTCGTCAGTAAAATCAGTAACCTTGTTACAAAAGAGGAAATTAATGGCAGTGGGAACCTGACAGAATCAGAGTCAAATTTAACTTCTTTGCCAACTATGCCAGACAATGAAACGCTTTGGCAAAAAGAGGCTGCGTTGTTGCGTCTAGGTGGACGAGAAAAGCTACTCAAACAAATAATTCAGCTTTTCTTAGATAGTTATGAAGACAGAATCAATTCCATCTTTAACGCAATTAGTAACAAAGACCGTGAACAACTTCGCATGGCTGCACATGCATTTAAAGGAAATTGCGGTGATATTGGCGCCGCTGCACTACACAAAACACTTAACGATATTGAAAGTCTTTCTAAGAGTATGAAGTTTAGCGAATTAGAATCACTTTTGGAGCAGGTAAAAAATGAACTGGATGATACACTAGTATTAATTAACGCATATTTGGCAGACAAGGAGTAAATTAATTTTAATGTCTGCTATCTTGGGCATAGCGGCCGGTCGGCTAAGTCAGATCCTACTGCTGCTATTCGCTCTTAGGTGAAGATCGGAAAGTGCCAATAAAGGACATTTGTTATATGGTCTTATAGCCTTTTAGCTAAAGCATTATCTATTTATTTTTTGTGCTTCCTTGCATCTCCAGTGATACAGGAGGTAAATTTTCAATTAATTTAGTTTTCTTCCCATGCTCTATTACCACATAACGCATTGTATCTAATCTAACAAGGTTCTCTCTGACGCCAGACCTATTCCAGTTAATAGCTTCTGCAATTGTTCTCTCTCCCGGTAACTCATCTCCTTTCTTGAAATTTGTAGAAATATATTCTGCTAAATCATAGAAGGAAGGAGAGCGTTGAACAACTTCATAAAAAACAGGCTCGCTCTGCAAGAGCTTTATTTCTTCAATAACCTCATTACTGACATCTTCAGATAAAAAGTTGGTGGCGTTATGAAGAAAGCTTTCTGTGCGGTAAACCAGTATTTCCTGCCCGGTTTCATCATGAAACTCTTTGAGCAATTCCGGTCGTGCTGATAAGGTTCTTCCTGCTGGCTTTAACCACCAATCCTCTTTTGTATCTTCGGTTATAAGAACTACAGGAGTTTGATGTTCTTTTGCATAATCAATAATTTGTTTCCACATTATTAGGTCACCATAGCGACGCTGCTGGCCAACCAAGTCTCTCTCATTATCATTCTTTTGAGCATCTTCATAACCGGGAGGAATTTTACTTTGATACCGGGCTTTACCTTCTTCAAATAGCTCCTTCAATTTTTCCTGAGAGAAAGGCTGCCCGACTCTTTGTCCAAAAATATCAGTTATTCTCTTCTGTATCTCATCATCATTTAAACGATCTATATGTGATTTTTTGGCATGTTCGAGATGCTTGTTTAGCTTGTCAAACAACTCTTCGACCTCACTTAGCAACTCAGATTGTAAAAAGGGATGGCGATTTTTCTGGTTGAAAGAATTATATAAATCATTGATATCTTTCAATGTTACATCATAGTTTTTAGATTGTTCATTAATTACAGTGGGGCGATTTTGAAAGTATTCATGAGCGGCTTGGTGAGGTAACCAGAAACGCTCATTATGATTATTTAATAGATTCAGAAATGCATCGCGAGCGTCGTCGGAATAACGATAAAGATTTAGAAGAACATTGGCATCTGGAATAATTTTGCCGCCATTCCAGATTTCTTTAACAGTCTCATCATTAGCTCGGTAATAGCCTTTAAACAACACATCTAAATCAACTTGTTCTTCCATGCAAACTCCTAAACACTTTATTTTTTTCCCTAAAGAACTTAGGAAGCTAATATATTTTATATAAACAGGGTAACACTTATTACATCTTGATTTAAACGACCTTATTAGAATTCGTTTTTCTGTTCAAGGTCCGCAATTCGCTCACAGCTGATCTTCGCATAAGTGCCAATAGCGGACCGTGGTAACGCCTTGCTCACCGGTAAATTGCAAGCGAAGCGAGTAATTTATCCGAGTGCAGCAAATTGTTAGGGTTTATCGCCATCCAAGACCCCTAGAAGTTGCTGCATGTTGAAACTGCATGATCTGCCCACTAAAAATGTTTTTGCGTACCTATCTAACAATGCCTGGTCAGGCTTCAGTCCTTTCTTAATTTTATTGCGTACCGATCTCAAGTTACCTTCTGTCTTTTCCATGCCTTGACTGAACACTTCCGTAAGAAGCCGTTCTCTCCGTTCCTGGGCGGACTTACCTTTACACCCAGTCCTGATATACTTGGCAACAACTATGAAAAGCATCTTCTCACAATGGAAATACTTAAATTCGTCAGATAAGTATCGGCTATATGTAGCATCAAGACTTCCTGACGCAAAAAGCTCGCGATAAAAGCCCACGGCATTATCTTCTAGAAACCCAACGTAAACCTCTTCCTCTGGCGCTAAAAGAACGAAGAAGGGTGCGGGTTTATCTAGCTTTATCGGCATAATTGATCGAAGACCAAAGCACGCTGCGCCGACTACAACCAAGTTATTTCCAGTTGCCTGATTAAGACCTTGAAGGTTGCTATAAAGCTCATCCCAAGAGCAGTATTCAGAGGACTGAGCAATATGCAACCCTTCTTCCTTGTTGCCATGCATATCGAAGTGCAATAAAGGTCGCATTCCGTTCTCAGATGCGTGATACGAAAGCTCTGCCAAGAGGCTTTTGAGGTGGGCCGCGCTAGTGACCTGAATATGCTGAAACCCGATGGATTTCTCAGCTTTCAATGACTCCATGTCCTCCACCATTCTTCGAGTGGGACCGAGTTCAGAATCCGGAAGACTAGTTAACCAAATAACAGAATTACAGGAAAAGCCGGTATCAAGCTGCATAACTTTCCTTTTACCCTAACACCTTATTAGTGAGACCTTGCAAGGTATACTACCTTGTAAGGTAGGAGGTGACCTATGTATAGACAAACTAATAAAGCTTCAAAAAATTATAGTAAATCATACACTAATCGAAATAACCACACTTCACAACAAGAAGGCTTTGTTCCTCCTCAAGATATCCCAAAACTTAGAAGGGTGATTGAAATCACAGATTACGATAGTGGAAAACCTATAACGCATAAGCTGGAATTGTTAAAAACTGACCGAATTGATTGTTATGAAGTCATTGCCGATGGAAAGCTTTGGAAAGAACGTATTGGTTCGAGCAATATTTTAGCTGGTATTAGAAAGGCACTCCCCAGATTAGCAAGAGAGTGAACTTCCGCTATTCGCTCTGAGCTGCCGTTGGGAACAAAAAAGATCAATGTCCGCAATTGGCTAAGAACTGACATTTACATATTGTTTTTCTATGCCCTAAGAGTTGCTTAGCTGACTAATACGAATAACTTTATGAAATAGTGTCAATGCTCGTAGTTGGCATTAGGAGTAACTTTAAGGTTTTGATTCAGCTCTAGAAATAAAACTTAATTCTTTTAGCTTGCTTAGCCCAACAGAAGTATCAAGCTTTAAAGCTTCGCAATATTGTACGTACTCAAATACATTTAGTTTTCTTTCACAGGTTTCTATTCTTACCACAAACTGGTGAGGCTCACCCAGTAATTTACCAAGGTCACGCACAGTTAATCCCTGCTCGTTACGAGCAGCTTTTAGCCAGTCTATCAAGGCTTTATAACGAGAATCGTTTATATGCTTAATCATGGCATGAACTCTATTGTATAACCTCCTTGGCAACAAAACAGTACCAAGGTATGATGGAACTTTGGTACTGTTTTGTTGCCAATATTATATTGAAAATTATTAACTAATGTCATTAAGTATCAAGCGGCTGAGGTGTACATGAATCAAGAAAAAGAAGAGATGTTCAAAGAGTTCAAACATATGCTAGGTTCAGGAGCTCTTCGTATATTGCTTAATATTAAAATTGGGGAGCCAGCTTTGGACGGCTTAGCAGAGCAACTTCATCGTGATAATGCGCAGTTCCATAATAACAATATTAATATTGCTAAATGCTATAAGTTTTTAAAGTATCAATTAAATAAATTTGGCCTAGAAGGTATTCAACAAGTAGAAAAAGATGAAATAGATTTAACACGCCTTTTCAGGTTTAAATTTGATTTTAAAATTGAGGACTGTGAAGTAAATTTATTGATCCCTGACGCATGGGCAATATTACGTTTGCCTAATACAGAAGATCAAAGAATCATTAGATATAGAATATTTATGAATTGCACACATAAGGACGTAGATTCAGTCAGATTATCTGAAACAATAATGAGCTTGCATCATATTGCTCAAAGCCAAGATAAGTTTGCATGGGTTGCTCCATCTGGAATTAAATTCGTTCTATATAAGGAGAGAATGTTGGACTTTAGTGAATATGCAGAGGATTACCTAGAACGAAATTATGTTCAACCTTATCTTCAGTGGACAAAAGGGCAAAACACACATCCTAAAATTTTAACGTTACCTGAAATAATAAGTAGAGTATAATTATTAAAATTAGTAACTAGCGTTCTTTATCAACTTTAGTAGAACATCTAGATAGGTATTTTTGCGAAATGTGAGAATAATCATGCCTAACCTCTCAAAATTCTCATGTTTTTAATTAAAAATAATGAAAATATGATAGATTAGCTACATGTACCGTTATTTATGGTTATTCACAATTTTCACAGTGTAGGAAGTGTAACGGTGCTTAAAGATGATTACGATGTAGAAGTAGAATATCGTCGTTAATTTTCTCGTAACATAAGTATTCATATAATTAATGCCTATCACGTAAATCGATAGGCATTTTTTTTGAATAAAGATTGTTAGCGTTTTCTTTGATAGAGCAACTCTTTCTAGACAGTTTATTTTCAATGAATCAATATTGATTGTACACGCTGATTTACAGCGCATGCAAAGTTGGGATTTTAGACTATTATCAAAGTATAGTTGACTCATTATGAAAGGAATTCTAGTGCGCACTTACATTCACGTACTTATCTTACTCGTTTTCTTATCGCTAAGTTCGTTTGCTAATTCTTATAACAGAATACAAATAAACGTCGGAGCAGGTGTACGCCCTCCTTTTTTACTTGAAGATAACACTCAAGGTGTCGGTCCCGATATCCTTCATGCGTTAAATCTCATTCAAGAGCAATTTATTTTTCAACTAGTGCCTGTACCGATTAAACGGCGTACGCAATCATTATATGAAGGCTGGGTTGATATTATGATGTGGGATAACCCCAAATGGGGGTGGGAACTGGAAAGCTTGCAGCATAGTCAACCATTAATCCATGCAAAAGATGTGTTTATAGCGCGCACTGATAAATATCAATCCCAAGGCGTTTTTGATGAATTAAGCAGTCATAGCTTAGCTATGGTTCATGGCTATCATTATAAATTTGTTAATTTTGAAACTGACCCGATTAAATTAAATCAATCATTTAGCATTACTTTAGTCAGAACAGAAGAAGATTCAATTAATCTATTGTTATCTAAAAGAGTCGATGTTGCCGTTGCAAGTGATGTTGCACTTGCTTGGCACTTTAAAAAACACCCTCAAAGTCAAAGTAAAATAATGATCTCAGAAAAATATGATACAGAATTTATGCGTTACTTTTTAGTGCCTTCTTCCTCTCCCATTTCCGCAAAAGAATTAGATGAGCTGCTCATTTTGGCCGATAATAAAGGTTTACTCGCGCCCATCTATGAAAAATATGGCTTAGATATGCCAAGCTTTAAGCCTCATTCCTCAATGCTATCGCATTAGTTTTCGCATAAAAGATGCTTGATGGGGAAAATTCGATTTATTTGCATGAGTAACGCTAGTACCTCTTGCTGTTTTTTTATTAGAATAGCCACAATGTAAACGGTAAAAGAAGACTTATGACTATCCTTTCTATGATTGTAGCCCACGCGAATAACCGAATTATTGGCAAAGACAACGATATGCCTTGGCATTTACCTGCAGATTTAGCGTATTTTAAAAAAACAACCTTAGGTAAACCTGTCGTTATGGGTCGTAAAACTTATGAATCTATCGGTCGTCCATTACCAGGTAGACAAAATATTGTTATTTCTCGAGATAAGAATTATCAAGCAGAAGGAGTCACAACAGTTACCTCTGTTGAGCAAGCCTTACAGCAAGCAGGTGATGTTGAAGAAGTCATGGTGATTGGTGGCGGTGCAATTTATCAGCATTGTTTACCGGCGGCTGACCGCTTATACATCACCCATATTAATGCTGAGATAGAAGGCGATACGCAATTTCCAGAATACGATGTTGAAAACGATTGGACGTTAGTAAAAAGCGAAAAATACTCTGCCGACGATAAAAATGCTTTCCCGCTTGATTTTTGTCTTTATCAACGCAAGTAATTAGTTACGCGCATGTACCCACTTACTTATATCGAGCCCGTTTTTAGGCCACCCAGCGAATGGAAAAGCCTGATTCTGCAAGTGACCAATGGTTGCTCTTGGAATCGCTGCACTTTCTGTGAAATGTATACTGCAGAGCAGAAAAAGTTTAAACCGAAAAAACTTGAATTAATTGAGCAAGAAATCCAAACCATAGTCAATTCAGGTTTACCTGTTGGTAGAGTGTTTTTGGCTGACGGTGACGCATTAATGCTACCCTTTCAACGGCTTAAAGATATTTTATTATTGATCAAAAAATATTTACCAACCGTCACTCGTGTATCAAGTTATTGTTTACCGCGTAACTTATCCAATAAAACGGTCGAACAATTAGCCGAGCTAAGGGAGTTAGGCTTAAAACTAGTCTATGTCGGTTGTGAAAGTGGCGATGATGATGTACTTAAATTAATAGATAAAGGCGAAACATATACCAGTTCTTTGATTGCTCTGAATAAAATTAAACAAGCAGGTATTAAAAGCTCTGTCATGATCTTAAATGGTTTAGGCGGACCAGCGTTATCAAAACAGCACGCCATTAACTCTGCTCGATTAATGAATGAAGCACAGCCTGATTATTTATCGACACTTGTTGTTTCGTTTCCTTTAGGTGAAGAACGTTTCGCTAAACGTTTTGAAGAGTTTGACCTTCAAAGATTTCGAATGTTAAATCAGCATGAACTCTTCCAAGAAATGAAATGGTTATTAACTGAATTATCACTCGCTAAAACCATCTTTCGCTCTGATCATGCCTCAAATTATTTAGTGTTAAAAGGGGTGTTAGGGCAAGATAAAACTAAGTTACTACAGTTAGTGAATGAAGCCATTGAGCGACCAAGCAATGTAATGCTGCGACAAGAATGGCAACGGGGTTTGTGATTAACCAAAAATAGCGAATAAAAAAGCCACTTTACGTGGCTTTAATGGTTATATTCACGAGGACTTTTATTCTACAGTACCGACAAATCGATAACCTTCACCATGAATAGTATTGATAAGCTCTGCAGCGCCTTCTACAGATTCAAAATGCTTTCTTAAACGACGAATAGTAACATCAACGGTTCTGTCGTTAGAGCGTAAATCACGGCCTGTCATTTCTTTGATTAATTGCTGGCGAGTGACAATTTGTCCTGTATTTTCAATGAGTAATTTTAAAGCTCGATATTCGCCGCGAGGTATAGAGATGATTTCGCCGTTTGGTGAGGTCATTTTACGAGAGTTACCATCTAACACCCATTGATTAAAACGGATGATGGCACTATCAGACTCGGTTTTACCTTGTGATATACGATTAAGAATATTTCGAGCACGAATGGTTAATTCGCGAGGATTGAAAGGTTTAGTCAGATAGTCATCTGCCCCTATTTCTAATCCTAAAATTTTATCAATATCACTATCTCGTCCCGTTAGAAATATTAGCCCTAAATCACTATTGTTTGTTAGCTCACGCGCAAGCAATAAACCGTTTTTACCCGGTAAATTAATATCCATGATCACTAAGTTAATAGTATTTTTTTGTAATTGTTGCTCCATGGCTTCGCCATTGATCGCTTCTGAGACATTATACCCTTCAGCTTCGAATAAATTACGCAAATTAAATCGGGTAACATCTTCATCTTCTACAATAAGTATATGAGGTTTTTGCATGCTCAGTTTCCAGTTCAAAAATACTTTTCAAAAAATAAGGAAGTAAAATTCGTCTTGTTTAGTCATGCCTATGAAACGTATTGTTAACATAGGTTATAAAACAGTTAAATGACATGTTATATAACCTGCCATTAAAAAACAATTACTAGTTAACGAACAAAACCTTAATTTATTCATTGATATGCTTAAAGTAATTGCTCACTAATTGGGAAGTTTATTTCAAAGGTAGCACCTTTGTCAGGTTCGCTGTCTAACCTAATACTGCCACCAAGTGCTTGTGTCACTAAATTGTAAACTAAATGAAGACCAAGTCCGCTTCCTCCTTCACCACGTTTGGTGGTAGTAAACGGCTCAAAAATTTTGTCTTTAATTGTGACATCAATACCATGGCCATCATCAGCAAAGCTAATATTAAGCTGTTCGCCTAATTTCATTACCGTGATATCAATTGTGCCGTGATCTCTGTTATCAAAACCATGGATGATTGAATTAAGGATCAAGTTAATGAGTACTTGATTAATTGGACCAGGTTTACTCACCACGAGTAAATCTTCAGGACAAGTAATATTGATTTGATAAGGGGTATTTCTAATTTGCGGGGCAAGTGTTAACAACACTTCTTTGAGTAATTCATCAAAATTGAATTGTCTAAAATCTTCATTTGATTGATCGACTGCTACTTTTTTGAAACTAGAAATGAGCTCTGCGGCGCGGTTTAAGTTGCGATAAATTATACCAACATTTTCTTGGCCTTCATTTAAGAACCGTTTCAACTGACTAGATTTTAATGTTTTGTCATCAAATGATTTTTTAATATCATTGAGTCGATCAGATAACAAGGTTGATGCGGTTACGCCTAATCCTATTGGGGTATTTACTTCATGAGCCACGCCTGCCACCATATCACCTAAAGAGGCCATTTTTTCACTTTCAACTAACTGACCTTGAAATTGATGTAATTTTTCTAAAGTAGATAATAATTCTTGGTTGGAATCTTTTAATGCTTCAGTTCTTTTATTTACTTTATCTTCAAGCTCAATATTTAGGAGTAAACTTTGCTGTTCTGCGACATCAAGTTTAGTAATGTGCCGTTCAGTCCTATTTAGCAAGTTGTTAATGTTTCTCGCTAAAATATCGATTTCCTTAAACGGCATAGGCTTCACTCGAAGTGAGTAATCTTTCGTTTGCGAAATATGCAAAATATCTGCATTTAATTCCCTTAGAGGTGTGGTGATGAGGTTTTCTAATCTAAAACTGATGAAGATTACCGATGCGAGTAAGACTAAAAAAGTAACAATAAAAATAATAAAAAGTCGAGTGCTAAAAGTAAGGCCAGAATTAATATCTAATTGAATATAAACATAACCGATTTCTTCTCGATTAAACTCAATAGGTGCGACATATTTAACGATATCATCTTCAAAATAAGGGGAAGCATATAAGGTTTTTTCTTGGGAGGTAATTCGCGTGGTATTTTTAGAAATTGACCCACCCATTTTAAAGTTATAACTGGCAAATATGCCAAAATTTTCTGGATACTTTTTATAAACATCAATGTAGTGAATTGAAGATAATGATTTGAAATTATCAAGTTTGTTGTTGAGGTTATTAAGCTTATTTGTACGAATATCTTCCACACTTAATTGAGCAACATAGTTACCTAAATCAATAATATTTTGCTTGTACTGTTGTTTCGACTCTTTCAGAAAAGTACTAGAAATATAAAAGATAGCGAGTGAAATAAAAACAAAAACAAAGCCTAATACTGTGATCAAAATTGAACGACGAATTGAGCTTATTTTATGGGTTTTTGGCATATTGAGTTGTTCTAAGATTAATAACAGCTATTTAGATAATTATTGATAACTTAACAGATTTCAACTTTTCTTACAGAATTATGTTTTAAATCTGTTGAGTTAGCGTTTCAACCTCGCATGATAAATAGTAAAACCTCGTTCTACGGCCAAAATTTCAGTTTGCCCTAAAGATTGCTCAATAATCGGTTGGTATTTTAGAAAACTATTGGCAACAATGGTTAACGAGCCTTGTTTATTTAGGTGTTTTTTAACCCCAGCTAAAAAGCGCTCTGTCGCTTCATAATGGGTTTTTATCCCTTGGTGAAAAGGAGGATTGGAAATGACATGCTGATATTTCTCAGTAATGTCTGACAAGCTATTTGTTGCAATCACCTTACCTGTTAATCCATTTAGTGAAAGGGTTTTTTCTGATGAAACGAGTGCTAGCGCACTGACATCAGCTAACGTTAATTCTGATTGAGAACAACTTAAGCCTAAGTAGCAAGCAATTACTCCAGCTCCACATCCAAAATCAAGCACCTTTCCCGTGACTTCTTTAGGTAAGTTATTGAGTAAAACTTGCGTACCTGTATCTAACTTAGCTTGACTAAAAACGCCGGGTAATGCGGCAACTTTGAAAGTGAGAGAGCCAATAGCGACATTATAATAATGGAACCACTCTTCAAGATTAAATGTGCGGTGATGGTTAGATAATTGCGTTTCAACTAAGGTACAGTGGCGCGCTGAATCAATTTTGTCGCAAAAGTTTGTTTGCTCTTTGAGCAATTTGTTAATGGATTTTATGCCACTTTTATTTTCCCCGACAATCAATATTCTCGTTTCTGCTGTTGAACATTGCGCTAACATCGCAAAAGTAAATAATAGCTCTTGCTTGCTTTTAGGAAATTGAATAATAACTAAGTCATGTTTTTTTTGTGTTTGATAATGTGCAGCAAAAACACAGTGGCATTGTTGGTTTTGTTGATGCTGTTGGTGTAATTCAAAATTGTTATCAAAGTAGGTGATATCACATTCTTTATTTAAAGATGTTAGACTCTGTGACAACTCATCATTTGGCATGTTAATTAATAAAGGAGTCGTTGCCAATAATAGTGATTCGTTACGAATTAATACTTGGCTTAAGTTACTTAAATACATTGAATTACCTAATTTATAAGCTTACAAAGCAAGATAAGTAGCCTATGATTCATTTACGTTATTTGATGGCGCTATTCTACAATAAGTTATCGAATTCACCAATCATTCACCAAGACTAATATCACGGTTTGAATGTTTAATATGGACGTTAAAATAAGGGCATTACCATTACCGCTAAATTATTTTCAAAAATGAAAGCAGCATGGCTGAGAAGTAAAACCAGAGCGCATATATTAACGCTTAAGTATTTGCATTGGCCGAATATATTTGCTGATAAGCCGAGTGTTGAAGTTTATTTAGCACTTAACGACCCCCACAGTTTTATGCTGGTGCAAGTTTTACATGATTTGGAACAGCGGTTTAACATTAAATTAAAACTATTTCTTATATATGAAGCGGTACCAAGTATCTCAATTGATCCTAAGCTAAGGCGAGCATGGGCGCTACAAGATGCTAATTATATTGCTCAACAATATGGGCTTAAAGCCATTGCAGGTTATCCTTCTGCTAAAGCTTTAGTCACTGGCCAACAACTTTGGCAGTTGCAAGAAAAAAATGTCACGCAAGCCATGAAAATATTTGAACAAACTTGGTTTGACGAATTTGATTTTTACTATAATCCTTCCACTCCTTTGATTAATTTTCAAATCAAAAATCAGCAGAGACTGAATAATAAAGGTCATTATTTACCGGCAACGCTATTTTTTGCAGGAGATTGGTATTTAGGGATCGACCGATTACTTCATTTAGAAAGAAAACTGATTGCTCTGGGCTTGATTCATACAGATAAAATTAATAAATATACTGCTAATTTGTTAACCGATAACCAAGCCAGTCAGGATGAAAGCGATAATACCGATAGTGAGCGTTTATCTAATGAAAACACTTGTGAGGTTTTTGTTTCTTTACGCAGTCCTTATTCATATATCGGCTTTGAAAAAGTTAAAAAATTGGCGCAAAAATATAATACGAGACTGATAATTAAGCCGGTTTTACCTATGTTAATGCGAGGATTGGAAATGCCCATTAACAAGTCACGCTATATCTATTTTGATGCTCATCGAGAAGCTAACTTAGCGAATATCCCTTTTAAAACCTTCAATGATCCACTTGTACAAGGCATTGTTAATTGTTATGAAATTTTCAGTTATGCCGAATTTACCGGGAAAGCTGTCGCATTTATAAGCGCGGCTTTTGAAGCTATCTATGTAAATAACTATGATCTTTCACAACATCAAGTAATGAAACTGATCTGTCAATCAATAAACCTTGATTATCACAAAGCCAAAGAATACGCACAGCAACATGATTGGCAACAATGGTCAGACGTTAACCAAACTGAATTAGAAACATTGGGCTTTTGGGGCGTTCCGTGTTTTAAATATCAAGAAATAATTTGTTGGGGGCAAGATCGTCTTGTTCCTATTGAAATTGCCATGCAAAACCGAAACCCTGAGAAAATTAACGATTAACTCTGATACGAGATAAGATTTTTGATGGCTAGACGGCTATTGCTTCGCTTTAGAATAAATGTTCTAATAGTGGCGTCCCTTATTTAAGTTAACTTGTCATGTAAACATCGAAGGACAAGTTATCCCAAAAGGGCCAGAAGAGGAGCGTTAACTAGGTAGTTATCATGAAGAGATCAAACTCTAGTGATTGATAGTAATGGAGATTAACGCCGAGATAATTACATATTTTGATGATGTATTTGTCGGTTGTTTAGGTTGAATCCTAACAATTGTCACCTATTTATTATGTGTTTTAGACCTTAAGTTTTCTAAAATATTTAATGTTAATACTGGTGGAGAGCTTCTGGCCTTTGTAAGCCTCTCTTCATCACAAGTTGAGGCTATGCAAACGCCTTAAAGTTCTCCGAACAAGTTGAGTTCGAGAGAAATGAATCAAACGAATAGCGCTACTAAAAACCAATCCCAACAAATTCAAACGGTTGCACAAACGCGTCTGTGGACAGCATTAGTGACACCAATGTTGCTCAATGGAGACGTTGATTTTGTTACGTTAGAAAAACTCGCCATAGAGCAAGCTAATGCAGGAAATGGTATTGCTTTACTCGGCAGTACAGGGGAAGGCTTAGCCTTAACCCCTACAGAGCAATTATCGGTGGTTAAATGTGTAAGTGCTTTATCATTAACTGTTCCCCTAATGGTGTCAGTAGGCGGTTATAATCTACCTAATCAATTAGCGTGGATATCCCAGTGTAATGATCTCGAAATCTCTGCTTACTTATTAACTTGCCCTATTTACACAAAACCAGGAGAAGTAGGTTTAACTCATTGGTTTAGTGAGCTTTTAGAGCAATCTGAACACCCGTGCATGATTTATAACATTCCATCACGAAGTGGCATTAATATTCCGCTAGCTGTGATGAAAAATATTCAAAGCCATAAAAACTGTTGGGCCATGAAAGAAGCAAGCGGTGATATGGATACCTTTAAATCATATGCTCAACAATGTCCTGAACTTGACATATATAGCGGTGAAGATGCCATGGTTGCACACTTGCTTGAAGCTGGTGTAAAAGGTCTGGTTTCAGTAGCTGCAAATGTATGGCCACAAGCTACGCATCGTTATGTAAATATGGCATTAGCGGGTCAGCATCAAACATTATTTCCCATTTGGGATAAAGCAGTGGAGGTTTTATTTCAAGTCGCTAGTCCTATTCCGGTTAAAGTATTAATGCATCTCACGAATAGGTTGAATTACCCAACTTTACGTGCCCCTCTCACCGCGTTAGAAATCACCGATAATCCGTTTGCGTTAAAGTCTTTAATGGCAATAGATATCGAAATAAATCAATGGCTTGAGCAAAGCCAATCGTAAATTTAAAACAAATCATTGGAGTTAAGTAGTAATGAATTGGCAAGACACATTAGCTGAGTTAGAGGCAGGTACGATACGTGCCGCGAATCAAGATGAACAAGGTAATTGGCAAGCGAATATTGCTGCCAAAGAAGCGATTTTAGCGGCATTTAAAGCTGGAGAAAATACCGAATTTTCAGGAATATACCAAGGCTTTGTTGATAAAAATAATTTACCAGCCCGTGAATTTACCGTTGAAAACGGGGTGCGATTAGTACCCGGTGGTTCATCTGTTCGTCGTGGGGCTTATGTAGCTCCACGAGTCATAATTATGCCACCCGCTTATATTAACGTAGGTGCGTTTGTTGACTCTGGCACTATGGTAGATAGTCATGCATTAATTGGTTCATGTGCCCAAATCGGTAAGAATGTTCATGTATCAGCTGCCGTGCAAATCGGTGGTGTTTTAGAGCCTGTAGGCGCTAGCCCCGTGATAATTGAAGATGATGCTTTTTTAAGTGCAGGGGTTGTTATTGTTGAAGGTATTGTTGTTAAGAAAGGCGCGGTTTTAGCGCCGGGAGTTTCTTTATCAGCGTCAGTACCTGTTTATGATTGTGTCAATCAAGTGATGTTAGAAAAAGGCGCTGATATACCTGAACGAGCGATTGTTGTGCCAGGCACACGTCCTGTGAAAGGTGAGTGGGCTCAGTCTCAAGGGTTGAATATGGCATGTGCGTTAATCGTAAAATATCGCGATGAAAAGAGTAACGCATCACTAGAATTAGAATCTTTATTGCGTTAAACGCAAACAATCAATGATAAAACAATCCCTTGAGTGAAAATATGAGTGCATATACTAATCTCCCAGTGTGGCTTGAGCAATTTAAAGCCGATAAACAATTTCAACCTAGCCTACTTGCACATCAAACGAAAAATGAGCATGAGCAAGCTTACTTTGTTTATCATCTTGATGCCTTAAAAGCGCATTTAGCACATTTACAACAGCAAGATGTCATCAAACTTTGGTTTGCAGTGAAAGCGAATCCGTTATCCAGCATTATTCAAACACTCGATGGTGCGGGGTTTAATTTTGATGTAGCGAGTACTGGAGAGTTGCATCAAGTACTTAAACAGGGGATCAGTAGCGATAGAATTTTAAATACTGGTCCTGCCAAATCGAAAAAACAGTTAGCTCGTTTTATCGAACAAGGGGTTAATACTTTTGTTGTTGAAAGTGTGAATCAACTTAATTGGCTAAATGAAGTGGCCAGTGAGCAGAAAGTCAAACCGCAAGTGTTATTAAGAGTACAATTACAATGGCCTGATGGTGAAAAAAATCCATTAGGTGGTAATAGTTTAACGCCTTTCGGTTTGTCAGTTGCAGAGTGGCAAAATATTCATGTAGATGACTTTAATCAATTAGATCTCTGCGGATTACATATTTTTCAGTGGGGCAATATGCTCAGTAATGAAAAAATGTACTCATTATGGCAACAAATGGTAGAGCCTTTAGTTGACTTGGCAAACGATATTGGCATGTCACTTAATATTCTCGATTTAGGTGGCGGCTTAGGTATCGATTATCTTGAGCAAGGGCAAAAACTATCTTGGCAAAAGATATTAACAGATTTAGCGAATATCAAAGCACAAGCCAATGTAGCAGAGCTTTGGTTAGAATTAGGGCGTTTTGCTGTTGCCGAATGTGGTTATTATGTCGCGCCTGTGGTTGATCGAAAACTGAATTACCAGCAAGAGCAATTAGTCCTTTCTGCTGGCATAAATCACCTTTTACGACCTGCGATTACCGATCAACCTTTTCCGGTAAGCTTATTACGTGACTCTTCTGCGGATGTGCAATATTTTGATATTCATGGCCCGTTGTGTACCAGTATGGATAAATTAGGCCATCTACCACTGCCTAATGACGTGCAGGTGGGCGATCAGCTAATTTTTGGTTATGCCGGGGCTTATGGTTTTACTGAAAGTATGCCATTTTTTCTTTGTCATCAAATTGCTGCTGAATATACCTATAGCCAAGGGGAGCTAACCGAAGTACGAGCTGCAGAATCAGCTGATTGGTATTTAAGATAAAACGATAATAACGAACAATAAGATTTAGCATAACCAAATAATAATTGAGAAGTAAAATGACACAATTTTCTAAAGAAGTCATGCATGTTGGTGAGATGGCCAGTGGTGCCGCATTAACGGTACCGGTATATCGCTTAAAAGGTCAAAGTGATGCGCCGAGTGTATATATTCAAGCAAATATGCATGGCGCTGAAGTACAAGGCAATGCGGTAATATTTCAATTACTTGAATTACTTCGAAATACACAAATTAAAGGTGATATTACCTTAGTTCCTTATGCTAATCCTGTCGGTTGTAACCATAAAAATGGTGAATATACCTTAGGTCGGTTCGATCCTATTACTGGGGTAAATTGGAATCGTATGTATCATTTTGACGAAAGTATCATTAAACCTTTCGTGCGCGATAGTATAGGTAAAGATGACAAGACCATTGAGGCAAATTTTAAGGCATTAATGATCGATAGTATTGAACAAAAACTCGATCATAATATTTTTGGCTTAACCACCGGACAACGTATTGCTTATCAATTACAACGTTTAGCTCATCAGGCTGATTTAGTGTTAGACCTTCATACTGGGCCTATTTCAAGTAAGCATTTATATTGTCCTGAGTATGCAGTAGAAAGCGCAAAATATTTCGATATTCCACATACCTTATTGATCCCTAACGCGTTTGACGGGGCTTTAGATGAAGCGACTTTTTGTCCATGGTGGAAGTTAGAAGAAGCGTTTGCAGAATTAGGGATCAAATTTTCTATTAGCTCAAATACCTTAAACAAAGAAAGCTTTACTGTTGAATTGGGCTCTCAAGAGCAAATTGATCTTGATGTTGCGCTTGAAGATGCCAAAAGTATATTAAGTTATTTGCAATACAAAGGAGTCATCGATACAAGCGCGTATCAGCCCAAAAAAATGACCCGTTTCGCTTGTTATTTAAAAGACTATAAAGCGTTTTATTCCCCTATGGGTGGCATGGTTGATTATTTGGCGGAGTTTGGCAAGCCTCTCAAAGCGGGCGAACCACTAGCGCGGATTTTGCGAATGGATAATTATCACTTTGAAGAAAAAGGCGATGCTGATCCGCTGCATTATGTCTCTTTAGATCATGAGGTGATCCCTATCCTGCATTTTGCTTCGGCAAGCGTAAATCAAGGCACTGAATTATATAAAGTCTTTACGGAGTTTTTTATTTTAGAAGAGTAAAAACAGTCGCCAATGTAACGCTGTTAAATCTCTTTTATTTTATCTATCTTACAAAACCTTTTCAAAATATAGCTTAGTTATTGACGGTTGCTGTTATTAAGGGCAATCTGTATAAAAAAAATACAAGGGAAAGGTTATGGAACATAAAAAAGCATTGTTTTATGGTGGCTTATTTTCGTTATTACTCGCGGGATGTAGCCAACCAGAACAAGTCAAAGAAAGCGAATCAGCTGCGCCGTCACAACAAACGTTGCTTGAAAAAATAGCTGACAAATCAAACGAAAGTCCTACCGTAGCAAGTTTCAATGTCCCAATAGAATATTTCACCTTAGATAACGGCTTGAAAGTCGTATTATCTCCTGATGATACTGCTCCCACGGTGACAGTGGCCGTTTATTATAATATTGGTTTTCGAAATGAACCAAGAGACCGCACCGGTTTTGCCCATCTATTTGAACATATGATGTTTCAGGGCTCAGAAAACCTTGGCAAGATGGAATTCATTAAGTTAGTGAATGCTAATGGCGGCGTACTAAATGGCTCGACCAGATTTGACTACACTAATTACTTTGAAATAGTACCGTCTCATAAATTAGAAACCTTTTTATGGGCTGAAGCTGATCGAATGAAAGGCTTAGCCATTACGCAAGAAAATTTAACCAACCAACAAGGCGTCGTTAAAAATGAAGTAAAAGTGAATGTACTTAACCAGCCCTATGGCGGCTTTCCTTGGTTAGATATGCCTCAATATGCTTATTCTAATTGGTTCAACGCCCATAACTTTTATGGTGATTTGGAGGATTTAGATGCCGCAAGTTTAAAAGACGTTGATGATTTTTTTAACCTTTATTATGCACCTAACAATGCAGCATTAGTGGTAGTGGGTGATATCAATATAGTTGAAGCAAAAGCTATGGTTGAAAAGTATTTTGCTAAGTTGCCTGCAAGTGAATTACCACCGGCACCTGATTTAACGGAACTACGTCAAGAAAAAGAATTAAAGTTTAATAAGTTTGATAAATTAGCGCCGAAACCAGCTTATGCATTTGCTTATAAAATGCCTGAACGCAATACCCCAGAGTATTATGCGATGGGAATTATTGATCAAATTTTGGTGCAAGGTGAAGATAGCTTGCTGTATCAAGAGCTAGTAAAAAATAAGCAAATTACTGGTCAGATTGGCGGCGGTATCAATTATTTATTAGGGAATATGTTTAATTATAACGGCCCCATGTTGTGGATGAGTTCGTTTACGCATGACGAAAATGTTAGCCAAGCACAGATAAGCGCAGCGATTGATTCAGTTATTACTCGTTTAGAAGAGCAACCTTTAACGGAAGAAGAAATGTCTAGAGCGATTGTTAAAATTCGTTCGCGTTTGTTTGACTCATTAGATCAGTTTTATGGTTTTGGTAAAGCGGATTTATTAGCAAGTTTTGCGCTATTCGATAATGACCCAGCAAAAATAAATGCTTTAGAAACTTCTTTTAAAGAAGTAACACCAGAATTAATTATGAGTACTGCTAAGGAATATTTACGCAATACTAATCGGACAATATTAACGGTTACTCCGGGTGAAGATCCTGATAAAAAAGCATCCAATACTGATTCAGTCAGCCAAACAAGTGAAGGAGAATAAAATGTCTTTAATTAAAAAATCATTCAACTTGTTGGCAGTTGCCAGTATTTTATCGTTTAGTTTAATTGCTTCACTTTATGCGAAAGAACAGCCACCAGTAGGCAGTAAGCCAAGCAACTTTCAAGTGCCAAAAACGTCGACGATGCAGTTAGATAACGGTTTGAAAGTGACTTTTATTCCTTATGGCACTACCCCTAAAGCGACAATACGGCTGATCACCAACACTGGAAATATCGATGATGGCAACCAACCTTGGTTGGCTGATTTAAGCTACGAAATGTTAAGACAAGGTACTAAGACTCAATCGGCTAAAGAAATTGCAGAAAATATTGCTAGCATGGGGGGACAAATCAATTCATCAGTCGCGATGGATTCAAGTTGGCTTGGCGTTGATGTATTAAGTGAATTTTCAACTGATGCCATTGATGTACTCGCTGATATGGTATTAAACCCAGCGTTAGCAAGTAGTGATTTAACGCGTATTAAAACTGATCGTACTCGTCAACTCAAAGTACAGTTATCCCAACCTGGTAATATTGCATCGCAAGCTTTTTATAAAGCGATTTATGCCAATCATCCTTATGGTGAGCTTTACCCTTCAGAGGAAAGTTTATCAGGTATTTCAGGCGATGATATTAGCCAATATTTAGCGAAAAATTTGGTGGCAGGGCGTAGTCATTTATATATTTCTGGCGTCTTTGAACAAGCGAGCTTAAGTGAAAAAATCGCGAGCGCTTTTTCTAGCTGGCAGAAAGGTCAAGCTAAAAAATCAATGTCGGTGATTAGCCAAACAGGACCTAAATTAATTATGCTTGAGCGAGAAAATTCACCTCAATCGACCATTCGTTTAGGTTTAGCCGCGATTGCTCCAGATCACCCAGATGCCTTGGCGATGAGTATGATGAATACGCTTTTAGGTGGCGCATTTTCTAGTCGAATTACTAGTAATATTCGTGAAGATAAAGGCTATACCTATTCGCCATACTCTACTGTTGTCAATCGTGTGAATTCAGGGGTCTGGTTTCAATCTGCAGACATCACATTAGAGTCTACGGGAGCAGCATTAACTGAAGTTTTTAATGAAATTAATTTGCTTGCCAAAACACCGCCGTCTAAAGAAGAGCTTGATGGTATTAAAAATTATATGGCGGGTATTTTTGTCTTAAGAAACTCGTCTCGAGCTGCCGTAATCAATCAACTTTCATTTATTGAGCTTCACCAATTAAGTGATACTTACCTAAAGGATTACGTTGCTAATGTTTATAACGTAACACCAAAGGAGATCAGTGAAATGGCCAGTAAATACTTAACGCCTGAAAAAATGACGTTAGTGGTTGTTGGTGATAAAGCGCAATTAACACCACAACTTAAAGCGGTTAAATCACTCGAAGCTTATTGGTAAAGTATAGGGTTGAACATACGCTTGATAGTAAATTTATATATTATCAAGCGAATGTTTCGTTTGGCTTAGTACATCTTAATAAGCTGATTTTGGGTGAAGTTAGTTCAACGTTTAATGTTTCAGCCTGACGGAGACGATACTGGTTGAGCTTAGTATAAGCGCGTCAATGGCTAATCTGCGCGCGAATGTTGTGATGCTTGGATCCGTTTTTGTTAAGGCTTCTTCAATTAATGTGATTGCATTAAGCATGAATGTTTTCTGAAATTAAGTATCCACAACGTTTAATAGAAAATTAGCGCTTATCATGGTCGATATTCAATTGTCGATGAACCTTCCTTGGGATGAATAAAACCTAGAGTCTTTATTTACCTTCCCTATTGACAGTCGACAAAAAATTAATCGATTTTTGTCACAATCATGTTTAATTCTGTGTAATTCCACTTCAAGAGAGTAAAAATTTACACTTTTCTCAAGCGATGTTTTGGTTATCTTTCAATCATTATTTTCTTTTTATCAAGAACTTTTGCTGAAAAGATCGGCTTTCTTCTCGTAAAAATCACTCATTAATTATTCAAAATTGTTGTTCAAATGTTAATTTATTGTTGATTAATATACTTTATACAATATACTTTCGGTTGCTTTTTAAGCAAATTAATAATAATAAAACCCCGAGGGTAATGTCGTGAAAATAGAAAACAATCCGTTATATGCCGGCGTATTGCTTGGAATGACTCTGGTCAGTTCCATTGCAAATGCCGAGCAAATACCAACGATGCCGAGTAAAGCAACGGCTCAAGTAATCAATACTCAACATGCTCAGCATGTAAAAAATAAAAGTAACCAAAGTTTTAATCCACCAAGGCAAATGTCACCCCATCAATTCCAACAGTTTTTACAAAATAATCGCGAAATTGATGACTTATACAAGGTCAAAAAAGCCAGTCTGGTTGATGTCAAACACAAGCAATCACTCTCAGAAAAACCAAGTGAAAACGCTAATGTCATTGCAAAAAGTACATCAATGGCACCTGAAAGCTGTACTTCACCTGCACAATTGCAAGGCCTTAGTGGTAACGATTTAGTAACTGCAGTGAAAGCAGGAGAACTAACCTCTTGTCTATATGGATTATTTGATACTTCGCTTGTAGGCACGAATGTTTTTTCTGATCAAAGTGTTTTAACCATTGTAACTGCAATTAATAGTCATTTAGTGGATTACACAGGTACCAATGTCAACAGTGCCGCTGAACTTGAAAAGCTGGTGATTTATTTACGAGCAATGCATTGGGCTGAATGGGGCAATAATCGCGTAATGCCTGCTGGTTATCAATCAGCCCTTGAGCAAGTCTTTGAACAATATTTCTCGGCTGAGCATTTCGTGACCTTTAATGGTGATGTTACGCGAGATTTTATGGTGCGTTATGAATTACTTATTTTATTAAGTAGCTCTGGCACCAATAGTATGCCGTATATAGCCAGAATAACCGATGCAGTGCTTGGTTATGCTAAAACAGTCAACCGAGATGACAATTGGGGCGTGTATTATGAAGAAAATGGTTTTACGCAATTATTAACCCATTTATTTAATGCCTCGGAAAATAAAACTGCCGAACTTGAACAAGCGGTTATCAATACCCCTAGCATCTTGTCAAACCTGCAAGCATTTGTCGATGTGGAAGGAACTTGGCTCATTGGTCACACACGTGAATATCAATGGGGCGATAGTGTGAATGAGTTGGCGCGATTTTTACGATTTGGTGGCTCAATTGCAGCAACGGTTCGTCCAAGTATTCAAGCGGTATTAGCGAATTATAGTTATCAAGGAACGGGGAGTTCAGGCTGGTTAAAAGCGCAATCTGCCGTAACATTTTATGATAGTGAAAATTGCGCCTTGTATGGTGATGCATGTGACTTTGACCTTCAAGCCACTGTGTTATCAGGAAATCATGTCTGTAGTTCAACGTTAAAACTACGGTTCCAACCACCGATTGCCAATGATAATCTTGTTGATATTTGTCAAACATTAAGCGAACAAGAACAAGAGTTTCATCAATTATTTAACACGACTGCACAGACCCCTGTTGAGGACGATTATAATACCGATCTCGAAGTAGTCATATTCAGCTCATATAATGATTATGACAATTTTGCCGGCAATTTTTTCGGGATCAATACCAATAACGGCGGTATGTACTTAGAAGGTGATCCATGGGTGGAAAATAACCAAGCACGTTTTATTGCGCATCAAGCAACTTGGTTATCAGAGTTTGCCGTTTGGAATTTAGAGCATGAATATGTGCACTACCTTGATGGTCGATTTAATAAATGGGGTAACTTTAGCGAACAAGCTGCCAATTCCGTATGGTGGGGAGAAGGTTTAGCCGAGTATTTATCTCAGCCTGATAACAACCCGAATGCTTTGGCAGTAGCACCACAAGCAACTTATAACTTGAGCGAACTTTTTCAAACAACCTATGAAAACAGTGATACAACTAGAACTTACTACTGGGGGTACCTAGCTACTCGCTTTATGTTAGAACAGCAAACCTCAGAAATAGATAATGTACTACTGCCAAGCCTTCGCGCACCAAAACGAGTGATCCCAAATGGTGAATGTCAATTCGACTGGGGATGGAAACTTAAAACTGAAGCGGTTAGCAACAATTGGTCCTGGGCCTATGATGATAGTGAATGGTCTACCGGTGACTGGGTTTGGACTTGTGGTCAACCTCAACCTGAGATCAGTGAAGTGCCTGCATTTACCCCTTATCAAGAAATATTAAATACTTGGGGAACATCGTTTGATGAACAGTTTTCTCAATGGTTAGTTTGTTTGGTGGCTGGCGAAGGTGTTTGTCAAGGACAAACGACAAAACCTGCTGATCTTGATGAGAACGGGGCAGTGGATATTCGCGATATTAATTTATTTAAACTGTGGTTAAGAGAGCAAGCCAATTTGTCACTTGATTATGATTTTAATAAAGATGGCATGGTCGACCGTCGTGACGTTAGACCCATGATGGCATTATGTGATCTTGCACGTTGTGCTATAGCGCCATAAGTTACTTGGTTGCTTTTTCTTGCTTAAATTCAAACAACGAAAAAGCAACCCCTTATAAAAAGTTACAGGATATAAACATGAAAAAAATACTACTTATTATTGTGTTAATGTTTAGCGTAAACAGCCAAGCAACTATCATTGCATTAAAATTTGATCAAACAGAATATAATAACAACGACAGTATGACAGGTCAGTTGGTGGCGAGTGACTTATCTTATTCATTAGGCGGTTTCGCCGGTACTATTAATTTTGATCCTAGCCAACTTGCATTAACTGGCTGGTCATTTGGTAATGGTTTTGATGATGGATTGGGAAGTTATTTTGCTGCGGATGATAGCGTTGCAGGCACTTTATATTTAGAAGATTTTGCCGATTTTTTTGCCGATGAACTTACTTTAGTTGCGAATCAAGGTACGAGTTTTGTGCTAGCAAGCTTTACTTTTAATGCGTTATCTTCAGGTCTACAAACGGTAAGTTATTTACAAGGTTTAGAAGTGGTAAGTTTAGATAATTCACAACTTGAATCATTTGCTGGCCAGGCAGTAAGCTTTAATGTTTCACAGGTACCTGAGCCTATGTCGATAGTCTTATTGGCTGCCGCTTTAGTTTTCTTAACGCGACGACAAGAAGGTTAATTAACAATTTTGGATATTTTCTCAGGTTTAAAAAAGCAAACAATTATTAAGAGAAAATAACTAATTACGTGAATACAAACAAAGCAGTATGTTAATACTGCTTTGTTTAAATAAGGTCGGTGAGCAGAAATTAAAACGTAATATGCTCTTTTAAATAAGTAAATAAATCGCGGAAACCTTTGCCTGGTTTTTCGAGTTTTTTCTCTTTGGCGGCTTGTCTGATTAATTGGCGAAGTTTTTGACGTTCCATCGTTTCGTGCTGGTTTAATGTCTCTTCAATAAAGCTGTTATCTCCATCCATCAGCTGATCGCGTAGGCTTTCTAAATGTACAAATTTAGCGGTTTCTTGTTGATGTTTATTTGCCATAACATCTAATGCTTGGTTGATAGGCTCTAAATCCATTTCACACAATACTTTCGCCATATGACGAACATGACGGCGCAGGGCTTCATGTTTGTTTTGAATTTTATCAGCTAAAATAAGCTCTTGCTTAAATTCTTCTGTAAAAGGTATTTTGCTGCGTTGATGTTTAGAAAGCTTCACCAACTTTAGGGCAAAATCTTGCATTTGATGCATTTCACGTTTTATTTCTGATTTACTTTTTAATTCTTCATCGAATTCAGCAGCAGAGTCGGGCATAATAATAGGGCAATTTAACGATTGATGTGACTATTATACAACAAACTGTATGATGGGCTCCACACCGAAATTACCTTCAGAAATAACTGTGGGTAATTAATCAACAAAGTAATTAACGAGATAATCATTGTAATGTCAGAATCAAATAACATCATCACACAAATGGAACAAGTTGAAAGTCGAGTTGCAGATGCTTTAGCGTTAGCTAAATCTTTAGGCGCAGATGGCGCTGAAGTAGCAATGAGCCGTCAACAAGGCTTAAGTGTGAGTACTCGATTAGGTGATGTTGAAACGGTAGAATTTACCAATGATGGCGCTTTGGGAATTACAGTTTACCAACAGGGACGAAAAGGCAGTGCCTCTACTGCAGATCTTTCTGAAAATGCTTTGAAACAAGCAGTACAAGCCGCAGTCAATATCGCAAAATATACTTCTGTGGATGATTGCTCAGGCTTAGCCGATAAAGCATTGCTGGCGATGAAACCAGAAGATTTAGACTTACATCATGAAAAAGTTTTATCAACGGATGACGCGATAGCTATTGCCAAAGAATGTGAAGATACTGCTTTAGCTTTTGATAAACGTATTACTAATTCAGATGGCGCTACGCTAGCTTGTTTTGAAGGATTTAAAGTCTATGGAAATAGTCATGGACAATTAGTTGGTTACCCGAGTTCTCGACATAGTTTAAGTTGCGTGATGATCGCCACTGAAGATGATGATATGCAACGTGATTATGCCTATACGGTAAATCGTGACTTTAATTTATTAACGGCTCCTCAACAAGTGGGTCAAGAAGCATCATCAGAAGCGTTATCTCGGTTACACGCTCAAAAACTGAAAACGGGCAAAGTACCTGTTATGTTTCGTGCCGATATTGCCAATACGTTTTTTGGTCATTTTATTGCTGCGATCAGTGGTGGCAACTTATATCGTAAATCGTCATTTTTGCTTGACGCATTAGGGCAACCGATTTTTCCTGACTTTTTACATATTCAAGAGCGTCCACACCTTAAAAAGGCGTTAGCTAGTAGTGCGTTTGATAGTGAAGGAGTCGCTACTATTGATAGAGATATCATTAAAGCGGGGGCTTTAGAAACTTATTTATTAACGAGTTATTCGGCAAGAAAACTTGGTATGACAACCACGGGACATGCAGGCGGTATTCATAATTGGCAAGTGTCCGCAAACGGTGGTGACTTTAATCAAATGCTAAAAACTTTAGGAACAGGACTCTTAGTAACTGAATTAATGGGGCAGGGAGTCAATATTGTTAATGGTGATTATTCTCGTGGAGCTGCAGGCTTTTGGGTCGAGAATGGAGAAATTGCTTATCCGGTTTCAGAAGTAACAATTGCGGGTAATTTAGCTGATATGTTTAAAAACTTAGTAGCCGTCGGCACTGATTATGATGTAAAGGGTAGCATTAAAACTGGCTCAATTATTCTTGATGAAATGCAAGTTGCAGGGAATTAGCACTTACGATAATTCATGCTAACGTGGCTTTATTATGGGCCGCTGCGAGTCAGCAGCGGCTTATGTACCAAGTAATAAGGTTGCTGTTCCTAAGAAAGCAAAAATACCTACCACATCGGTAACCGTTGTTAAAATGACGCTGCCGGCTAGGGCAGGATCTATATCGAGCTTTTTAAGAAAGAGTGGAATAGTCACACCGGCAATACCCGCAGCGGTTAAATTCATTAACATGGCGAAGGCAATTACTGAGCCTAGCATAAAATCTTGTTTCCAAATTGCAACGACTGTCGCAATTAACAACGCCCAAATAATTCCGTTGAGAAAACCTACGGCGAGTTCTTTATAGAGTAAAGTGCGAGCGTTGCTTTCACCAATATGACCTAACGCCATACCACGAATAACTAAGGTTAAGGTTTGATTACCAGCAACACCACCCATGCTAGGGACTAAAGTATTTAAAATAGCTAAGATTGCTAGTTGACCCAGAATATCTTCGAACATGCTGGAAACAGCGACGGCAAATAATGCGGTAATTAGGTTAACGCCTAACCAAACAGAACGTTGTTGAGTACTTTTAAAAACGGGTGCGAATGTATCAGCTTCATCGTCTAAACCCGCCATACTCATCATGGAGTGCTCAGCTTCCTCACGAATAATATCAACAACATCATCTATGGTGATACGGCCCAACAAGCGGCCTTCATCGTCAACAACCGGTGCTGAAAACCAATCATAACGCTCAAACAATTGAGCGACTTCGCGTTCAGGCATATCGGCATTTAGCGCGGTAATTTCATCATTAATGAGTTTAGAGATCACGACTTCTGGTTTTGCTGTGACAATATGCGAAAGTGACACCGCTCCAATAAAGTGATCTTTTCTATCAACGACATAAAAAGAGTCTGTCGCTTCTGGTAATTCGCCTTTAAGACGTAAATAACGTAACACTACATCAACAGTAACATCAGGGCGTATAGTGATAGTATCGGTATTCATGATACCGCCAGCGGTATCTTCATCAAAAGAAAGCGCCGCTTCAACACGACTTCTGTCTTGTGAATCCATTGAACTTAATACTTCACGGTAAACACTATCTGGCAGTGTTCGTAATACCTCAGCAAGATCATCAACGTCCATACCCTCAGCAACTTCTGCGAGTTTTTCTGGACGCATTTTTTTCAAGATGCCTTTTCGAACTTCTTCGTTTAATTCTTCGAGCACTTCACCGTGATGGTCGTGATCGATAAGTTGCCATAACACGGTACGGCTTTTACTGGGAGAGGATTGTAAAATCAAAGCAAGATCGTAGGCAGGCATATTTTGTAATAGCTTGCGGACATAGACAAACATACCACTACCAAGTGCTTTGTTCACTTGCAGTAATCTTTGTTGGTTGTCTTCTTGTTCTGAAGTTTCCGGCATAAAGTTTTCCTGTGCCGTTAAAAAACGAAAATGGTAATTAATTACGAGTTATAGCGGGCAGAATTTGTTATACATAACATAATTATTGGTTGCCCAGTTGCTATAAGTTTATCTCAACTGACTGGTTTTAGCAGCTTTTTTCTTATTATATCCACGAAATTTTACAGCTTTGTGAAAGGGATCTTGAGGTTATTATTCGTCTTCATCGAATTTATCGGAAAAAAGCTGGCAGACATTATCAAGGGCATCTTGTGCTTCTAGCCCTTCAGTATGAATCGTCACTTCTTTCCCTTGGCCGCCGGCTAATAACATAAGCCCCATAATACTGCTGGCATCGGCTTGTTTGCTTTCAAGTTCAATTGTAACTTTGGCATTGAACTTTTGACTTAACTGCGCCAATTTAGTTGCGGCTCTTGCATGCAGCCCTAATTTATTAGTAATTAATAAGGTTTTATTTAGTTTAATAGTCATAAGGTTAAGTACTGGCTACGTCAAGATCTCGATGGCGCGCTTGCACATCTTTACGCTCTTTTCTTAAATTATTTGCGAGTAATTCCGCAATATAAACGGAACGATGTTTACCGCCGGTACAACCAATGGCTATGGTTATATAACTTCTATTATTACGTTCTAAATGTGGTAGCCAAGTCATCATAAAACTATTAATTTGCCAGATAAATTTAGTGACAATAGGTTGGCTAGCGAGAAAATCTTGTACGGGTTGATCTAGTCCCGTATATGGTTTGAGATCTTTTTCCCAAAATGGATTTGGTAAAAATCGAGCATCAAAAACATAATCAGCATCTTGAGGGACGCCATGTTTAAAGCCAAAAGATTCAAAGACCACAACCATAGTGCCAGTTGTTTTACCGAGAATTCGCTCTCTGATCAAATCCGCTAATTGATGAGGGGTAAGTTGACTGGTGTTGATGTATAAATTTGCACGGCTTGAAATAGGCTCTAACAGTTTTTTCTCAAGTGATATCGCTTGATCAAGCGCAATATTCTGTTTGATCAATGGATGCAAGCGGCGTGTTTCGCTAAAACGTTTAATTAAGTCGTTATCATCCGCATCTAAATAAACAATATTTAGATCTACCGCACTGGGTAAGTAATTGATAATTTCAGAAATATCATTAGGATCTGCCGGTAAATTACGAACATCTAAGCTAACCGCTACGGTTTCATAATCATTAATCACCGTATGTGTTAAAGCTGGTAAAAGATTGACAGGGATATTATCAACACAATAATAACCTAAATCTTCCAGCACTCTTAATGCGACACTTTTTCCTGATCCTGAACGGCCACTAACGATGATGAGTTTCATTGTCGAAATCCTTGGTACTAAGGTTTAGTTATTATTTTTCAATAAATTGAAAAGCTCTGAACTCGAGTGACATTTTCGGACCAGTTTGCAAGTTTGTTTATCACTAAAAATTTGTGCAATGCTTTGTAGCGTGGATAAATGTTGTTGACAATTTTCTTCGGGTACGAATAAAGCAATAAAAATATCGACGGGTCTATTATCTATCGCATCAAAATCAATTGGAGACTCTGTTGTGGCAATCACGACAACGACTTTACCCCCATCAGTTAATCTACCGTGTGGGATCGCGATACCATTACCTATCCCAGTTGAACCCATTTTTTCACGTGCCATTAGACTTTCAAGCAGTGAATAAGTGTTAAAATCAGTATAAGACTCGGCAGCTTTTTCACATAATAATTCTAAAATACGCTTTTTGCTAGTAGCATGAACTGCACACAAGGTGCAGTTCTCGTTAATAAGTTCAGTTAATTTCATAATGCTCGTGTTGAAATAGACGATGGATTAATGTTGGTTGATTTTGCCTTTGTACTTTAAAACTTGTTTATCGAGTTTATTAACTAAAGCATCGATTGAAGCATACATATCGGCATTTTCGGCTTTTGCGTGTATTTCTGTTCCGTTAAGATGGGCTGTTGCTTCCGCAATTTGATTCAGCTTTTCTACCGTCAATACCACATGAACATTATTTATATGATCAAAATGTCGTTCCAACTTGGCAAATTTTGTATTGACACTTTCACGTAAAGCTTCAGTAATTTCAACATGATGACCAGCAAGATTAATTTGCATAAGCTTAGATCCTTATTTAGTTGTTAAAGTAGACTTTTTCGTTGGTTAGAAGGAGGAATTGACAATGATTCTCGATACTTGGCAATGGTTCTTCTGGCGACATTAATGCCTTGTTCTGCAAGTAATTCCGCCATTTTACTATCACTTAATGGTTTGGCTGGAATTTCTGCAGCGACCAACTTTTTAATTAAAGCTCGAATTGCGGTGGATGAACATTCTCCACCATTTTCTGTACTTACGTGGCTAGAGAAGAAATATTTTAATTCAAAGATTCCTCTAGGTGTATGCATATATTTTTGGGTCGTAACACGGGAAATAGTGGACTCATGCATATCTACCGCTTCAGCAATATCATTGAGTACCATAGGGCGCATTGCTTCTGGCCCGTGTTCAAAGAAGCCTTGTTGGCGTTGTACAATGCAGTTAGAGACTTTTAACAATGTATCATTTCGGCTTTCTAAGCTTTTAATAAACCATTTAGCTTCTTGTAGGTTTGAACGTATAAACTGACTGTCTGTTGATGATTTCATGTTTCGTGCCATGGAGGCATATTGCTGATTAACCGATAATCGTGGTGCTGTATCTGGATTTAATTCAACCATCCAACGACCATTTTTCTTTTCGACCGAAACATCAGGGATGACATATTGATCATCACCTTTAATGACACTATCACCTGGTCTTGGATCCAGCGATTGAATTAGCTTGATCACTTCGCGTAGTTGATCTTCTTTTAAACGCGTTTTCCGCATGATTTGGCGATAATCTCGGTTACCTAATAAGTCGATATATTCATTAATGATCAGCTTACTTTCTTTTAACCAAGGCGTTTCTTTATCAAATTGATTTAATTGAATGGTTAAACATTCTGAGATAGAGCGAGCCCCAACGCCAACAGGATCAAACATATTAATACGTTTAAGTACGGCTTCAACTTCATCAAGTTCAACTTCTTCATTGCCCATCGCTTCAAGAATTTCTTCAACACTGACTCTTAAATAGCCAGCATCATCGATGGCATCAATAATAGCCGTCGCGATGGCAAGGTCCGTTTCTGAAAATGGCGTTAACTCCATTTGCCAGCGTAAATGGTCTTGAATGGAGTCCGTTGTTTCGCCCTGATAAGTATAATCTTCTGAAGCAGGTGCACTGGCACCGGTATTTGAAACGCCAGCACTGTAGCTTTCTTCCCAGGTAGTGTCTATGTTGAGCTCTTCAGGGATCTCAGATTTATCCATAGCTTCCGTCGTACTAATTTCATCGATAGTAGGAGCTGAATCTTCACTGCCGTCGGATGTTTTAGTGTTTTGTTCTGTTACACCAGCAGAAAATGCTTCTTCTAAGTTATCCGATTGCGCATCATTGTCACTTGGGGTTGATTCATCTACTTCTAATAATGGATTACTTTCAAGAGCTTCTTGGATCTCTTGCTGAAGATCCAACGTCGACAATTGCAAAAGCTTAATCGCTTGTTGCAATTGTGGAGTCATGGTGAGTTGTTGTCCTATTCGGAGCTGCAGACTAGGGCGCATTTATCGTATTATTTTCCTATTTTCTAGCTTCATATTGATTTTTACTTTTTATCAAAGCTTTGTGTAACTATAGCGTGAATTGCTCACCAAGGTATACATCTCTTACCTGTTGATTCGCAAGAATTTGATCTGCATTGCCTTCCGCGATTAATTCACCGTGACTAACAATATATGCATGCTCACAAACGTCTAATGTTTCACGAACATTGTGATCTGTGATTAAAATTCCAATGCCACGTTGTTTTAAGTGTAGGATAATTTTTTTTATATCACCTACTGAAATTGGATCAACACCAGCAAAAGGCTCATCAAGTAAGATAAATTTGGGCTCTGCCGCTAGTGCTCTCGCAATTTCAACTCGGCGTCGTTCGCCACCGGATAAGCTCATGCCTAAATTATCTTTGATATGACCTATATTAAATTCTTCAACGAGATGCTCAAGCTTTTCTTCTCTACTGATATCATCTAAATCTTTGCGGGTTTGCAAAATCGCCATAATATTTTGATATACCGTTAGCTTACGAAAAATGGAAGCTTCCTGTGGAAGGTATCCGATACCTTTTCGGGCTCTTTCATGCATAGGGAGTAAAGTAATATCTTCATCATTTAAGATGATTGAACCGCTATCACTATTGACTAAACCAACTATCATATAAAACGAAGTTGTTTTACCGGCACCATTTGGACCGAGCAATCCGACAACTTGGCCTTCTTGCACTTTCATACCAACGTTTTTTACGACTTTTCGGCCTTTGTAGGCTTTTGCCAAATTATTGGCAATTAAGGTGGCAGTGGTCATTTATTTTTATTATCCAACGATTTTTTATCTAACTTTTTTTTCTCAAGGTTTTTCGGTTGTAATACCGTTTGTACTCTAGCATTGTCGTCACTGCTTGCCTGTACTTGTTCGGTCAAAAAATTATAACTGATAGTGGTGCCACTGACTTTGCTGCCTTCTTGACGAAGTTCAGCATTTCCTGAAATCATCACCGTATTTTTTTCAGGTTGATATTTAATTTCATTTGCTTGTAGATAAATAGGCGTTCCGTCTTCCAATATTTGTTCGAACGTTGCTGGTTGCCCTTTGGCAATATATGTTTTTTCGTTACTCGTGGCTTCTGTCACAACTTGCACTAGGTCTGCTTTTATTGTTAAAGAGCCTTGGGTAATAATGACATTATCAATGTAACTAAATATTTTATTTTTGAGATCAGCTGCTTGTCTAGAAGCATCAATTTTGATTTCTTCATTCAAATCAACTTTTGCTGCTATAACACTATATGAAAGACTTAAGGTTACCCCTAAAGCCAAACAACTAGTTTTTAATAGGTTGAAATATGGTTTTTTCATGTTTTGTCAGCGTTACTTGTTTAGTGTTTAAGTCTACAATCAGTCCTGTACCGTACATGGTAAAATCAATTCCTTTTATTTCTATCTTTTTTTCTGAACTAATAATATTAGTGTTTAAATCTAATTCTAAATACTTTCCATGGATCTCTTGAATTAAACTTTTACTGTCGGTTGCAATTAACGCCACTTTACTTTCAAGTTTTACTCTATTGCTATTGTAGAGTGTGCCTTCATTTGCACTAATTTTCCATGGAGAATCGGTATTTTTTGGGTATAAGGTATATTTAGGAAACTCAAAGTGTGTGACTGATAATTCCGAATAATGTTCCATTCGATTCGCATCGATAATATAGGAGAGTTGGCCTATGCTGTTATACGTTTCGCTATTTAAGCTTTCAGCAATAAAATCAGGGGATATTTTGTTATCTATAGCATTGGTGATTTGGTTACTGTTTTGGTGCCATTCAATGACAATGTAACTGACCACTGAAAAAATAAAAAATAGTAACGAAGCTATATATATGCGTGTCATATACTTGCGCCACTGGCATATTGCAGGCTGTTTTGACTTTGCATAATGATATCGCATATTTCACGTACCGCGCCAAAACCTCCTTTAATCGTTGTTACATGATCAGCTAAACTTAAAATAGCCGGATGAGCGTCATTCACCGCTATGGATAAACCGACATATTCCATGCATGGATAATCAGGCATGTCATCACCTATATATGCTACTTGTTCCGCGGTTAATTGATATTTCTCAATTAAGGCTTTTAATGCCGGAAGTTTGTTTTCTTCTCCTTGGATAATGTGTTTTACATTCAGAGCTGTCATTCTTGTTTGTACGATATTTGATTGTCTTCCGGTGATCACGGCAACGTCAACACCACTGGCGCCTATAGCTTTGATGCCATAACCGTCTTTTGTATGAAAGGCTTTTAATTCTTCGCCATCGTTACCTAGATAAATTCGACCATCAGAAAATACACCATCTATATCACATACAAAAAGCTTTATATTCTTCGCTTTGTGGTAAATAGTATTGGCTATTTCACCGTATAAAGTTTTCATTGTGTCGTTAGATGACAAGTTAGGCTTTGTCATTAAAGAACTCCTGATTTAAGCAAGTCGTGCATATTCATGGCACCAACGGGATGATTGTTATTATCAACGATTATTAAGCCATTAATCTTATTGTCTTCCATAATTTTCAAGGCTTGTGCAGCTAACATTTCACCTTCGGCTACCCGAGGATTTTTTGTCATGACACTGGCTATGTCGTCCTGATGAATATCAATTTTTTCATCGAGGATGCGACGTAAATCACCGTCTGTAAAAAGCCCAATTAATTCACCACTGTCTTTAATAACGGCGGTCATGCCGAGACCTTTTAAAGACATTTCAACTAATGCCTCTTTGATCTTCGCCTTTTCATTCACTAATGGGATGCGTTCGCCACTGTGCATAATATCCTGCAGGCGTAACAATAACCGTTTACCTAAACTTCCCCCTGGATGAGAAAGTGCAAAGTCATTCGCAGTAAAGTCTTTTGCATTTAGCAGCGCTACTGCTAAGGCATCCCCCATAACTAATGTTGCTGTTGTACTTGAAGTAGGGGCTAAACCTAATGGGCAAGCTTCTTGTGAAACCTTGATACAAACATGGGTATCACTTAATTTTGCTAAGGTAGAGTCAGGGTTGCTGGTCATGGCAATAAGTTTAGCACCAATACGTTTAATAACCGGAATAATTGCCAATACTTCACCGGTTTCACCTGAATTAGATATTGTCAGTACAACATCTTGAGCAGTGATCATCCCTAAATCACCATGACTTGCTTCGCCAGGGTGAACAAAAAATGCAGGCGTGCCTGTACTAGCAAATGTTGCGGCAATTTTTCCACCAATATGACCTGATTTTCCCATGCCAATCACGATTACGCGCCCTTGACAGTTAAACATTAATTGGCAAGCCAGCTCAAAACCGTCGTCAATATATTGCTCAAGTTCAGCAATGGCTTGCTTTTCAATATCAATGACTTGCTTGGCGAGTTGTTTAAAATTCTTCATAAGTTGGATTAATTTTTCAGTTGGCTAAAGAGTAACATTTGATAAGCAATAAAGGTAAACAATAGTAAAACCCCTTTAAAACGGGTAATTCTAAAGTTGCCTGAATGTCTGCTGAAACAAAGAATAAAGAGTAATAATGTGACACCTAACATAAACGGCGCATCTCGTACCGATGCATCTTGATCGATATCACCCGGTGCAATTAAACCGGCTAATGATAATACCGCGAGAATATTAAAAATGTTTGAGCCAATAATATTGCCTAATGCTAAGTCATCCTCTTTTTTGATAATACTCATAATGCTTGCGGCAAGTTCTGGCAAGCTTGTACCGATAGCAATCACCGTTAAGCCAATTACTAAATCACTGATACCAAAAGCTTTAGCAATAAACACCGATGAATCAACTAGATAACTAGCACTTAACGGTAATAGAATAAGGCCAACGGTTAACCAAAATAGCGCTAAAGGTGTTTTAATTGCTTCAGGAACTTCTGATTCCGCTTCAAGGATCATGGCATCATTGACTTTATTGTCTTTCGCTCTTTTTAGGGTAATAAAAAGTAATGAAAAAATGTAAACAAAGAAGCCAATAATTAAGATTAATCCTTCATTAAAAGTAAATTGATTATCCGAAAGCATCCAATAAGCAAGCGCCGTAATAGCTAAAATCAGTGGAATTTCACGTTTGATCGTTGAAGAAGAAACTGATAATGGGTGAAGTAACGCTGTTATCCCCAACACTAAGGCAATATTGGTAATATTAGAGCCGATAGCGTTACCGATAGCTGTGTTGGGGTTGCCATGAAATGAAGCGGTACCTGCAATCATCATTTCAGGGGCTGAAGACCCCATCGCGACGATAGTTAAGCCGATTATCATTGGCGAAATACCAAAGTTTCTAGCAAGTGACGAAGCACCAAACACAAACTTATCAGCACTCCAAACGAGAGTGACCAGCGAAATAAGTAAAATTAAAATTTGAACAAACATTAAGGACTCCATTAAACCAAGGGTAATTGTCGCTGGTTGGTAGAGAAAAAAAAAGGATTTTTGAGTAATGAGGTTAAAAAAAACGTCGATGCGATGAAATTTGCTATTTTTTCAGCAAAACCTCCTGCATTGAAACGAGATAATTGGCTTTTTGTACGAATAGATTTTTGCCAAGGCCGCGTTATCGGGAATAAAGTTTAAAATTCAATCGGTAAATCTTACACTTTCTTACGTTTTGATACGTTTACTTACTAATTATAAACGTAATAAGTTGTTATTTTCGGGTGAAGTATCTCGTTGGATCAGGTAGAATTCTCGCTTAATAATTTATAAGGATAATCGCACTAAAAAACGCACTATGTCAGATATTTTAGTAGATATTAAAAATATGACTTTTAAAAGGGACGAACGTATCATTTATGATGATATTAGTTTGCAAATCCCGAAAGGAAAAGTCACCGCAATTATGGGACCAAGTGGGATAGGGAAAACTACTTTGTTGCGTCTTATTGGTGGGCAATTAAAACCTGAATCGGGCCATATTTACTTTGATAACTTAGATATTCCTTCACTCTCAAGAACAGAACTTTATTCCGCTCGTAAACGAATGAGTATGCTTTTTCAAAGTGGTGCGTTATTTACGGACATGTCCGTTTATGAAAACGTTGCTTTTCCTATCAGAGAACATTCACAATTATCGGAAGCGATCATTGAAAAAATGGTGTTGATGAAACTAGAAGCCGTAGGTTTACGGGGTGCACGGTTTTTGAAGCCAAGTGAACTTTCTGGTGGTATGGCTAGGCGTGCAGCCTTAGCACGAGCGATTGCCTTAGATCCCGAACTTATTTTATATGATGAACCGTTTGCCGGCCAGGACCCTATATCAATGGGGGTGATTGTTCGGTTGATTCGTGCATTAAACGATGCATTAGGCTTGACTTCAGTTGTCGTTTCACATGATGTGCCTGAAGTAATGAGTATCGCCGACTATATCTATATTATCGCCGAGCAAAAAATTATTGGTCATGGTACGCCAGAGCAAATTGCACAGCAAACTTCTCCTTTAGTGCAACAGTTCGTCAAAGGTGAGGCCGATGGTCCAGTACCTTTTCATTATCAAGCGCAACCTTATCAAGAAGAGCTATTGGGTAAGGATACGTCATCATGAATATACTGATTTTATTAGGGCGTAAAGTTCTTGGACGTATCTCGGCATTAGGACGTGCCATATTAATGCTAGGCTCTGCCTTGTTACATGTGCCAAATGTAAAAAAAGGCTTTCCATTATTGATGAAACAGCTGTATTCAGTGGGGGTTTTATCATTAGTTATCGTGTTAGTTTCTGGGTTGTTTATTGGTATGGTTTTAGCCCTGCAAGGCTATACAATTTTGGTGGGTTATGGTGCAGAAGCCAGTTTAGGCCCTATGGTTGCTCTTTCATTATTGCGAGAGTTAGGTCCCGTGGTCGCGGCATTATTATTCGCCGGGCGAGCTGGCTCAGCGTTGACCGCCGAAATAGGCTTAATGAAAGCAACAGAACAATTATCTAGTTTAGAAATGATGGCAATAGATCCACTTCGCCGGGTAATTGCTCCTAGGTTTTGGGCGGGTTTTATTTCTTTACCTTTACTTGCTGCCATTTTTTCGGCGGTTGGTATTTTAGGGGCACATTTGGTTGGGGTTGATTGGTTAGGCGTTGATGGCGGTACTTTTTGGTCAGTAATGCAAGCTCAAGTTTCCTTAGAAAAAGATATTTTAAATGGCGTGATAAAAAGCATTGTTTTTGCCTTTGTTGTTACATGGATTGCCGTTTATAAAGGTTATGATTGTGAACCTACCTCAGAAGGTATTAGCCGTGCAACCACGGCAACTGTGGTACAATCATCCTTATTAGTATTAGGTTTAGATTTTATTTTAACGGCGTTAATGTTTGCAAATTAATTGCAATATTAACCTGAGTGTTTATTTTTTAGAGTGTGGTGTCTGACATGGTGTCGAAAAAAGTTGAGTTATTCGTAGGGTTATTTGCTGCATTGGGTATAGCAGCTCTACTCATGTTATCGTTAAAGGTTGCCGATAGTGGTATATCAGGCAATGGCAAGACTTATCAACTCTATGCTAAGTTTGACAATATTGGTGGTTTAAAGGTTCGCTCTCCTATTAAAGTAGGTGGCGTAGTTGTTGGCCGCGTCAGTAAAATTAGTTTAGACGCTGAAGATTATACTCCGATAGTGACATTAGATATTTATGCGGAATATGATAACTTTTCGGAAGCAACGTCAGTGTCAATTTTAACGTCTGGTTTATTAGGTGAACAATATATTGGTTTGTTGCCTGGATTTATTGATGAATCAGTCGAAACCTTAGTTGCGGGTGATTATATTGAAGATACTAAACCTGCTTTAGTGTTAGAAGAATTAATCGGACAATTTTTATTTAGCCAAGGGAGTGGCGATTAATGTTGGTGTTAAGAAAGTCAAATACGATGAAAAAAATAGTCACTTTTGGGTTAGGGATTAGTGTTACCTTATTTGGTGTAGCAAGTGAGTTTGAACAGCCGTTGTCGAAAATTTCTCCTGAAATGGTGAATTTTGTTGCGTTAGCACCAGCAGGCGGTACTTCTATTAACGTTGATAAAAAAGACCCGTATAAAATGATCAAAACGGTGGCTGATATCACGTTTAAACGGTTTGCAAACGAACAAACTGCAATCCAAAAAAATCCAAACATTTTAAAGGATATTGTTCGTGAAGAATTGATCCCTTACATTAATTACCAATATGCCGCGTTTAAGGTTATTGGCAGTAATTTCAAAAAAACGAATAAAGCTGAACGCGCTGAATTTGTTCCTGTGTTTAGAGATTACTTGATCACTTCTTATGCACAAGTATTTACCTTATATAAAAACCAACAAGTTATTTTTGCTCCAGCAAAAGACTTTAGCAATGATAAGGTAGTCGCTGTTAATACCAGTGTGATTGAGCCTGGACGGTCTCCCATTGATATTTCATTTCGAGTTCGTAAAAGTAGCAAAACACAAGAATGGAAAGCTTATGATATGGTCGCTGAAGGGGTGAGTTTACTCGATAGTAAACAAGCTGAATTAAGCAGTTTAATTCGTCAAAAAGGCTTACCACATGTGACTGAGATGCTAAAAGAAAAAGCGCAAAAAACGATTGTCTTTAAATAAGGATGTTTCATTGATGATCGAAATCAAACAACAAGATAACCAGTTACTCATTTGCGGTGCACTAACGCGTAAAACAATTAATCCCGCCTTTGAGAAAAAAGCAAGTCAGCTGTTTACTCAGTCAGTGGATGTATTAGATTTGGCTTCCGTGTCTCATGTCGATACTGCTGGTTTAGCTTGGTTATTACAGGTATTAGCTCAGGCAAAAAAACATCACACAAACCTGCATTTTACTAACTTACCTCAAGAATTGCTTAAGATTGCAAAATTAACGGCGGTAGATACTTTTTTACCGATAAAATAATCTAACTCTCGTCACAGACAATCGTTTTACTCAAAGGTAATTGAGGTTATAATCCCTGTAATTTATTTTCTGGGAGAACTAAGTGGAAGTTTCTGAAATTGAAAAGCTAATCAACGACGCATTAACGTTGGATGAGCTTCATGTTAAATTTGATGGTTCGCAGTGTACTATAATCGCCGTTGCTGATTTTTTAGGTGAGCTTAGTCGTGTTAAAAAGCAACAAACAGTTTATGCTCCGCTTGCACAAGTGATTAATGAAGGCATTATACATGCTGTAACCATCAAAACATTTACGACTTCTGATTGGAAGCGTGAAAAAATGTTTAACTTACCCCTTTAAATCCCGTTAACAAAAAAGAAGAGCCCTTTGGACGCATTTAAAATTATTGGCGGTAAGCCAATGCAAGGTGAAGTCACCATTTCTGGCGCGAAAAATGCTGCCTTACCCATCCTGATGGCAACATTGCTTTCAGAGACACCGATACACATCACCAATGTACCTCGCCTTAATGATATTGAAACAAGCATAAAATTATTGTCTCAATTAGGTGCAACCGTAACTTGGACTGATGAAAATAGTCTATTGATTGATGCGAGTAAGGTAGATCAGCATAAAGCGTCTTATGAATTAGTCAAAACGATGCGCGCCTCTATATTGGTATTAGGGCCATTGTTAGCAAGGTTTGGTCATGCCGAAGTGTCCTTGCCTGGAGGCTGTGCAATTGGTGCTAGGCCCGTGAACTTACATATTCATGGCTTAAAATTAATGGGGGCTGACATAGAGGTAGAGAACGGTTATATCGTTGCGCGTAATAATGGTCGCTTGCAAGGGGCGAATATTTTTATGGACACTGTCAGTGTGACCGGCACCGAAAACTTAATGATGGCAGCCGCTTTAGCTGAAGGCGTTACGGTTATTGAAAATGCTGCGCGTGAGCCTGAAATTGTTGATTTAGCCAATTGTTTAAACGCTATGGGAGCCAAAGTCTCAGGAGCGGGTACAGATACATTGAGTATAGAAGGTGTGCCCCAATTAAAAGGCAGTGAATATAGTGTAATGCCGGACCGAATTGAAACGGGTACTTTTCTGGTGGCTGCGGCAGTAACTCAAGGTAAAGTAAAATGTTTAAATACAGATCCAACGGCCTTAGATGCGGTATTAAGTAAGTTACAAGAAGCCGGTGCAGAAATTACTACCGGTGAAAATTGGATAGAGTTAGCAATGAATACCAAGCCAAAAGCCGTGAATATTAGAACGGCTCCTCATCCTGCTTTCCCTACCGATATGCAAGCGCAGTTTGTGACTTTAAATGTCATTGCCGAAGGCACAGCTACCACGACAGAAACTATTTTTGAAAACCGTTTTATGCATGTGCCTGAATTACAGCGCATGGGTGCTGATATCACTTTAGAAGGGAACACTGCAATTACCACTGGCGTTAATAGTTTAAATGGAGCTCAAGTTATGGCGACAGATTTAAGAGCTTCGGCGAGTTTAGTGATTGCTGGACTGGTTGCTACAACCGAAACACAAGTTGATCGTATCTATCATATTGATCGGGGTTATCAACATATTGAAGATAAGTTACAAGCTTTAGGGGCAAATATCACCCGCATTAAAGCGAATTAAGTTTTCAAAAAAACTTATATTTAGGTACAAAAGTGTTTTAGTTTAAGTGTAAAAAATAAGCTAGGCATTTGTGATGAAATAGCTAAGCGCTACTATTTTTCGATAGTAGCGCTTTTTATTTTTATCCTGCTGTAAATTTCCCTATTTCTGTTGCTATTTTTCGCTTTCAGCTCAACAGGCATTTTTTATATTTTAATTTGGTCGTTTTTCAAGAATTGTCACTTTAATATCAACCGATTTTTTATCACGGTAAATTTTAAAATTCAGTTCTGTACCAGGGTTCGTTTCAGCAACAATATCAAGAGCTTGTGTCGTGCTTTCAATTGGAGTATCTGAAATTTGATAAACGATATCGCCAACCTTTAAGCCGGCATTATATGCTGGACTATTCGGTTCTACCGCTGTAATCGTAAAGCCTTTGGCATTTTGGTTATAATTTCTTGAAACGACCCCTAACCAGCCTCGTATCACGCGACCATGCTCGATAATTTTTTGCATCACCTTAAAAGCCAACTCATATGGCACCGCAAATGAAATCCCTTGAATGTCTTGATTAGGATTAAGCTCACTGAATTTCAATGAATTTATACCAACTAATACGCCATTCGAATTCACTAAGGCACCGCCTGAATTACCTTGGTTTATTGCTGCATCTATTTGTAAAAACTGTAAATAACTCGTATTACTCAGTCCGCTTCTCCCAGTGGCACTAATAATACCTTGAGTAATGGTTTGTCCTAAATTCAGTGGATTGCCAATAGCTAAAACCACATCACCGGCTAACGACTGCTGGTTAATATTTTGTGGGATCACGGGGAGATTACTAGCATCTACTTTTAAAACGGCTAAGTCGGTATAAAGGTCGTACCCTATCACTTCAGCGTGAAACACTTGACCATTTTGTAATAAAACATTTATCAAACTAGCATTTTGAACAACATGGTAATTCGTTAATAAATAACCATTACTGTCCATAATAACCCCTGAGCCTAACCGGGTTGTTTTACGTTGTGAATGTGCGTAATTTGGGTTTGTCTGAATTTCTTCAGAATAAATATTTACTACGGCAGGGCTTGAGGCTTGCACTGCTTTCGCAAAAGAAATAGCCGGTTGATTTTCATCACTTGACTGAAAGATATTCCACCAGTCATTGTTGCCTTGACGTAATTCAGGAATGAGTAAAAGCATCACAACTGCGATAATTACTCCGTAACTTGCTGAGTTTAAGATATATTTTAGTGCGTTTAGTATTTTCAAAATTGTAAGGTTATCGACAAAATATACTGCAGATTAACATAGATTGTTGATAACCAAAAAGTAGAAGTGAGGTTTTTTAGCTTTTTCCTCGTACAAAAGAAAAGCGACTTATTCCCTAAGTCGCTTTTGTTGATGTACCCTTAGTTATAACTAAGAATAATTACATGAATATTACTTATCTGATGCGAATAAATAAGTTGGTATTTCCACGTATAATTTTAAGTAATGAAATACCTTTATTATCTTTTAAGTAATCACGTAGCTCAGCTATGTTGGTAACTCGGTGTCTGTTTACGCCACTGATAATATCACCAGCTCTTAACCCTATCATTGCTGCTGGGGTGTCTGCTTCAACGGCTTTTATTGCTACACCAAACCCTTTACTGTTATTTTCAAGTTCAGCCCCTTCAAGCATTCTATGAATACTGGCAGGTTCAACGTTGGCCGTTTCAGCTTTTTTCAAGACAACTGTATAGGTTTCTTCATCACCATCAGCTTTAATGACACTCAGTTTTACCTCGTTGCCTGCGCCAATCGCCCCTATTTTTCCGCGTAATTCACTAAATGACTTAATGCGTTTACCATTTACTTTGGTGATCACATCACCTGCTTCTATGCCAGCGATTTGTGCAGCAGAGTCTTCCACTACTTGCTCAACGAATGCACCTTGTGCACCTTCTAGCTCCATTGCTTTAGCAAATTCACCGGTAACACTTCGACCTGATACGCCCAATACACCACGGCGAACTTCGCCAAATTCAATAATTTGGTCAACTAAGCTTTTCACCATATTACTTGGAATGGCAAATCCGATTCCGACATTTCCACCGTTCGGGCCGATAATAGCGGTATTAATACCGATTAACTCACCACGTAAATTAATTAAAGCACCACCAGAGTTACCACTGTTGATTGCTGCATCCGTTTGAATGAAATCTTCAAAATTATCAGCATTTAAACCACTGCGACCTAATGCACTGACGATACCGGATGTGACGGTTTGCCCTAGGCCAAATGGACTACCGATTGCCACCGCGAAGTCACCGACTCTTAATTTATCTGAATCGGCAATAGTGACTGCAGTTAAGTTTTTTGAATCAACTTGAAGTAGGGCAATATCACTACTTTCATCGGCGCCTATTTTTGTTGCTTCAATTTGGCGGCCATCTTTCAGCGTTATTTGTATCTCATCTGCTTCGTTGATGACATGGTTATTTGTGACGATATAACCTTTGTCAGCATCAATGATGACGCCAGAACCAAGTCCTTGAAAAGGTCTTTCTCGTGTAGGGTTTTGTTGGCGAGGATTGCCGAAGAAAAACTTAAAAGCATCGGGGATATTCCTTTGTTGTACTTCATGTGTACCTCGAACAGAAATAAGCACAACCGCCGGCGTTACTTCTTCTAGCATAGGCGCCAAACTTGGCACTTTTTGGCCACTCACAGAAAAAGGGAGATTAGCTTGAGCAGGTAAACTCGTTAAAGCTAAACTACTGGTAAGTAAAACGCTGCTGATTAAAACTGACATTTTATTCATATGTAAGGACACTCCAAAAAGACATTAATACAAAAAAATATAAATACTCAATTAAAGACGTTAACCTGTGAACTAAGTTCCTAATTTTCAATATTGCTATTTGTAACAGATTGTTTCTTATCAGCAAAAAGCCCGCTTGCTTCACCTGAATAATCGAGTGGCGCTTCCGTGACTTCATTATCGCTTTTACGTTCTTCTTTATTGTGTCGAAGCGCAACAGTTTGAGCTAATTGTTCTTGGGTTTCTTTCGAGAAAAAAGGCATTGCGTCGCTTTCTTTAGGCGTCGCTTTTTGCAATAACTGCGTACTTTTCTCCATTTGCTTCATCGCTTTTTGGCAGGTGTTATTCATTTGCTCTAACAATTCTTTTGAATGATCTAAATGTTCAGCAACATCCACTTTATATTGCGCCAAAGAGGCTTCACTTTGATTTACTTTTTCTGCAAGCTTTTGATTTTCTTGATTAGAAGCAGATAAAAATCTACTTGCAAAAAAGCCTACAGTTGAGCCAACGACAAAAATGATGATTCCAATAACGATATCCATAAGCTTTTTACCTTTTATTTTGTTGCGGAAAATTGTATTCACATTAAAAATTGGTGAAAATAGAGATTAACACACTGCTTTTGTTTTTGCTCGCAGCTAAACGTTTTATCCTATTAGCAAATATGTATGCAAATATGTTTTTTTCAAGCAAAAACAAGCTTAAATAATAGATTATATTCACAGATGATTACGCTTTCCCCACTCGAAAAATATAGAGAAGACCTAAACCGCGATGATTTTCAATATGATGCCGCTCAAGAGAATGCGGTTAAAAATTTACAACGTTTATATGAATGTTTACAAAGTAAGCCACTACCGGTAACGGGTTTTAAAAAAGTTTTCAATCGTTGGAAACGCGTTGTCGCGAAAGCTGAAATTAAGCCTGTTCAAGGCATTTATTTTTGGGGAGGTGTTGGTCGAGGCAAAACTTATTTAGTTGATACTTTTTATGACTGTTTGCCGTTTAAAAATAAAATGCGAGTACATTTTCATCGCTTTATGCACAGGGTTCACCAAGAATTAGAAGGCTTAACTGGGCAATCAGATCCGTTAAAAATTATTGCTAAACGTTTCGCACAAGAAACGTGTATTATTTGTTTCGATGAGTTTTTTGTATCAGACATCACAGATGCCATGATCTTAGGAACCTTGTTTGAAGAATTGTTTGCCCACAATGTAACCTTAGTGGCAACGTCGAATATTATACCTGATGAGCTTTATCGTAATGGCTTGCAACGAGAAAGATTTTTACCCGCCATTAAATTAATTAACCAACATTGTGATGTTATTAATGTTGATAGTGGCGTCGATTATCGATTGAGAACGTTAGAGCAAGCTGAAATTTATCATGCGCCGCTGGATGAAAAAGCCGATGAAAATTTACATCGTTATTTCGATCAACTTTCAATTGAAGTTGGTGTAAACAATAAAGCTATTGAAATAAACAACCGCGAATTAGCCACGATCAAAGCTTCTGATGGTATTGTTTATTTTGAGTTTTCTGAATTGTGCGAGTCAGCTCGAAGCCAAAATGATTATATGGAAATTAGCCGTTTATTCCATACAGTATTAGTTGCTAATGTCACTCAAATGAATGTAGACAGTGATGACGCCGCTAGGAGGTTTATTGCTATGGTTGATGAGTTTTATGAGCGTAAAGTTAAGTTAATTATTTCAGCCGAAGTCGTGATGGAAGAATTATATACGACAGGCGGTTTAGTCTTTGAATTCAAACGTTGTTTAAGTCGTTTACAGGAAATGCAATCTCATGATTATCTTGCTTCGGAGCATTTGCCTTAAACTGTAATTCAGTGATTAATTAAAATTTTGTTAAAAATAACACCGAAACAACGCGGTGTTTTTTTATGCCAATTTTTTACGGGTTACTATATCTTGTGTTTTTGTTTGATTTAGATCGCAATATATAGTGCTTTGGCTTTGCCCCTTTCTTTTTTTCAGTATGATGTTGAAAAAAATGATAACAATAAAAGGGGAGATATATGCCGCTAACTAAAGAAAAACCTACTCACCATATGCTCAATATACAAGCCGCGTCGATTGATATTTGGGATAAAAAGTATCGACTTAAAGATAAACATGGTAACCCTCAAGAAAACACCATTGAAGAAACATTTGCTCGTGTAGCGAAGGCGCTTGCCGATATTGAGACAACGAATCATCAATACTGGTATGAAAAATTTCTTTGGGCATTAAACTCTGGCGCTTATCCTGCTGGTCGGATAATTGCTAATGCCGGAGCCAGTGAATTTAAACCTGCTACCTCTACGATAAATTGTACCGTGTCTGGGACCATCGATGATTCAATGACCGGTATTTTAGGCAAAGTCCATGAATCTGGCCTTACTTTAAAAGCTGGTTGTGGTATTGGCTATGAGTTTTCAACTTTAAGACCAAATGGTGCCTATGTCGCTGGCGCAGGGGCTCGAACATCAGGGCCTATGTCGTTTATGGATATTTTCGATAAAATGTGTTTCACCGTCAGCTCGGCTGGAGGTAGACGTGGCGCGCAAATGGGGGTTTTTGACATCTCTCATCCCGATGTAAAAGACTTTATTTTGGCAAAGCGTGAGCATGGGCGTTTACGACAATTCAATTTATCATTATTGATCACTGACGACTTTATCCAGGCGGTAAAAAATGATGCTGACTGGCCGCTCGTTTTTCCTATTTCACAACAAGCACTCAATACGGAAAATATTGCCCTTTCAGATCAAAGTAAGATCCTCTTTCGTGAGAATTATTTTGAAGACGACTACCTGAAGAAACATGATTATATTCTCAATGAAAATGGTTTAATCGCTTGTAAAATATACGGCCATATTCCAGCACATCGTTTATGGGACATGATCATGAGTAATACGTTTGACTATGCCGAACCGGGATTTTTATTAATCGATCACGCCAATGAATACAATAATAATTGGTTTTGTGAAAAATTACGCGCCAGTAATCCTTGTGGTGAACAGATACTACCTCCCTATGGCGCATGTTTATTAGGATCAATCAATTTAGTTAAGTTTGTTGATAAACCTTTTACTGATGCTGCACAGTTTAATTGGCATACGTTTAAAAACGTCGTACAGGTTTTCACGCGAATGCTAGATAACGTTGTGGAAATTAATGGCCTTCCTTTAGCGCAACAACAACAAGAAATTTTAAATAAACGTCGCCATGGTATGGGGTATTTAGGATTAGGTTCGACGTTAACGCTATTAAAAATTCCTTATAATAGTCAGCAAGCCATTGCTTTTACTGAAGAGGTTTCTAAGGTTATGGCATTGACGGGGTGGCAAGAAGCGTTAAATTTAGCCGAAGAAAAAGGTCCCGCTCCTGTGTTATTACAAACATTTAGTGTTACCAAACAAATGCTGAGTAAACGGCCAGAAATGGTCAAAGATGGATTTAAAGAAGGTGATAAAGTTAAAGGCTCAGTATTACATGCAAAATATAGCCGATATATGCAACGAATCGCCGAAGAAGATCCAGAACTTGTTGAGGCGTTAGCTAAAACGGGGGCGAGGTTTACTCACCATTCATCTATCGCTCCAACAGGAACGTTAGCACTTAGTTTGGGCAATAATGTTTCAAATGGTATTGAGCCAAGTTTTGCCCATGAATATCAGCGTAATATCATCCGAGAAGGAAAAAAATCAAAAGAGTCTGTTCCTGTCTCAAGCTTTGAGCTTTTAGCATACCGACATTGCATGAATGAAAATGCTGAAGTTTATGGCCAAGAAGGTGAAAATAGATTGCCTGATTATTTTACAGCCAGTGAAAATATTACACCGAAAGAGCATGTTGATATTCAATCAGCCGCGCAATATTGGATCGACTCATCCATTTCTAAAACGATAAACGTACCTACCGATATCGATTATCAATCATTTAAAGATGTTTACCTTTATGCACACGAAAAAGGGTTAAAAGGTTGTACAACTTTTCGTTTTAACCCCGAAGTACATCAAGGTGTGTTAGTGAAAGAAACTGATTTAGCCAATGTGCAATACCAATTTACCTTAGCGGATGGCACTACTATCCATGCCAAAGGTAACGAAGAAATAATGTATGACGGCGAAGTGCATACGGCGGCGAATTTACATGATGCCTTAAAAGAAGGGTATTACGGTAAATTATAACGACTTAAAAAAGAGAAAAAACATGCAAGAAATTAATCTAGCTATTACAGCAGCTAAAGTTAACACGCCTGAGGCGCAAGCAAATAATAACGAAGTAGAAACGTCAATCAAATTAAATGAAACGGTTAAACGACCTGAAATGTTAATTGGCTCAACCTATAAAATTAAGCCGCCCATTTCCGAACACGCATTATATATTACGATTAATGATATTTTATTAAATCAACATACCGCGGCAGAAGTGCGACGACCTTTTGAAATATTCGTTAATTCAAAAAATATGGAGTTTTATTCTTGGGTCGTTGCATTAACCCGTGTCATCTCTGCGGTATTTAGAAAAGGCGGCGATTGCACGTTTTTAGTTGAAGAATTGAAAGCAGTATTTGATCCTAAAGGAGGTTACTACCAACGAGGCACAGGTATTTTTATGCCTTCGGTAGTAGCGGATATTGGTTATATCATTGAAACGCATTTAAAAACGTTAGATATGTTGCCAGCCAGTGAGATTGATACCCATCAACAGGCGTATATCCAACAAAAACAAGATGCGGCAGCTGATCAGGCGATTGAAGAACATGGTTTTCCTAGTTCGGCCAGTCAATGTCATAAATGCCATCAAAAAGCCGTTGTACTTTTAGATGGTTGCACAACATGCTTAAACTGTGGAGATTCTAAATGTGGTTAATGAAAAAGTCAGCGTTTTGCGTAATATTACTCAGCTATACAGGGAAATTCAGAAAAACTAAAAAGATTAAAAAATATACGTGATTTATTTTGTTAGCTTCTGTATAATGCGCGCTCCCTGACGTTACAAATGTCTAATATCCCCAAGATACTAGACGATGGACTCGATACTCGAAGGGGTAATGGCGTAGTCTTTTAACTGATAACCATTTTGGTTATTTTTTAGTAACATTTTAATATTGGGTTTTTTAAATGAAAACTTTTGTAGCAAAACCAGAAAGCGTGCAACGCGAATGGTTTCTAGTGGACGCTGAGAATAAAACTCTTGGTCGTATCGCTACCGAAATTGCAACCCGTTTACGCGGTAAGCATAAGCCAGAATATACACCTCACTGTGATACAGGCGATTACATCGTTGTTATCAATGCAGAGAAAGTTAAAGTTACTGGTAATAAAGCGAAAGGTAAAATTTACTACTCGCATACTGAATTCCCTGGTGGTCTTAAGCAAATTAGCTTTGAAAAGTTAATTGAAAAAGCGCCAGAGCGTGTGATTGAATTCGCAGTAAAAGGTATGTTACCTAAAGGTCCTTTAGGTCGTGAAATGTACCGCAAGCTAAAAGTGTATGCTGGTGCTGAGCACAAGCATACTGCACAACAACCACAACTTTTGGAGCTGTAAGCAATGGCTGATAATCAATATTACGGTACTGGTCGTCGCAAGAGCTCAACTGCTCGTGTGTTTATGAAAGCTGGTAACGGTGCAATTACAATTAACAAACGTGACATTTCTGAATATTTCAGTCGTCCAACGGCTCGTATGGTTGTTCGTCAACCATTAGAATTAGTTGAAATGTTAGAAAAGTTTGACTTTAACATCACAGTAGTTGGTGGTGGTATTTCTGGTCAAGCGGGTGCTATCCGTCACGGTATTACTCGTGCATTAATGGAGTTTGACGAATCATTACGTAGCGGTTTACGTGCTGCTGGTTTCGTTACTCGTGATGCTCGTAAAGTTGAACGTAAGAAAGTTGGTTTACATAAGGCTCGTAAAAAGCCACAATTTTCAAAACGTTAATCTTTATATATACGTTATTAAAAAAACCGACTTTTGTCGGTTTTTTTTTGCCTGAAATTCACTGATTTTTTATTAATACTAAGAAGGACTTAAAATAAATATTTGGGTTAAGCGCTTATACGGTTTGAGTTTTAAGATAACTAAGCTAAGGTTAGATTATGAAAATTAATCTCAGCAAACACTTAATCTCAGCAAACACTTAATCTCAAGGCAGATATTGCTATTGGGAGAACCTAAATGAAGCATCGTTTAAGTTTCGGATATTTCAAAATTCTTACGGATAATATACTTGAAGTTGTGGCTGATGAAGGGGTTGAAATGTCCTTAGAGATGATCGAAGAATGTCATCGATTTGTTGAAGCGTACTTTAAAGATGACTTTGGTATGTTAGTGAATCGCGTGAATAATTACACGTATTCTTTTGAAGCGAAATTAAGTATTGCATCTTATGAGTATTTAAAAGCGATAGCATTTGTTTATTACTCAGCTGATAGTCAGAAAATTTCGGAAGAATTGTACCAATTACGTGCGCTTGATGGATGGAATTTTCGGTCATTTTCTGGCTTAGAGCTTGGTTGGCAGCAAGCGTTTGATTGGTTACAACAAGAGCTTATCAGCGTCAAAGTGAATTAACATTTTTACATGAATTTTCTGCTTTAAAAAGAAAAGCTGCTACTTGTTAAATAGCAGCTTTTTATTTTAAAAATCAGATTATTATAGTTGAGCAAAACAACGGTCGGCAGCCGCTAACGTTTCTTCAAGTAACGCATCAGTATGCGCGGTTGATAAAAAGCTTGCTTCAAAAGCTGAAGGCGCAAGGTATACGCCTTCTTCGAGCATTAGGTGAAAAAAGCGTTTAAATTTTTCGCCATCACAGGCGGTTGCTTGAGCAAAACTGGTGATTTTTTCTTCTTCAGTGAAAAAGAACCCAAACATAGCGCCAACATAATTAATTGAAAGTGAAACGCCATTACGTTCAGCTGCGGCTTGAAAACCCATGGCTAGTTTTTCTGTTGCTTGGGCAAGTTGTTGGTGTTTATCTCCTTGGCAAAGCTCATTTAAAGAAGCTAAACCAGCCGCCATTGCTATTGGGTTACCAGATAAAGTGCCTGCTTGATAAACAGGACCAACAGGAGCAATGTAATCCATTATTTCTTGTTTACCACCAAAGGCTCCAACAGGCATACCGCCGCCAATTACTTTACCTAAGGTTGTTAAATCTGGTTTTATATTATAATGAGCTTGTGCTCCGCCTAAAGCGACCCGAAAACCCGTCATTACTTCATCAAAAATCAGTACGGATTTATACTGATCACATACTTCTCTTAAGCCTTCTAAAAACCCTTCAACCGGAGGGATACAGTTCATGTTTCCAGCCACTGGCTCGACGATAATACAAGCAATTTCATCGCCAAGCTCTGCGAAAACCTGCTTAACTTCTTCAATGTTGTTATAACTTACCGTTAAAGTGTGTTTAGCAAAATCTTCTGGGATCCCAGGTGAATTTGGTACGCCCATAGTTAACGCGCCAGAACCTGCTTTTACTAGTAAAGAATCTGCATGACCATGATAACAACCCTCAAATTTAAGGATTTTATCTCGACCTGTATAACCGCGAGCCAAACGAATAGCACTCATAGTCGCTTCAGTTCCTGAGCTCACCATGCGTAATTTTTCCATCGACGGTACGATTTCTCGCACTTTTTCAGCCATGGTAATTTCAAGCGCAGTTGGCGCACCAAAACTTAGGCCGTTTTGAGCGGTTTCAATCACAGCGGCTAAAATTGCTGGATGATTATGGCCTAATATCATCGGGCCCCATGAGCCAACATAATCTATGTATGCTTTATCATTTTCGTCATACACATAGGCGCCATTTGCACGTTTGATAAAACACGGCGTGCCACCTACGCCATTAAATGCACGAACAGGTGAGTTAACGCCACCTGGAATAATTTCTTGAGCATGGTTAAAAAGTTGTTGAGATTTATTCATTATTTTTGCCTTACTTAATTTTTATACGCGCCTAAAAAGCTCATTGTATTTTGAGGGCAGCCTAAGCGTTTTTATTACTGTGCCAAGTGATGGGTTTTTCGTACTGAGTTAATTTATCCTCAACCCCTAGCGTTAATGCAAATAATGCCATTCTAACCAATACGCCATTTTGCGCTTGCCTAAAAATAGCTAAATTATCTAAGTCGTTTAAATCGGTATCTAACTCATTTGCTTCTGGACGAGAATCGCGTGGTAAAGGATGCATGATCACCGTATGATCTTTACAATATTGGCGATATATTTCTTTGTTCAAACTAAAGTGGCCACGATACAAGTCAGCTTCATCGGGGCTGGCAAAACGTTCTTGTTGAATGCGGGTTTGATAAATAACATCACAGGCTAAATTTCCTTCAATGCTATCGGTTAAGGTAACTTTATGGCCTGCATTCTCTAAGGTTGAAATCACATTGTCGGGCATTTGTAGATCATTAGGTGCGATCATCGTGATATTAACGTCATTGTATAAACTTAACAATTTCGACAATGAATGAACGGTTCTGCCATGTTTTAAATCGCCCATAAGTGTGATGTTAATACCATCTAAAGTTTTACCGTGCGGCGACATTTCCGATTGAATGGTAAATAAGTCTAATAGTGCTTGAGTCGGGTGTTCGTTCGCGCCATCGCCGCCATTAATTACCGGGACATTACTGCCTTGTGAAAATTCACTGACAGAATGCATTTTCGGATGACGCATCGCAATAACATCAGAATATCCGCTGATCACTCTTGCGGTATCAAAAAGTGATTCACCTTTACTTAATGACGAGTTTTCTTCTCCAACGGTTTCTCGAACAAAACCACCTAACAGATTAAATGCGGCACCAAAACTTACTCTAGTACGGGTACTCGGTTCAAAAAACAAGTTATTTAAAATAGCTCCCTCTAAAACATGACAACGCTTTTGACGCATTGCATAAGGGGCCATCTGGGCTGAAACAGATAAAATTTTTGAAATGGCTTCACGATCAAATTGTGAAACAGAGAGAATATGGCTACCTTGAAAGGTCATCATGGCTTATGTACCTGTACTATATTTTTTGAATAGCGATAAAAGAATATTCATTCAGCTATTACTATTTATTTGCGCGGTAATATAGCACATTTGAAAATTTATTAGCACGCGAACTCATTTAAAAAGGTTTGAGATATACTAAAAAAATTACTGCAAATAAGATAAGTACAGGGACTTCATTGAAAATACGGTAAAACTTTCCAGAACGCGTGTTTTTATCTTCTTTAAAGGTTTTGAGTAATTTAAAGCAATAACCATGATAAATTAATAGTCCGATCACTAAGCTTATTTTTATATGTAACCATTTAGCGGCAACAAACCATTGATAACCATATTGATAAATCAGTGCGATGCCAAAAATGACCGTTAAAAATGCAAAAGGCGTTACGAAATACAATAAGCGCTTTTCCATCCCTTTTAAATGCTCAATCACTTTTGGTTCATCACATTCAGCATGGTTAACAAAAAGGCGCGGTAAATAAAAAATACCCGCAAACCATGCAACCATAAAACTTACATGCAATGCTTTGAGCCAGAGGATTGTCATAGGGCTGTTTTTCCTTCTAATAAATAACGCCTAATTTGTTCAAAAGATACAATACCTAAAATATTATCTTTACTGTTTTGATAAATATATACCCCGCCTATCCTATCATCGACAAGCGCAAGGTAAGCTTCAGCTAACGTTGATTGAAAATCTAAAGGGACAAGTTTGTGTGCGACAATATTCCCGCTTGCGACAAATTCAACGCTATCGTCATTAATATCTTGTGGGGGATTTTCTAAAGGCAGGACAAACTCATGCCAAGTAAAGACAGGCTCAGAGGAGCTATTTTTACTAATCACCAGTTTTTTACCTTTTGTTGTTTTGAACGTTTCTAAGGCGAGGTCTGGTGATGATTCAGAAATCAACGTAAAGTTTTCTTGCATCACGCCTAATACACCAATGCGCTGCAATGATTTTTCAATCGGAGGCTTACGATATAAGAGATTTTGTACTTCAAGCTGCATAATTATAATGGAACGATTTTTTAAAAACTGCCCTGAAACTACACAAGCCGATGTAATTGCGATCATCGCAGGTATTACTATTTCAATTTGATTTGACAGCTCAACCACGGCAAGTAAGGCGGCAAGTGGAGCATTGAGTGTTGCGGCTAAAAAACCCGCCATGCCCATTAATGCATAATCGGTGGCAATATGTTGACCAGGTAAATATGTCATGGCGATCGTTGAAGCACACGTACCTGCAATAGCGCCAATGCCTAAAATAGGACCAATAATACCACCTGGAATACCTAAGCCTAAGGCGGTAACTGTCATTATAATCTTGGCAATTAATAACCCGAGTAGTAGTTGAAAATGTTGCTCATATTGGAGAGAAAAATTAACAGCGCTGATATCGGTTCCCATAGCATAAGGGATAAAGAAACCTAAACCTCCGGTGATAAAGGCAGCTAATAATAATCTAGGAACGATATGGTAATTACTTGAATATTTGACTAATAAAGTTAAATACCGATTAAAAATAAACGCTAAAACCCCAAGTGCCATGCCTAAAATAATAATAAATGGGTAATGACTGATAGTTAACTCTATTTTATTGAAATAATCTAAATTGTGGGCAGGACCAAAAAAGTTTTGAGTGATCAACGACCCCACAATTGCAGCAATCATTACAGGAATAAAAATATGAACCTTATATTCGCGTAATATGACTTCCATCACGAAGATAACCGCAGCTATGGGGGTATTAAAGCTCGCAGAGATGCCGGCTGCAATACCACAAGCACACAAGGTTCGGGTGGTATTAAAAGATAATTTTAACAAACTGCCAAGATAGCTACTACAGGCTGCACCTAAATGAACCGCGGGTCCTTCACGCCCAACAGAAAATCCAGATGCTAAAGCAATCACAGTTCCAACAAACTGATGGATGGTATTTCTTAACGGAATAATACCATGAGCGACTTTTAACCGGTGTAAAACAAAGGGGATGCCGGTTCTTAAATAACGATAACCAGTAATCCTCGAAAAGATAATAATGAGTATTGCACCAATAATCGGTAAATCAAAACGACTTACCATATCTAAACTGGTATAATCATCTAATTGGTTCAGATAAAATTGTTGTAAACCTTTAATACTTAAAGTAAACAAGATAACCAGCAGTGCGGAAAATGCCCCACCAATAGCCGCAAGCAAGCATAATTGCCATGATGTTCTAGGCAAAGATAAATGTTTTCTTAACGGGGTTAATGAGATCATATTAGGCTTAATTATTTATAGTTAAAGTCAAATATCAGTTTTTTATTTTATGGATATCATAATACGTTACAAATGAGTTGGTTAGCAAAAATAAATCTGAATACTGTCGTACTCCGGTTAGGCACCTTTCGATCGGCAATTTTACTCTTGGCGTTAATCACGACATGTTTATTTTGTGGTTACCGTATGGGGAACTTTTTTCATGCCTATCAAGAGCAAACGCTAGAGCAACAAAAACAACGTTTAGATAACTTATATCGAAAACAAAGTGAACAAACGCGCCGGATAAATACGTTAGAAGTAGAATTAGAAGTTGAGCGTTTAGCAAATCAAAAATCTCAAAAACTGTTAAAAGAAATGGAAGCGCAACATTATCAAGTGAAAAAAGAGCTGGCGTTTTATGAAAAAGTTATGGCGCCAGAGAAGCAGGCAGACGGGGTTGTGATTGATAATGTAGTGATTTCCGCGACAGCTAGCCCGCATCATTATCGTTTTCAAGTGACCTTAGTACAGCAAAAAGTAAAAAAACGTTATGCGAAAGGTCATGTTGAACTTAACTTTGTTGGCAGTTTAGATAATAAACCATATAAAATTAATGTGAATAAAATGGCTGAATTATCTAAGAAGCAGTTGTCATTCAATTTTCAATATTTTCAAATGATTCAAGGGGAATTTACGTTTCCTGAGAATTTTCAGCCGGAAAAACTAACCTTATCTGCCATAATGCCTAAAAGTAGGTGGCAGAGTTATCAACGTGTTGACGAAAGTTACCCGTGGCAAACAGTTCTTGAAAATATTCCACAAACACCATCACTAATACTTGATTAAATTAGTCAAGTTTAAGATAATTACCCCCTATATTTAAAGAGATTGTTAACCCATGTCTGATACTGAATTACCGATTAAATTTTCTGATGCTGCCGCCAATAAAGTGTTGGCTTTAGTGACAGAAGAAGAGAACCCAGAGCTGAAATTACGCGTGTACGTGACAGGTGGTGGTTGCTCTGGTTTTCAATATGGCTTTACTTTTGATGAAAAAGTCAATGAGGGCGACATGACCATAGTCAAGAAGGGCGTTACTATGGTGATTGATCCTATGAGTTTACAATACTTAGTTGATGGTGAAGTTGACTATGTAGAAGGCCTAGAAGGCAGTCGATTTTTAGTTAATAACCCAAATGCTTCTACAACTTGTGGTTGCGGTGCATCATTCTCTATTTAGTTTTTATAGCACTAAATGACCCAAAGTTTAGTGCTTACCTTCCTTATTATTCCTAATAACCTCTGAACCTTACTAGAAGATACTTGCTTACATTTTGCGCTATCTACTCAGTAGACGATTCTAATGATCAACGTTCATATATCCAATAAATTTATGCTTTTAGCATGTAATAGAGTTATATACTCAAATAAATTGTACTGTAAATAGAATTAATCATTTAAACGAAGGATTCGAATGAAACTAAATAAGTATGGACGTCAATGGTTAGCGGAGCGACTTTATATTTTAGCGCTTTTTATCTCGTTGATATTAATTCTTTGGATGGCTTCAGGGATAATGTAGGCTCAAGAGTTACCGAAAAAAGTTGATAAAGAGAATACTTTAATTCCAAAAATGAAAGTTGAAACACTCCTTGCTTAATAATATTAAGGGATCGTAATAGGCACGTACGAATAAGACAAAATAAGTTAAGTTTTATCGGTAAAATAAAACGGTTGATCCCTGCAGCATAAATTTAAGGTATAGCTAAATTTATGTGTAATGGCTATCGACAATATATTTAATAGATCCAGTTAGAATATGTACTTATACTGTGTCGATAAAATCGATGTGCTTGTAGTCGATTTACTAAGATAGTTACGTATTGATTAAGAACACTTCAGCTTCAAAGGAATTTTTGTGCTGAAGGGAATAATCTAATTTGTTAAAAAAATTCAACATGGAGTTTCAATGAAATTGATTAAATTAGCCGCTATTGCTGCTTGTGTATTATCGGCATCAGTTTTTGCCAATGACCCTATTATTCCTGTTTCACCAGAAACAAAAGCCACGACAACGACTCTTCGAGATAAAGCGATCAACGATAATAGCGCCTATCAAATTTTAAAATCTTTAACCACTGAAGTTGGAGCTCGTCATCCTGGTACTCCTGGTGAAAAAGCTGGCATTGAATGGGGTATAAAAAAATTAAAAGCGTTAGGGTTTGATAAAGTTTATACCGAAGACGTAAAAATGAATGGTTGGGTTCGTGAAGTTGAAAAGGCAGAAATTTTAGTACCTTCATATCAAAAAATGGTGATCACCGCGCTCGGTCGTTCAAAATCTACTCCTAAAGGAGGCTTGGAAGCAGACATTGTTCATTTTAAAAATTATGCAGCACTTGAAAAAGCGGCAGATAATAGTTTAAAAGGAAAAATAGCTTTTATTAGTAACCGCATGGAAAGGTTAAAAAATGGTGGGGGCTATGGCCCAGCAAACATTGCTCGTAGTAAAGGGCATGAACTTGCTGCTCAAAAAGGGGCTGAAGCACTATTGATTCGCTCTATTGGAACTGACGATCATCGTAATCCACACACGGGAGCAACAAATGTAGCAATGGGATATACCGCTGTTCCAGCTGTTGCACTCTCTAACCCAGATGCTGATCAGCTAGTTCGATTAATGGAATTTGGACACACGCCTAAAATTCGTTTAAATATTCAAACCAAAGATTTAGGCCCGATAGTGACTAAAAATGTTATTGGCGAAATAACAGGTCGTGAATTACCTAATGAAGTGGTTGTTATTGGTGGTCATTTAGATAGCTGGGATTTAGGGACAGGTGCGGTTGATGATGGCGCTGGAGTCGCAATTGCTATGGCAACCGGTGCTTTTATTAAAAATAATGTCACAGTTAATCCTCGTCGTACTATTCGCGTCATCCTATGGGGAGCGGAAGAATTAGGTTTAATTGGTGCACGTGCATACGCTAAAGCCAGACAAGAAGATGGCACTATAGCAAACCATGTGATTGGTTCTGAATCAGACTTTGGTGCCGGTCCGGTATATGGCCTGCAATCATCTAAAAATGTTTCCGTTAACGCACTACATGTGGTTGATACTATGGCTGCAATCATGGGAAACCTAGGCGTCAGCCGTCGTGGTGGTGACACTAGCGGAGGTCCTGATATGATTCCTTTGGCTGCTTTAGGCGTGCCAGCGTTAAACTTGATGCAAGATGGTACAGATTATTTTGATTTGCACCACACGCCAGATGACACCTTCGATAAGGTTAATCCTGAGCATATGCGTCAAAACTTAGCTGTTTGGACCGTATTTACTTATATTGCAGCAGAATGGCCCGGCTCTTTTAAATAATTATCATTAGCCTTGCATCAATAAAAATTCGATGATTTTGTTCATATTCAGATCAAAATCATCGGCTCTTACCCCTTTAACAATAAAGTCATCATTTTTTGCCAAGTCAATATCTTCAGCCATAACATAATTATTTTTTTCAGAATTATAAAAATATCTCACTTTGGGGTTAGTCGGGTCGTCTATGTTGCGTTCTTCTACAATGGCAATTTTATTTGAATTTAACTCAACTAATGAGCCAACAGGGTAAACGCCCATGCATTTGATAAATAGATTTACAAGTCTTTGATCTAAATGGTTGTTTTCAGCAAGTTTACGTAAAATATTAAAAGCTTTTATATGATTGTAACCCTTTTTATAGCAGCGATTGGCCGTTAACGCATCGAAAATATCACATATTGAAATCATACGTCCGTATGTTGATATGTCATCTCCTACCACATTAAATGGGTAACCATTGCCGTCTAATTTTTCATGATGCAGTGCAGCAACTTCCAAACTTAACGCTGAAATACCAGGGGTCTTTTTTATAATATCGATTGAATGGTTCACATGAGTTTTCATAATGGAAAACTCTTCGGTTGTTAACTTGCCAGGTTTATTTAGAATGTTTTCAGGGACCATTATTTTACCGACATCATGTAAAAAAGCCCCAATCGATAATTCTTGGATGATAGCTTTTTCGACTTTTAAAAATCGCGCGAAAATTGTCATTAAAACTGAGACTGAAACTGAGTGCTCTAAAAGATATTCATCGGTATTCCTAATATTGATCACACAAGCTAACGCATCAGGATTTTTAAAAATTTCATTAATCGTTTCATCGGTTATTTTTTCAACTGGACTTAAATCTAAAGGTTTCCCAGATTGAGCGTCAGAAAATACTTGTTTTTGGATGGCTTTGGACTGAGTAAATAACTCTTTTGCTTTATAAACGTCCATTATAACGGGCGCGTTTTTATTTTTTCGCGGGTGATGTTCTTTTTTGGTTTTACTCGTATCAATTAAAAGGCTTATTACACCTTTTGCAGCCATATTTTTAATGACAAGATCACTTTTTATATGACCCGGTTGTGTGAGAGTGAATTGTTTGACTTGTTTCACTATTTTTACAACATAATGACCTACTTCTAATGCTGATATTTCTATTTCTTTCATCATTCTTTTATCGAGAACCTTGAGTTTTAGCGCCAATTCCACAGCTTCAGTTTTTAGCATTTCAAATACAGTCAAATTATTGTGGTATTAATTTTGCTGCTTTTTGAAAGGTAATTAGGGTAACGTTATTCTTTGAAGTAAATTATGATTATAGTCTATCTATTTACTGGTACAATTTTTCAAAGTTTTTTGAATTTTTACGAAAGTTTGCCGATAAAGAACGTATACCATTATATTTTTTATTTTTTTCGTTTTTAAAAAGGTCTTTTTATGCGCTTAATTTTCGGGTTGTTAATACTTATTTGTAGTTATTTACCTACGGTTTATGGGGCGAAATTAAGTGTTGTACAAATTTATACTGATGATGTTTTACTTGATTTAATTAAAGAAAACAAACATTTGAGCCAAATGGTTATCGATGAATGTCAACTTGTGCAAGATATTGAAGCACGTGCGGTGATTTCTAACAAACCGGCTTTTCAATTTTTATGGGGAGATATGTTAGCGTTTGGCGTGTGTGTAAAGAAAAATGTGCCGTTAGGGTTACATTATATGCGTGAATCAGCAGACCAAGGCTTACCCGAAGCATTAGAACAGTTAGGTCGTTATTATCATGTCGGCAAGTTTATGCAACCAGATATTAGACAGGCAATTATTTTCCTCAAAGAAGCGGCTAATCTGGATAATTTAAAGGCACAGATTCGCCTCGCTGAAATTTATAATGCCGGAGAAGGCAGCCCTTTAGACTTTCCTGAATTATACGCGCAATTACATCACTCAGTGACCGATGATAAAAAAACACATAAGAAAATCACACATTTATTAGCAGCTCTTGCCGAAAAAATGCCTGAACGTGTAGTTAATGCAGCGAAAGAAGGAAAATATTAATACCAAATCGTGTAACTAAGATATAATAAGAAACAAATCACATAATTAAGTATAAGTATTATTAAAGATCCTCACCAACAACGCGAAGCTAAAAAATACGATAACCCTGTGGCAAGTCGTGAATTGATTTTGTCAATTATCGAAAAATTACCAACGCCGCCGACTTTTAAAGCACTTTGTCAAACGCTTAAGTATCAAGAAGATGAGCATATCATCGGTTTAAAACGTCGTTTACGTGCCATGGAAAATGCAGGACAATTAATTTTTAATAAATTTAAACAGTATGCTATCGCACCTAAAAATCATTTACTTACTGGCACGGTAATTGGCCATCGTGATGGTTACGGATTCTTTGCTCCCGATACAAAGCCCGGAGAGAAAAAACCAAAAGATTTATTTATTTCTTCTCATGAAATGCAACGAGTTTTTCATGGTGATGTTGTTGAGGCTATTTTAGTTGATAGATCTGATCGCAAAGGCCGACAAGAAATTAAAATAACGGATATTATTAAGCCGCGTAAAGCGGGCATCGTGGGACGATTTTTTCTTGAACATAATATTTGCTTTGTGGTGCCAGATGATGCGCGCATTAAACAAGATATCTTAATTGATCCAAAAGAAAGATTAGCGGCGCGTCATGGTCAAATGGTGGTTGTTGAAGTGGTTCAACGACCGTCTAAAAGAAATAATGCGGTTGGAAAAGTGATTGAAGTATTGGGCGATCATATGGCGCCAGGTATGGAAATTGAAATTGCACTTAGAGAGCACGACTTACCCTATCAATGGTCTCCTGAGGTTGAAGCGGAAATTGCTTCTATAGCAGATGAAGTGGAAGATGACGCGAAATTATCGCGCGTTGATTTACGTGAATTACCACTTGTTACTATTGATGGCGAAGATGCCCGTGATTTTGATGATGCTGTTTATTGTCAACCGGAAAAAACAGGCGGATGGCGATTATGGGTAGCGATTGCTGATGTCAGTTATTATGTTCGCCCAGGTACTGCCCTTGATGACGAAGCGTTAGCGCGAGGAAATTCTGTGTATTTTCCCAGCCAAGTCATTCCCATGCTCCCTGAGAAATTATCTAACGGTTTATGTTCGTTAAACCCTGATGTAGACCGACTTTGTATGGTTTGTGAAATGACCATTAATGAAGCCGGTAAACTATCTGATAGTAAATTTTACCCTGCGGTGATGCGTTCTCATGCGCGATTTACTTATACAAAAGTTGCGGCAATACTAGGTGATGCAGAAACCACAGGTGATGAAGCTTTACGTAGTCAATATCAATCGTTAGTCCCTGATTTAGAAAATTTAAATGCGATGTATCACGCATTAATAGCAGCACGAAATAGCCGTGGTGCTATTGCTTTTGAAACGGAAGAGTCGCGTTTTATTTTTAATGCCGACAAAAAAATAGAGTCGATAGAGCCGCTGATCCGAAATGACGCACACAAGATTATTGAAGAATGTATGATCTTGGCAAATGTTGCGACAGCAAAATTTGTTGAACAGCATAAAATGCCGGGTTTATTTCGGGTGCATGACAAACCGAGTGAAGACAAATTTAATAATTTTGTCAGTTATTTAGCTGAACTTGGCTTGCAAATGCCACGTGTTGATAATGAGGATGGTTTACCTGCACCTCAAGATTACAGTGATATTTTGGCGCAAGTGCAAGGTCGTCCCGATCAAGAACTTATTCAAACCATGCTGCTAAGATCAATGCGTCAAGCAGTTTATCAAAGTGAAAATATTGGTCACTTTGGTTTAGCGCTTGAGTCTTATAGTCATTTTACTTCCCCGATCCGACGATACCCAGATTTAGTTATCCATCGCGTTATAAAATCTATCTTGCAAACTCAAGCAGACAGTGCTGGCAATGATGGTTGCTATAGTTATGCCGAAGAAGCTGTCGTAGAACTCGGTGAACATTGCTCGATGACTGAACGACGCGCTGATGATGCCACTCGCGATGTTTCAGACTGGCTCAAATGTGAGTTTATGCAAGATCATGTTGGGGATACTTTTACCGGCGTTATATCAACCGTGACTAATTTTGGTTTGTTTGTACGTTTAGCGGATTTGCACATAGAAGGCTTAGTTCATATTACTTCTTTAGGGCGTGATTTTTATCATTTTGATGATGTTCGCATGTGTTTATCTGGCGAGAAAACGGGTAATAAATTTCATGTCGGCGATGTGCTAGAAGTACAAGTGGCGGCGGTTAATTTAGATGAAAAGAAAATTGATTTAGCCTTGTCGGGTGATAATGCTGTTATTAGTCGCGCGAAACCTCTGCCAAAAGGTAAAGGAGGTAAGCATAGTAAGTCAGAAGGGTTTAATGGTAAGAAAAGCGGAAAAATGAAACCGGCAAGTGGCGTTAAAAATGCAAAACCGAAAAAAGATAAACCTGAAAAATCAAAATCAGCAAAGCGAAAAGCCAGAAAAAAACGGCCGGGTAAAAATGCGCGAAAAGCTAGCAAGTAGTTAGATTAGCTAAATTTATTTTGCAAATTAGTGCGATTAAGCAATGAATTTTGTCGTCAATATTCAACGATTAACGTTAAAGATATTATTGAAATAAAAGTAAGTAAGAGATAAACATGGCAAAAAATGATGAATTAGTATTTGGTATTCATGCGGTTAACGAACTGATAAAACGCTCACCTGAACGTTTTATTGAATTGTTTTTATTAAAAGGTCGTGACGATGAACGATTAATGCCAATAATTAATTTATCACGAAAATATGCTATTCCTGCTCAAATGGTCAATAGAAAGGTGTTAGACGATAAGTCAAATGGTGAGCAGCATCAAGGTGTTGTAGCGCGTGTTCAGCCAGGAAAAACCTTCACCGAAGCTGACTTAGATGACATTATTGAAACCGCTGAAAAACAAGGTGTTCCGCCTTTTCTTTTGATTTTAGATGGCGTGACTGATCCGCATAATTTAGGAGCTTGTTTGCGAAATGCCGATGCGGCAGGCGTACAAGCGATTATTGTACCCAAAGATAATGCTGCGCGACTAACGGGTACGGTTAGAAAAGTTGCAGTAGGTGCTGCTGAGACTGTGCCTTTAGTACAAGTGACAAACCTTGCAAGAACCATGAAGCAGTTACAACAGATGGGGGTATGGATAATCGGTACCGCAGGAGAAACGGATACTTGCTTGTATGATGTGAAATTATCAGGGCCTATGGCGCTCGTGATGGGAGCTGAAGGGAAAGGCATGCGTCGACTAACACGGGAAAATTGCGATCAACTCGTAAAATTGCCGATGGCAGGAAGTGTTTCTAGCTTAAATGTTTCTGTTGCAACGGGGATTTGTTTGTTTGAAATTGTTCGTCAGCGACTCAACTAAACTTGGCTGAATGGCGATTATTGTTCAATTTCTATTGTCAATTGGTCATTCCACGCTACATATAAAACGATAACCGATATATTATATTTCAATTGTCGGTATAATTGTCTATTCTAAAAAGAGTAAGTAAGCGGTAATAATATGCATAAAATACTGCTAGCTGTTATGGATATTTAACTTTCAGGGATGCCATTGAACTGATAGTGATGCCAATTCATGTTGCACAAAAACTTAATTCTGCTGTTGTTAATTGTTTGTGCATTACTTTGCATCAGCGCTAATGTTTTTGCTAACATTGAAAATCAGCCCGTCATAAAATTAGCCGTCTCTAATGCCACTTCAGGCCCAACCGCACAACTTGGGATCCGCTTAAACCAAGGAGCCAATACATATTTTGACCGAGTCAATCGAGAAGGCGGACTTGCAGGTAAACATATTCAATTAGTGCTTCTAGACGATGGTTACGAACCATATAAAACTCTGATAAATACACAGAATTTCTTAAAGAAGAAAGATATATTCGCATTTTTTAATTATGTTGGTACGCCAACGACGCATGCGGTTTTAGATAAAGTCAGCCAAAGTCATGTGCCTTTTTTAATGCCTTTTTCAGGTGCTGAATTTTTACGTAAACCGGTTATTAAGAATATTTTCCATTTACGGGCAAGTTATTATCAAGAAACTGAGCAACAAATACATTTTTTAGTTGATGAAAAAGGAATGACGAATATCGGCCTGATGATTCAAGCCGATGAATTTGGTATTTCAGTTGAAAAAGGCTATTTAATGGCTTTAAAAAAGCGTGGTATAAAGCCAACAGTGACGACACGCTATCGTCGAAATACCAATGATATAAAGTTAGCGCTTAGTATTTTGAAAGCAAAAAACGTTCAAGTTGTTGCATTTGTTGGTACTTATGAGCCATTTGCACAATTGATAAATTCAGCTTATCAGCAGGATTTCACGCCATTTTTTACTTCTGTTTCATTTATATCAAGTCGTGATTTATTTCAGCGGATTAAACAACCAAGTAATGTTTTAGTGACAGAAGTGATGTTAGATCCAGCCAACTGCAATGAAGCTATTTGTTTGCAATTTATGGACGATATGAAGGCTCAAGGCATTAAGACGGTTGATCAGATACTTTTTGAAGGTTACCTCAATGCATTTGTCTTTGTTGAAGTCGCTAAGCAATGTGGTGAATCGTTGAGCCAAAGCTGTTTTTTAGAGAAAATGACAAATTTTACCTATCAAGATAAAGGATTAACCATCGAGTTTTCTGAAAATGACCATCAGGGGCTTTCAAGTATCTTTCTTAATTTCTTTCAATTCGACAAATAAAAACTAATAAGCCGATTAAAAGCTTGCCTTTACTGGTTAATTTACCTACACTACGCGACCTTAATTCAGCCTGAACTTTTTGTTCCTTGCCTCAACTGGTGTTGGCTGAGCCAGATAATGAGGCTACAACCGTAAGGAGCTCGTAATGCGTCATTACGAAATCGTATTTATGGTTCACCCTGATCAGAGTGAACAAGTACCTGGTATGATCCAGCGCTACACAGATTTGATCAATGCTGCTGAAGGCAAGATCCACCGTCTAGAAGACTGGGGTCGTCGTCAATTAGCATACCCAATCAATAAACTTCACAAAGCACACTATGTTTTATTAAACATTGAAGCGCCTCAGTCAGTTATTGATGAGTTAGAAACTTCTTTCCGTTACAACGATGTTGTTATTCGTAACATGATCATGCGTACTAAACACGCAGTAACTGAAGCATCAGCTATGGCAAGTGCTAAAGAAGAACGTCGCGACGATCGCCGCGAAGTTAAGCAAGAAGTTGCTCCAGCTGTTTCAGAAGCACCTGCTGAAGAAACAAAAGAAGAAGCTGCGAGCGAAGAATAAGCTGGTCGTGACAATCTCTACATGTTAGAAAGTTCTGTTATGGAAAATACTAATCTAGAGAATTGCCTCGTGTTGGTAGGGGAAGTGGTTAAACCACCTAAATTATCAACTAGTCCTGCAGGTATTCAACATTGTCAGTTTTCAATGGATCATAAGTCCATACAAAATGAAGCCGGCATGAATAGACAAGCATTTGTCAGAATACAAGTAGTGGCAACCGGTGAAATGTCACAACACTTAACTCGTGATTTAATTGCGGGCAGTAAATTAAAAGTGACGGGTTTTATTAATCGTCATGAATCCAGAAACGGTAATCCGCTTTTGGTCTTACATGCTCAGCATATTGAAATGATTAATTAGGTGATTATTATTTAGCATGAATATTGTTAAAAAATAACATCGAATATTAGGAGAAATCCATGTCTCGTTTTTTTAGACGTCGTAAATTTTGCCGCTTCACAGCGGAAGGCGCTACCTCTATCGATTATAAAGATATTGCTACGCTGAAAAACTATATCACTGAAAGTGGTAAAATCGTTCCTAGCCGTATTACTGGTACAGCTGCTAAATATCAACGTCAACTTGGTCGTGCGATCAAGCGTGCTCGTTACTTAGCATTATTACCATATACTGATTTACATAAGTAACCTAATAAGGGGTTTTGAAAATGGAAGTAATTCTTCTTGATAAAATCGCCAAATTAGGCGGCCTTGGTGACAAGGTAACTGTTAAGTCTGGTTATGCTCGTAACTTTTTATTACCACAAGGTAAAGCTGTTTTTGCCTCTAAAGCAAACGTTGAGCACTTTGAAGCTCGTCGTGCTGAATTAGAGAAGAAATTAGCTGAAGTATTAAGTGCAGCAGAAGCTAAAGCAGCGAAAATCGTTGAATTAGCAGAAGTAACTATCGCTTCATCAGCGGGTGAAGAAGGTAAATTATTCGGTTCTATCGGTACAAAAGATATTGCTGATGCGATTACTGAAGCTGGCGTTGAAATTGCGAAAGCTCAAGTACGTATGCCTTTAGGTACAATTCGTGAAGTTGGTGAGTACGATATCGTTCTTCACTTACATAACGATGTTGATACAAGCATCAAAGTGATTGTTATCGCTGAAGCTTAATTTACTTTTTAAAGTTAAATTAAGTCAAAACACCGCATGGGAGTTATCCTATGCGGTGTTTTTGTTTTTACTTATAACGTTAAAGCAATGGCTTCGTTGAAAGGTTTTTATTGTGATTAATATCTCGATACAAATCATTAAACACGAAAATGCGTACTTTATTCATTTTTGACTACACTTGCAGGTAACAAGAATTTTTAATCGCTGATATGTCAAATACTGTTCAAAATACTATTAATGCTTTTCAACGGCTAGTTCGGCATGTGTCGATATGTCTGATCATCTGCGCTCTTTTATTGGTTTTTGTAAATTATTTTCTGCAAGGCCCAAGTACATGGAATAATATGGTATGTATTGTTTCTATCATGCTCTTAGCTAGTTTACATTTGGTAAGTTATTGTTTTCAAAAAATATTGCAACAAAAGCTGAAGCCTATTACTGCATTAGAAAAATGGGCCGATATATCGAGAATTTGTGGTGAAATTCAAGTCATTCCTAATAATGAGGATAATTTAAGTCAAACCATTTTGACTTTAAATCAACAATTACAAAAAGCAAAAAATAGTGATACTCATCTCGATAACGTATTAAGAAGTAACGCACTGCTTGATAAAGATACTGGCGTAGGCAATAGTGAATTTTTTAATAACCGACTTGATGCGTTATTAAAAGAAGATGACTGTCAAGGAGCCGTTTATTTTATCCAATTTAAAGATTTTGATTTAGTACATACCTTGTTTGGTGAGCAACAATCATTAGTGTTATTGGATAACTTAATTCAAACATTAAAATACCGTTTAAACGCATTACCCAATTACTTTATTGCTCGGCGAGATGACTCGGAACTTGCCATTATTGTTCCTGATATCTTTTTTAATGATGCTGAAAAGTTAGCTGAGAAACTGTTACAAGGTTTATGCACCGTTTCACTTCCTGTTGGTATGAATAAAGATGAATTTATTCACATTGGAGTCAGTTATTTTTCGCAAGCTGAAAATTCATATCAAGTGAAGTCTGAAGCCGATATGGCATTACGTTCAGCGCAATTACAAGGCCCATCACAATGGTTTATGTATGATCCTGGTGAAGTAGAACATGCCAGTGCGAAAGGTTCGCTAAAATGGCGCACTTTTTTAAATCATATTATTGATAAAAATGCGTTAGTTATCTTCTTTCAACCTGTTATTTCGGCGGATGATGAACATACCTTACATCATGAGATTTTGACTAAAATTCGGGATACTGATGGAGGATTAATTAGTGCCAGAGTCTTTTTACCTATGGCGAAAAAATGTGGCTTGATACAACAAATTGATTTGTTAGTTTTAAAACAAGTTTGCCGATTGTTAACCTATGATAATCAACAAAAGGATAAATGCAGTCTTAACTTGTCGATTGAGTCATTATTGTCAGATGATTTCTTGAAAAAGTTTTTAGCGGTTTTAAAAGATTATCCCCAAATACATGAAAAACTGGTCATTGAGATCAGTGAATATCATTTAGTGAATCATCTTGAAAAACTACAGTACCCATTAGCCATGCTTCATCAATTAGGAATTATGCTTATCGCCGACAAGGTAGGCCAATATGTGGTGAGTGCGCAATATCTCAGTGTTTGCCCAATTTTCAGTATAAAATTGCATCGAAGTATCGTATTAAACATTCATCGTAAAACAGAGAATCAAATATTCATTCAAAGTTTAAAAGCAATTTGTGATGTGCAAAAGGTCAATGTTTATGCTTTAGGCGTTGAAAATATTGATGAATGGCAAACGTTAAAACGATTAGGAGTTGACGGAGGTCAAGGGCATTACTTTACCGAACCGGTTGCTCAAGTGGCAAAGGCCATTCACTTGCCTTAAGTTTATTCTGTTCAATTAACCCTCCCAGTCCTTGTAAACCGCCAGTATGCAATAAAACAATTTTATGATGCGGTTGAAAATACCCAATGTTAATTAAATCTAATAAAGCTAATATCATTTTGCCTGAATAAATAGGTTCGAAAGGTACCCCAGTTACTGCTGAAAAAGCTTGTAGTTTTGTTAAGCTCTCTGGGCTAAATTTAGCGTAGCCACCGTCATGATAGTTATTGAATATCTGCCAGTTATTCAATGGTTGATTGTGTTTATCGTTTAATAAGGCTGATACTTCTTCGGTTAGGTAATCTGTTTGCTTTAACACCGCAATACCAAGAATGTTATGTTGATTATTATCGCCAGAAATGAGTCCTGAAATCGTACCTGCACTCCCTACCGGCGTTATTAATGTGTCGTATTGTGTTTGAATATTTAATTCATGACATATTTCAGCAACCCCACGTAAAGCAAGCACGTTACTGCCGCCTTCTGGAATAATAAAATAATCAGGGAACTGTTGTGATAATTGCTGTAAATATTTTTCGCAATTGCGTTCTCGATAGGTTTGACGATCTACAAAGTGTAAGGTCATGCCCCATTTTCTCGCTTTTGAAAGGGTAAAGTTTTCGGCATAATGTGCTTCCCCTCTGATAATTCCAAGGGCGTGCAGATCATGTTGATTGCAAGCAAAGGCGAGTGCATGTATATGGTTTGAATAAGCGCCACCGAATGAGATAATGCCTTTATAGCCATTTTCTTTCACGTGTTTTAAATTGTATTTTAGTTTTCGCCATTTATTGCCAGAAATAATAGGATCAATCAAATCATCGCGTTTTATCTGAACCTGCAGCTGATATTGTTCAAAAAGTGGGTGTTGTAATGTTTGTAATTCTGAGAAATTAGACATAAAAGTTTATGATTTTATTTAATTAATCGCTTATTTTACCTTAAAAATACTTGCGCATAGCGGCTAATCAGGGATAATGAATTTAACGACAATTTGTTTTAAAAGCATAATAATATCGATAAATGTCAATAATCGCACGGATAAATCAACTATTTTCATCGCCGAAACCAACTGGTTCACTCGGTATCTGTTTGCAGCAGCAAGCGCTAGCTTTTTGTTCCCTTGAAAAAAATCAACCTGCTGGATTTCATCAGGCTAAAGTGAATGAACAACACTATGCCTCTGCTTTTTCTCAGGCAAAAAATAAAATCAACTTAACTGGTCAGTGTAATATTGTCTTGTCAGCAAAACAGAATCAATTAGTGCAAGTGGATAAACCCAAAGTCCCTGTTGAAGAAATTAATGCTGCCATCAAATGGCAAATAAAAGATCTGGTGTCAATTGCTCCAGAAGATATGATTGTTGATTACTATGATGGACCTGTGATGGGAGGCGGCCTTGAGAAAATTAATGTTGTTTGCGCCGCTAAAAGTGAGTTGCAACCTTTGGTTGAAAGCATCCATCAAGATAACTGTCAAATACAAACTATCACTGTTGAAGAGTTTGCTTTTGCGAGTTTATGCCCAAATGAAGATGACGCTCGATTGATGGTGTGTCAGCAACCTAATGAAGAGATAGTACTTATTATTGTTAAAAATAATGAGTTATATTTTCAACGTCGATTACGCGGCATGGCGACTATTGCGAGTAAAACTGAAGATGAACTTAATATGGGGGTTATTGACTCATTGAGTTTAGAAATTCAACGCTCAACCGATTACTTTGAAAGGCAATTAAAACAAGCGCCGATCAGAAGTATTGAAGTATTAGTACCTATGGCTCAAGAAGCGTTTTTAGCAAGAAAGCTTGCGGAAAATACCAATGTCCCCGTGAATTTGTTTTCTATGCCACAAGGCTATGAAAAGCAACGGGAATATGCAGCTTGTATCGGTGCGGCCATGTTAAATAACATGGAGGACAGCGTGTAATGAAAAAGTTATCCATTAATTTATTACAAGCTGAGCTTATTCCTGTACAACCACTTTGGACATTGAAACGAGTGGCATTTATTTGGTTAGGCACTTTCGTCATCATGTTCGCTTGGTTATTTTATAGCAACGTTCAATTATCTCAGCAAACCAATGAACTAAATAAACTCACCGAAGTTAAGCAACAAAATGAATTATTACAAGCTGAATTAGAACAGCAAGTGAGTCAAAATAAAGCTGACCCGCTTTTGCAAGAAAAATTAGCAACGTTAAAGTTATTATTAGTGAATAAAAAAGCACTTCATAAACAATTAACGGATACTAGCAGTACTTATGCGGCTGGTTATTCAAAAGCTATGACAGAATTATCAGAGCTTCATCATCAGGATGTTAGCTTACAAAAAGTACGTATGAATAAAGGTAGTATGACGTTTTCTGGGATAGCAAGAAAGCCTGAAGCCGTGCCAAGTTGGTTAGCGGCTTTTGATAATGCGACGTTTCTTTCTGGGCAGTCGTTTAAACACTTTAGCTTAAGTGAAAATGAAGACGCGGTGACTCACTTTACGGTTAGCTCTGAACGTTTAACTGAACAGTCAGGAGGCCAATAATGAAAGAAAAATGGCAAGATTATTCAGCTAAATTTTTAAACATATCGTCCAGAGAGCAATATTTAGTCTTGCTGACGGGTTTAATTGCGATCATCTTTATTATGTTTAGCCTCTTTATTGATGGAAACTTAGTAAAAATTAATTCACAAGCGAAGCAAATTAAACAAGTCGAGACCAATAATAGAACCGCTCAAACCACCATTGATATCTTGCAACAATCTTTAGCGACAGATCCTAATGTTGCGATTCAAAATCAGATTAACCAATATGAGCAAAAGTTATCGTCAGTAGACAGTGAGTTATTATTATTAACTTCTGACTTAATTAATCCTATCCAAATGCGCTTTGCTCTGATTGAGTTATTAAAAACTCAACCATCGGTTGCTTTATTATCTTTCGAAGTGATGGCAGCACAACCGGTAGCATCGGAAAAACCTTCTCAAAATAACGATGAACATGAGGGGAATGAAAGTACTGGGGATGAGCATTCACTTACTTTATATAAGCATGGCATTAAACTTAAATTAAAAGGCAGTTATTTTAAATTGAGGGATTACTTAAACCAGTTAGAAAATATGCAATGGACGTTTTTTTGGCAAGAGTTTAATTATCAGCTGATTGAATACCCTAATAGCGAACTGTCAATTGAAATGTATAGTTTAAGTACGCAGAAGGAGTTTATTGGTGTATAAATGCATTGTACTGTTTTTAATCCTTACTTCTGTTAATGTTAACGCTGAGTCAGTTGATCCAACTAAGCCATTTAATTTTAATCATGGCGCAGTTGCCAGCGTAGCGAATAAAAATGCTTTAGTGTTACAAACGATTGTCGAAAATGACGGACAAAAAAGTGTTGTCATTAATGGTCAACTTTTATCCTTAGGTGATCAAATTCGCCAATATACTTTATCTGAGATAACTAAGCATAGTGTGTTGTTATCTTCACCAGAGAAAAATATAGAGCTCTCAATGTTTTCATCTGTAGTGGCAAAATCAAAATGAAAAGAAAAATAATTATGCATACGCCTCAAAAAAGTTTTTATATCACGTCAATTTTCGTTTTTTTACTCGGTTGCCAATCGGTTCCACCGCAGCCGACACATGTAAAAAAAGAACTAGACAATGCCATTGCTGAGTCAACTAAACGTAAAGCACCTAAACCATTATCCACCGTACCTTCTGCGGTACAGCAAGAATTAATGAAACAAAGTATGACGCAAGCACGTCAAGGGTTACTGGCTGAAAAACGTTTAGAAATTGCCGCTAGTCAGGTGGATGCTCAAGCGTTTTTTGCTGCCCTCGTACAAGACTCTAATTATAGTGTCGCCGTTCATCCTGACGTTACAGGCACTATTACGTTAAATTTAAAAGATGTCACTCTAGACGAAGCCCTCGACGTGATTGCTAGCTTGTACGGTTATGACGTGAAAAAACAAGGTAACGTTATCAAAATATACCCCGCAGGTATTAGAACTGAAACGATCCCGTTAAATTATTTATTTGTAAAACGTTTTGGCACGTCAAGCACCAGTATTAATTCTGGTGGTGTTTCAGAAAATGACCCTAACAATGGCGGAAGTAACGGAAATAACAACCAAAATAATAACAACAACCGTTCAAATAACAGCAGTAACGGGAATAACCAAAACGGTCAAAATAACCAAAATGGTAATAGCGGTATCAATATTTATACCGAAAACGAATCTGATTTTTGGACTGAATTAAAAGAAACCTTAACGTCTTTAGTGGGCGATCAAGATGGACGTTCGGTGATTGTTTCTCCACAAGCCGGTTTGATAACAGTTCGAGCATTGCCAAGTGAAATCGCGGCAGTAAAGCAGTTTATAAATGACACACAAAATCATTTACGTCGACAAGTGATTATTGAAGCTAAGATCATGGAAGTTACTCTTAATGATGATTATCAGCAAGGGGTGAAGTGGGACCAAGTATTAGGTCATGCTAATAGTACAGATTTAACCTTTTCAACCACTGGAAATATTGCCAATAACGTAATCTCTTCTGCCATTGGTGGCACTACGGCGTTGAGCTTTATAAATTCTGATTTCTCCGGTGTTATTGAGTTATTACAAACTCAAGGGAATGTCCAAGTACTTTCAAGCCCAAGAATAACCGCTACTAACAATCAAAAAGCAGTCATTAAAGTGGGTGAAGATGAGTATTTTGTTACCGAAGTTTCTAATACAACGACGACAGGTACAGCAACCACTACCACTCCAGAAGTGCAATTAACACCATTCTTTTCAGGCATAGCGTTGGACGTAACGCCACAGATAGATGAACACGGTGAGGTGATTTTACATATTCATCCGTCGGTAACCTTAACGGATGAACAGTCAAAAACTATTCGGTTAGGAAGTGAAGACTTCACTTTACCCTTAGCGCAAAGTAGTGTGCGTGAATCAGATACTATTATTCGTGCAAATTCAGGTGAAATAGTGGTGATTGGTGGCTTAATTGAAACAAGAAAGGTTGATTTAGAATCTAAAACGCCATTACTGGGTGATATCCCTGTCGTAGGTGAACTTTTCAAAAGTAAAAACCAAACGATGCAGAAAAAAGAATTGATCATTATGTTAAAACCTATTGTGATAGGTCAAAACACTTGGAAAGATCAATTAAAAGATGCACGAGCTTTATTAAAAGAGTGGTTTCCTGAAGAAGAACAAATAGAAGAATAAAGATAAACACCCGAGTTTTTGACAATAAACCTGTATTAATCGGCTAAGTTAGTTATGTATCTATATCATTTTGGGTTAAAAGAATTACCTTTTACTTTAACGCCAAATACTAACTTTTATTTAGGGCTTGAACCGCATAATGAAGCATTAGCCGTATTAACGACGGCTTTAAAGACAGGCGAAGGCTTTATTAAAGTTGTGGGTGAAGTAGGCACAGGTAAAACGCTGTTGTGCCGTAAACTACTTAATGAGATTCCAGAGCATTTTGTTACGGCTTATATTCCAAATCCTTATTTAAAACCGGATGAGCTGAGGCGAGCCGTTGCTGTAGAGCTTGGCGTTAAGCAAGCGCAGCGAATGTCAGTGCAATTATTAACACAACGTATTCAACAACGATTACTTGAGTTACATAATCAAGGACATTCTGTGGTGTTAATTTTAGATGAATCTCAAGCGTTACCCGCTGAGAGTTTAGAAGCGTTACGTCTATTTACCAATTTAGAAACAGAAACCCGTAAGCTGTTACAAGTAGTGTTATTTGCACAGCCGGAGTTAGATCATCGCTTGAATGAAGAAGCATTTCGACAATTAAAACAACGAATTACTTTTTCATACAACTTAAGAACGATGGATAGTGAAGAAGTTGAAAGCTATATTCACCACCGCATGCAGGTTGCTGGTTATAAAGGTGCCACTTTGTTTACTCGGCAGTTATGTAAAAAAATTGCAAAAGTTACCAAAGGTACACCAAGATTAGTGAATATTGTGTGCCATAAAATGTTGATGTTAAGTTATGGACAAGGTCAATATAAAATGAACAATAAACACCTTAAAATGGCTTGTCATGATACCGAAGCAATAGTAATGCATGACTATAAATTCATTATCATATTCAGTCTTTGTGTCATTATCAGTGTGGTTTTATTTATGGCCTATTATTGGGGAGCACTGACATGAGTGTGATTAATCAAATGCTAAAAGATTTGGATGATCGCCAAAGCGATCTTCAACATTCTCAATCAGCTCAAATACCGCAGAAAAAACAGCGCACATCGTGGAAGTTAATTATCTTTTTCGTCATTATAGTGATTGTACTCAATATTGCTGGTGTGTTTATTTGGCAGTTATACAGTGAAAATCAATCATTGAAGAGTGCTTATGAGCCTTTAAATGCTAATAAGCAACGAGATATAGAGTACAAAAAATCTCAAACGTTAACGAATCGTTTAGAGCAAAAAACGCCAATAAGCAAGTCTGAAATAAGCACGGTTAAAAAAGAAGAAATTGTACTCTCTGACCTTGAAAATACATCACTTTCAAAAAATGTTGAAAGCCATCCTGAGGTAACAGTTGGAAATGAACCGTTAATAAACCAAAAAATTGACGCAGCGATTGAAAAAGATCCACAACCAATAAATCAAAAAGCTATTCAAACCACGAATAATAATAACGTTCTTGTAAATAAAGTAGCGGAAGATGCCGTGAACGATAAAGCAACGAGTAAACCTACTTTATCAATTTCGCGCAAACAATTAACGCCGGTAGAATTGACGCAACAAAAAATTGATCAAGCAGAGCAAGCATTGGCTGAAAATAAATTATCAAGAGCTGAGCAATTATTTGAAGATGTAATCTTGATGATACCAGAGCATAAAATTGCCCGGAAAAAGTTAGCGGCTTTATGGTTTGGTAGACAAGCATACCAATCAGCAATTAATTTACTATCTCAAGGTATTCAGCTATACCCTGAAGATAGAGAGTTTCGTTTAATGAAAGCTCGCATCTACTTTAATCAAGGTCAAACAACCGCTGGGGTGAATACTTTGAAAGCTTTACCTAAAGTAGAAAATGTAGAATATCAAGCGTTATTGGCCAGTCATGCCCAACAAATATCACAGTTTGATATAGCTGCAAGGGCTTATCAGTTATTAACAACACTTGAGCCCAATGCCGGTAGATGGTGGCTAGGTTTAGCCGTTGCTCATGATAGCAATAGTGAATTTGAACAGGCGACACGCGCTTATCAACAGGCGACTACTAAGAATGATCTTTCTGAAAATGCAAAGCAATTTGCTCGTCAGCGTGTTCAAGAGCTAGGAGAATAATTAAAATGGCGGCACCTAAATTAAAAATGCGGTTGGGTGATTTATTGGTACATGAACATATCATTACCAATGAACAGTTAATGCAAGCGTTAAATAGTCAAAAATCAACAGGTAGAAAACTTGGTGATACCTTGATTGAATTAGGGCATATTGCCGAACGCCAATTACTCGAGTTTTTAGCCCAGCAATTAGACGTCCCATTTTTAGATATTAGTCAACGAAGAATTGATCCCGCAGTAGCAAAACTTCTACCTGAAGTACATGCCCGTCGCTTGCGAGCTGTTATTATAGAAGATCAAGGAGATTCCGTCCTGTTAGGGATGAGTGATCCGGCTGATTTAAGTGGCTTAGATCAATTAGAACAAATGTTAGCCCCTAAAGCATTAAAGCTTGCGGTTGTGATGGAGTCGCAATTGTATGACGCTTTTGATGGTTTATATCGTCGAACGGCTGATATTGAATCGTTTGCCAGTCAGTTAGAAGAAGAATACGAACAAACTACCGACTTTGATTTAAGTACCTCTTTTGTTGATGAAGGGGGCGATGCAACGGTTGGGAAATTACTGCAATCGGTATTTGAAGACGCCGTGCAAATGCGCGCATCAGATATTCATATTGAACCCGACGAGCATTTATTACGTATTCGTCAACGTATTGATGGGGTATTACAGGAAAACGTTTTAAAAGAAAATAAAATTGCTTCAGCCATGGTATTGCGTTTAAAACTAATGGCAGGTTTAGATATTTCTGAAAAACGTCTTCCTCAAGATGGCCGTTTTAATTTGCAAATCAAAGGTCATTCAATTGACGTGCGTATGTCAACCATGCCTGTTCAACATGGTGAGTCAGTGGTAATGCGTTTACTCGATCAGTCTGCAGGTTTGTTGTCTTTAGATGAAACCGGTATGCCAGAAGATTTAGTCAAGCGGGTAAGAAATCAAATTTCTCGTCCACATGGTATGATTCTCGTAACTGGGCCAACTGGTAGTGGTAAAACAACGACACTGTATGGTGCGTTAAGTGAGTTAAACCAATCCAGTAAGAAAATTATTACCGTTGAAGACCCGGTTGAGTATCGATTACCTCGGGTAAATCAGGTGCAAGTTAATAGCAAAATAAACCTAACATTTTCAGGGGTACTGAGAACCGCGTTGCGTCAAGATCCTGATATTTTGATGGTAGGTGAGATGCGTGATCATGAAACCGTAGAAATAGGCCTACGTGGTGCATTAACCGGTCACTTGGTATTATCAACTTTGCATACCAATGATGCTATCACGAGTGCGTTACGGTTAATGGACATGGGAGCAGCTGGCTTTTTAGTGGGTAGTTCGTTACGGGCGGTAATAGCACAACGACTTGTGCGGAAAGTTTGCGATAAATGTCAGGAAGATTACCAGCCTAGCAGTCAAGAAAAATTGTGGCTAAACCACCTCGCTGGTGACGCAGCCAATAGTGCAAGCTTTAAACAAGGCAAAGGTTGTCAAACTTGCCAATACACGGGTTACAAAGGACGTATAGGTGTTTTTGAGTTATTAGAAATGAATGAGCCGATGATGGCGGCTTTAAAACGTGAAGATGCCGAAAGCTTTACCGAGCTCTCCAAAGCAAATCCAACCTTTACTCCGTTAGCGGTGGCGGCCTTTAATTATGCCAACCAAGGTATTACAACGGTTGAAGAAGTCCTTCGTTTAGTCGAAATAGTTGATGTGAAAGAGTAGTTGAATGGCAGCATTTAGTTATATTGGTCGTAATTCCCAAGGAGCCCAAGTCAAAGGCTCTATTGATGCGCCGAACGCAAATGCCGCCGCCGAGCAATTGTCACGGCAGCAAATTATTCCGATATCTATCGAACAAGCAAAAAAATTGACCGACAATTCCGGGGATCTCGGGCAGATAGATATAGGTGATTTATTAGGGTTTTCAGCGATATCACTAGATGACTTAATTGTTTTTTGTCGGCAAATGTATGCGTTAGTGCGTTCGGGCGTCCCTATTTTGCGTGCGATAAATGGTATGGCAGAATCGAGTAATTCCCCCAAACTTAAAGTGGCGTTAGCTGAGATAGCAACTCAACTTGAAGGTGGTTATGAACTTTCTTCCGCGTTACATCAACACCCAAAATTGTTTTCCCCACTTTTTGTATCATTAGTGCATGTCGGTGAAAATACTGGCCAACTTGATGAAGCGTTTAGTAAATTAGCCAGTTACTTTGAGCGCGAACAAGATACCCGTAAACGAATAAAAACAGCCTTACGTTATCCGTCTTTTGTTTTAGGGGCGATAGCCATCGCGATTGTTATTTTGAATATTTTTGTTATACCGACATTTGCGAATATGTTTTCAAAATTAGGGGCTGACTTACCATGGGCGACGAAAGCTCTCATCTCAAGTTCTAATTTTTTCTTAGATTATTGGCCACACTTACTGGTGGTATGTATAGGTGTTTTCTTTGGTTTAAGGGCGTATTTAAAAACAGAAAAAGGCTTATACCAATGGGACAGAATAAAAACAAGATTACCCATTGTAGGCTCTATCATTGAACGTTCAATACTTTCTCGCTTCTCACATAGTTTTGCTATCGTATTAAAAGCAGGGGTTCCGATGACATCCGGATTAACGCTTGTTTCTGATGCAGTTGATAATACCTATATGAGTGAAAAAATTATTGCCATGCGTACCGGAATAGAAAGTGGTGATAGTTTATTACGCTCAGCCGTTGGCAGTAAATTATTCACGCCGTTAGTGTTGCAAATGATCGCAGTAGGTGAAGAAACCGGACGAGTGGATGAACTACTTGAAGAAGTCGGTGATTACTACGAACGTGAAGTTGATTATGAATTGGGCACCTTAACGGCAAAAATTGAACCTATCTTGATCGCGATTGTAGCGTCAATGGTCTTAATTTTAGCTTTAGGTATATTTACACCTATGTGGGACATGATGTCGGCATTTAAGGGTAAATAATGACCAAATATGCCGGGGTAAATAATCGTGAAAAAACGCTCGGTGAAAATGTACTTATTATCGCGTTAATTGCGGTATTAATGGCGAGTTTTTTATATTACTTTTTTAAACAAGAACGCCAATTAACAGAGGTAGGGTTTGATGCGGTAGCGCGTAATTTTTCTGCCAGTGTTTTAGCGATTAGAGCGCAATGGTTTATGGATGGTCAGCCGGATGAAATTGATTTAAAGGAAACCGGCAAACCGGGTGTCACCTTAAAGGTGAACCAACAAGGTTGGCTTGATTTTGACGATGATAATGAAAAGTGTCAAAAAATTTGGGTAGCGTTAATGGCAACAGACTTGTTTTTTATGAACCAACCCATTGCTGTACTTGAAATTCAAACTCACAGCACTGAGAGTAAAGCGATAAACAATAAATTTGTCACTATTTGCCGGTATAGTTTACCTACTGGAGAAAGCTTTGATTATAATCTGGCAAATGGAAAAGTAAGTGTTAACAATCGTAGTTAAGCATTGGCTTTGATGACGTGTTATTTTGATTAATCTCAATTGTGAATGAAATAATGCAAACTTATTAACGAATTAAGTGACTTAGCTAGTGAAACGTTGTTAGAATCAATTTATATAAGATTGTTAGAAAAGAATATTAGAGGTTGATATGAAAAAACAGTCAGGTTTTACCCTTATAGAATTAGTGATTGTTGTGGTTATTCTAGGCTTTTTGGCGGTCACGGCAATTCCTAAGTTTCTTGATCTTACCGACCAAGCTAAGCAAGCTAATATTGAAGGCATGGCTGGAGGGTTTGCAACTGCGGTTTCGTTAACGCGTGCTCAATGGGAAGCGGAAGGTCGTCCTCAAGACACTAACACAAACTTTGTTAATTATGATGGCTCAGCGTTGTATTTAACAACACCAGCAACCAATACCAATGCTTTTCGACCAGGTTACCCTATGGGATTAACTACTACTGGCGCGAATAATGGTAATATGAACACAACTCGATGTATTGAAGTATGGAATAATATTCTGGCTCAACCTCCGTCAATTTCTGACACGGCGGCTGATCTGAACAACGGTGCGAATATTGACTATTTCGTTGTGCAATCAGTAGGTACGGGGAGTAACGGTAATAACACGTGTATCTTTTACTTAAAAGAGTCTTTACCAAAGTCGGGTGGCTCATTTGTTACGCCTACAACAACTGCTCAGGGTAATAATTTTACTTACGACCCAGCTTCAAGCACAGTAGCAATTACTATTAATAATTAATCAACAAATTCTATTCAAGAGTAAGGTAGTTAAATGAAAAATTTATCGAATATAAAGACAAAAAACCAAGGCTTCACGCTAATAGAATTAGTGGTAGTTATTGTGATTCTAGGTATTTTAGCGGCAACTGCAGCACCTAAGTTTATTGATTTAACTGGTGATGCGAAAGCATCAGTTATGGAAGGTGCGTTAGGGAGTATTGAAAGTGCTGTCAGTATGGTACATGCCAAATCATTAGTACAAGGGAAAGCAACAGGCAACAACACGGTTATAATCAATAGTCTTTATTATGCTGTAGCAAATGGCTACCCTCGTGCGGCGAATTTAGGAACTGGTGCTGGTGATACCGCAGCTAATGCAATTGGGATTTTAGGGTTGATTGATATAGACTCTTCAGCTTCTGGTGATTTTGTCGTTACCGATGCTACACCTGCTCTTATTCAACATCGAAGTGCAACTACCGCGGCAAACTGCCAAATCTCTTACCCAGACTCTACAGGTTCTGGTGTTAGACCTGATATTACTATTACTACGTCAGGCTGTTAATTCTTGCCATTATGGTAAAATTTGATATCTTCAAAGGAGAGCATTGCTCTCCTTTTTTAATGTATTTTAAAGTGATTTGTAGATGAAAAGTAAAGGTTTTACGCTAATCGAGTTAATAGTTGTCATTGTCATTCTAGGCATTCTTGCCGCAACGGCCGCGCCGAAATTTATTAATTTAGAAGCCGATGCACACACCGCCACATTACAGGCTGTGAAAGCGTCTATGGAAGGTGCATCTGCTCTGGTTTACGGTAAAGCGATAGTTAAAGGCATTCATAACGAGCCAAGTTCTTTCCCGGCATTACCTTCAATAACTATTGCTGGCGGGGTTACTGTTTATACTCATTATGGTTATCCATTAGGCACAGATACAGAGTGGAAAAAATTAATAGATTACGACACTGATGCCTTTAGTATGCAAAAGTCAACCGACTCAACCAGAGTGTATGTTTATCGAACAGGTGATCCCGTACCTACTTCAACGAGTGATGCCTGCATAGTTCATTACACTCGTTCTACAGGTGCCAATACTAAACCTATCATTGGCGTTAACAAGTGTAACTAAATCAAGGTACTTGTATGAGACCTAAAATCGTTCCCAGTAAGCAGATAAAATCATCTGGTTTTACCTTGATTGAATTACTTGTGACTATCATTATTTTAGGTATTTTATCGGCAACGATAGTACCAAGAATGTTTTCCACTAATGGTTTTGAAGCATACGCATATCGTACCGAAGTTATATCAACATTGCGTAATATTCAGCTTAGAGCAATGCAGCAAACCGTTGATACGGCCATTTGCCGACAAATAAAAATATCGAATGATAATAAAATAATTGGTTTACTTAAAACCGATACCGATAAGGCAAATAACTGTGATACAAACTTATGGCAAGATGCGCAAGCTGGTGAAACTACAAGTGTTGAAGTAGATGCTGATCATACGGTGACTTTTACTTATAGCGATACTGGAGTATTTTCTTTTGATCAAATGGGCCGTCCTGTTGACTGTGCTGCGCCTTGTGAAATTTATATTGAAGGTGAAGAAACGTTAACCATTACCATTGAACCAGAAGGATACATTCATGCGTCCTAATTTGGCTCGTTTTAACATGTGCAGTTATCGTAATTCCTTGGTTTCAGGTTTTACTTTAATAGAAACGGTTATTGGTATTGTGGTTTTATCGATAGCCTTTTCAGTATTAATCACGTTAATTTATCCGATGACAGAACAAAGTGCTGATCAACTTCATCAAATTAAAGCGGCTGAACTCGGCCAGTCGATGCTCAACGAGATCCAACAAAAAGCCTTTGATGAGAACTCAGATAAGACGGGTGGACTCATTCGATGTGGTGAAACTTCAGCCCCTGCTTGTAGCACTATTATGGGATCGGAAGGTGAAACCAGAGGGACCTATGATGACGTTGATGATTATAATGAGATCAACCATGGAAATGATATTGAAAACTCATTGAATGATCATTCTCTTGATGCCTTATATATCGGTTATAGCGTCGATGTGACTGTATGTAACGATGGTGATTATAATGGCCAATGTGATGCAACAACCAATATTGCTAAATTGATCACCGTAACAGTTAAAACACCAACAGGTTTTGATATTGTTTTTTCCACGTATCGAGCAAATTTCTGATGAGTCGACCAATCGCTAAAAAGCAATCAGGCTTTACACTTGTAGAATTAGTTACCGTTATTGTTATTCTCGGTATACTTGCCGTTGGAATGAGTAATTTTTTACAGTTTGGTAGTCGAATTTTTACCGAAACGAGTGCTCGTGACCAATTGGTGTCATCGGCACGATTTGCTATTGAGCGTCTAAATCGTGAAGTTCGCCATGCAGTACCTAATAGCGCTAAAGTTGATAATGCTAGCGGCAATTGTTTGTCATTTTTTCCAACCATTGCTAGTACTATATATAACGACATACCTGTATCACCAGAGGCAAACAGCAATACAATCACTATAATACCATTTGATGATAGTGATATTGCTTTGGCTAACCATGTGATCGTTTATCCTTTGATGGCGTCAGATTTTACCCCTTCCGCTAATACTAAATTCCATGCGTTTAACTTACCTATTGATAAGACTCTGACGCCGTGGGAGTTAAGTTTCTCTTCACCGGTTACTTTTGCCACTGACTCTCCAACCCAAAGAATATTTTTCTATGGAAATGAAGTCAGTTATTGTGTGGTTGGTACGCAACTTATTCGAACCTCCGATGGCAATAGTTCATTAATGGCAGATGATATTCTAAATTACTATAATGCTAATAATGTCGCAGCATTTAAGCTAACGGAAGCCAGCCAAACAAGAAACGCCACTATTCAAATACGATTACTCTTTGGTGTGAACGGCGAAGAGAGCGGTGAACAAGTCACGTTTAATAACGAAATACAGGTGCCGAATGTTCCTTGATGTATCTAATACTAAAGATTCTCTCAATAAGTCGTTCAACAAGCGAAGCAAGGTTATTAAATTGCACAAGCAAAGTGGTAGCTCACTGGTGATCGCAATCTTTGTTATCGTGATAATTTCAATGTTAGGTGCAGCATTAGTGAAAATGATACGCTCAAGTTCAGACAGTATTGTTTATGAAGTGTTAGGCACACGCGCTTATAATGCGGCACAAATTGGCCTACAGTGGCAATTACAGCAATTATTTCCACTTGATAATACTAACCAATTAACTTGCGCGGCCGTGTCAAACAACCCTCCTGACATAAGTAGTCATGCTGGTTTAGAACATTGCCAGGTTAATGCGCCTATCAGCTGTAATGATGAAGGAGAGATATTAGGTACACGGTATTATACTATAACGAGCACTGGGCAATGCGAAGTTGCCGGTGTTATAACTTCAAGAACATTAGAGGTGCAAGCACGTTCTTTGTAACTGTTATTTAACAAAAAAGTGTAAAAACATTTTACACTTTGTTTATTATGGAAAAAAGTTGTTTTTATAAGTAATTGAATTTCATGCTGTTTTTGATGTTGGCTCACTAGTTGCATTACTATGAGCAATTGTAAAGTTGTCTAATCATTAATACGAGGTTTTTTAATGTTTAAGTTTGCTATTAGCGTTTTATTTGCACTTTCATTGTTTGTTTCAAACGCGTCAAATGCGTCTATTCTTTTTGTTGATTATTCAGGTGACTATACTGAAGATAAGCTAACGTCTGATTTACTCGATATTAATTTTATTAATATTGGTGATTGGGACTACGTATGGGCATCGCCTGTTAACACTGAATTTTGGGATAGTGATGGTGATCACCTTTATGATAATCGCTTACTAACGGCAGACTTCCAGTTAAACTGGCAAGAAGCACAAGATTGGCAATTACAATTGTTACGTGATTTAGGGGTTGAAGCCTTTTTTAATGAAGAGACTGGCGAATATATTGAAGCAGTCAAATATTGGAATACAGGTTTCACTGGATTATCTTCAAGTATTGCCACTCCTGATGCGGTGACAACTTCTGATTTTGCTTCTGGATTTATTAGTAGTGCATTCAATGGAATTGGTTTTGATTTCGCTGATACGTTTTATGTTCGCGAAGCTTCTAAGCGCCCAGATGCAATTTCAACTCAAGTACCAGAGCCGGCGACTTTATTAATTTTTTCATTTGCGTTAATTGCTTTGTCGTTAAGAGCCCGATTCATAAAATAATAAATTTTATAGCTAGTTTCATGAAATTTAGCCTTGCAGGATGCAAGGCTTTTTCTTTTTTAGTCACCATAAAAATAGAAATATCTACATAAATACAAGTCGTTACTTGTGAAAATATAGGGTTAAGAGTAACTTTAGCGTATAGTTATAAATATGTTTGACGCTTGGGCCGCTTTAAATGCTTGCACGTTATTTTACTTTTTGTTTTCTTATTATCTTCTTTCATGCATCTGTTGATGCTTCTGAATGTTTGTCTGTTTTCCCTGATTACTATAACCAAGCCAATACTTCTAGCGAGCAATTAAGTAATTTTCCGACTAATAATTCTGGAGCATATCTAACCGATGGCACCACGCTTACTCGTGGCGATAATTATTATTTAGGTTCTACAGTTGGGAATAATGGCCAAATTTATGTTGGTCCAATTTCAGGGGGAGAAACGTCTGCACGCTTGTTTTTTCGTGGCTCTGTTTCTTGGCAAAACGTACGGATAAATGAAAGTGGCAACCCGCAAGATTTAATTATTGTTGTTGATGGTAGCTTATCAATTAGTGGCAGTAATACGCTAATTAACGCCATCATCTACGTAAAAGGGTCATTAACGGTCAATAATGGTACTTTTAATGGTGCGTTAGCTTCGGTGGGGTCTGCTAGTGGCTCGGCTAATTTTAATTATGATGAAAGTTATATCAAAAATGCCGATTTTAATGGAATGTGTGAAGGGGCGGTACAGGCGAGTACAGAATATCGTTTTGATGAAACAAGTTACGACGGTTCAACGAATGAAGTCATCGATAGCATAAGTGGTATGCATGGCCGTGCTCTTTCAACTCAACCATCACAAGGAAAAGTGTGTAATGCCGCTGATTTATCTGCAACGGGCACTTCAGATTATTTGATCCTCGATGAAAATATTTTACATGGTAAAACAGACTTTACCGTTTCATTATGGGCGCAAACCGCAAAAACTTCTAATCAGAGCATATTGTCGGGTGCAGGATCAGGTAGTAGTAATGAGTTAATTTTTTGGTTTATTAACAGCGCAAATTTCCGACCTTATTTAAAAGGTAGTTATAATGGCTCCATACCTACAACGTCTATTGCGGATTATGATTGGCATCATTTAGTGTGGACTCGCTCAGGAAACCAAAACTGCTTATATCGCGATAACGTCATGCAAGGTTGTAATACGCTGACTACTTCTGCACTGAACATTCAAAGCTTAATTTTAGGGCAAGAACAAGACAGCATTGGCGGAGGTTTTTCTTCTTCTCAAGGATGGGAAGGAAAAATTGATGAATTATTGGTTTTTGATAGTGCGATTAGCGCTAGTGAGATAAGCCAAATTTATACAAATCAAAATGCAGGTTTAGGTTATGACGGCACTGCACGAACTTGTCCTCCAGTTCCTGAGCCCACCCCTATTGCTGAATACCGATTTGATGAAACGAGTTACTATGAATACCCTAATGAAGTACTTGACAGTATAGGTGAATTTCATGGCGTAACCTCAAATATACAACCTGATGATGGTTTCCTATGTAATGCTGCCGATTTATCATCAACAGGTATTTCTGATTATATTACATTAGATAATTCTGTCTTAAACGGTCAAAATAATTTTTCAATTTCTGTTTGGGCAAAAACACAAAAAACAGGGCCACAAAGTATAATGTCGGGAGCAAGTCCAGGAAGTGTTAATGACTTAATTATGTGGTTTACTTCACATACCAAGTTTTCGCCATTTCTAAAAGATTCTAGTAATGGCAGTGTCTCAATAAGTTCAATCGCTGATAATAATTGGCATCATTTAGTGTGGACTCGTTCTGGCTCACAAAACTGTTTATATATTGATAAAGCTTTGCAAGGCTGTAGAGCTCTTTCTTCTTCAGCGCTTAATATTGATAGTTTAGTTCTTGGGCAAGAACAAGACAGCGTTGGTGGAAATTTCGATTCAAATCAATCATGGAACGGTTTTTTAGACGAGTTAGTCATCTTTGATGGTGTAATTAATCAAGCTCAAATAACCGAGATTTACGATAATTACCAAGGTGGCTTTGGGTACGATGGCGCAAATAGAACATGTCCGGTTACTTCATTATTAGCACATTACCAAATGGAAGAGTCTACATGGTCTGGGAATGCCAATGAAGTTATTGACCAAACAGGAAACGTTAATGCGACCGCTATTAATGGGCCTGTTACTGCTAACGATAGTCCTGCAATATCAGGTAACCCAGGAACTTGTGCTTACGGTACTTTTGATGGAATTGATGACTATATTGAATTAGACAACAGTTTTGATAATTTGCAAGAAAGTTTTACGATTACGGCGTGGATTAACCCAAGTAATGTGAACTCTGGCTCTAGGATTTTTATTGACGATGAAAACAACAGTAATGGTTTCGGATTTAGTTTAGGTGATCCTGGTAATGGTAAATTAAGGTTTTATTCTCGAGGGGTAAATCCTGTTAGTGTTGACACAGTTAGTTCTATTTCGCCAAATACTTGGACCTTTGTCACAGCAGTACACGATAGTATTGCGAAAACACGACAAATTTATATTAATGGTGTTGCGCAAACGATCACCGGTGGCAGTACTCGTAATACCTATACAGGGAATTGGGGCGTTGATATCGGCCCTGCAACAATCGGTGGTGAAACAGACTCAGGAGAGACTAATAATCGCTTTACCGGAAACATGGATGAAGTGAGAGTTTATCAAGGTGCATTATCACCAGGAGAAATAGCTGATATTTATGCCGAAACGCATCCTTGCCCGTTGCCATCGGTTAATCATTATCAAATCATTCATGATGGCAACGGCCTAACGTGTGAACCTGAAACGATTACAGTAAAAGCCTGTACTAATATATATGACGGTACCTGTGTCTTAAGTAGTGATACGGTAACGCTAGATGTGGTCGCTACCGGTAGTTCAGTGATCACTAATAACCTGACATTTACCGGTTCAACCACCACTAATATTGCGTATACCACGCCAGAAACCGTAGTGCTTTCACTGGCGAATCCAACTATAGCCCCTGAAAGTGCAACCGTGTGTAACGATAACAGTGCCGGCAGCTGTAATTTAGTGTTTGCTGATGCGGAGTTTGTTTTCTTAAATGGTGGCAATGCAGCTAATGTGATTGATAACCAGATTTCAGGGAATACATTTAATACGTTAGAAATTAAAGCAGTAAAAACCAATACAACAACTGGAGAATGTGAAGGGATATTTACTGGCAATGTTGATGTTGATTTTTCTCAGGAGAACATCACGCCTGACAATACTAATCCGGGGAATAATTTTGAAATTAATGGGCTTCCTATAGTTAAAGGTTCGAGTCCCTCAACGAGTGTCACTTTAAACTTTGGTAGTGATAGCATCGCAACTATCCCTTCACCTCGATATTTAGATGCGGGTCAAATCCAATTACACGCCAGTTATAGTGATTCAAATATTAATTTAGAGGGAAGTTCACTATCGTTTTGGGTCAGGCCGAGCTATTTTCAAATTGATGCGACTTCATGTAAGGATGAAGTCGGCGGTTGTACTGCTAACTCAACGACAACTCACAAAGCAGGTGATAACTTCGCTTTCACCGTGACTGCTTATAACAGCCAAGATGGTATAACTCAGAATTATCGTCAGAGTGATGGCCAGCTACAATTAAAAGTAACGCGGGTGTTACCGAATGTTGCTGGAAGTGTTGAAGGCGTATTTAGTTATGCAAATGGTCAATCTCGTTCTACTGCAAGTGGAGGATTTTCCAATGCAACCTTGGAAGATTTTTATAGTAACTCGTATGGCATTTCAACGTTTGCTAATGCGCAATATAACGAGGTAGGCGTGATTAATGTCGATGTGCAAGATTTTAATTATGGGGGAGAAAACTTAGTTGTTGAAGCGCAAGATATTGATATTGGACGCTTCACTCCTCATCACTTTAGGCAAACGATAGAAGTAGGTCACGCTGGTAGCTTAATTGCTAATCATGACACAAGTTGTAACAGCGAGGATTGGGTATATAGCGGACAAACAACCGCGGGTATTGGAAGTATTCGTTATGATTTATTACGACCTACTTTGACGGTTACCGCCTATAATGCCGCGAATCTTCCGACAGAAAATTATCGAGGTGCTTTTGTTAAATTAGCCAATGATGATGTTACATTCGGTGTTGTTAGTTCAACTCATGCCAATACATTGCCTTTGACGGGTGTGGTTTCTATGGATGGCAGTATAACCGATTCTATTGACAATACTGCAATTGCTAAAGGCTCAGTAGAGTATGAATTATCTGACCAACACCATTTTACATACACCCGAAATGCAGCGAGTAAAGTAGCACCTTTTGACGCATCTTTTGAGATTCCAATAACTTCGATTATTGATAACGACAATATCAGCTTAAAACCTTCTGATGGTTCGACAGATTATTTTGTGAATCCTAGTTTTAGTCTTGCTCAGTCAAATACGGTTAATGTTCGTTTTGGTCGTTGGAACATTGAGAATGCCTATGGTCCAGAAACAGAAAACTTACCGGTAGCGATGACCGCACAACAATGGAATGGGACCGCTTTTGAAACCAACAGCGATGAAAGCTGCCTTATTCCACAATACGCAGGTAAAGTAACATCAGGTAGTTTCTACGATCCATTGGTTGATTGGCAATATCGATTATTAGACACAACAGATGGTGAACCAATTACTCCAAGTGATACTGCTGTCACTATACCGGCTCCGCTTTCGCCATTTGTTCAAGGGGAGTATCAACAATTTATCTTCACGATTCCTGATAATGGTGTAACTAATCCACGTGGCTCTCTAGCATTTGAATATGCAGTGCCTACATGGTTAAAGTACGATTGGCAAAATCAAGATGGCACCTTTGATGATAACCCTACTGGTACAATTACGTTTGGTTTATTCCGCGGCAATGATCGCATTATTTCTTGGCGAGAAGTGGGAAATTAAACTGAATTTATCCTTTTTTAGCTATTTGCTGAAAAAAAAGTAAAAAAACTACTGTTTTTTGCAAAATCATGCATCACATCGACTGAAGTCTGGGGTATGATGAGCAGCAATTATAAAAATAACTTCATTACGCTAGTGCAGATTGACACTAGTGAGATAGCAAGGACATAGAGATCATATGTTTAAAAAATTACGTGGCATGTTTTCTAACGATTTATCAATTGATTTAGGAACAGCAAATACCCTTATTTATGTTAAAGATCAGGGCATAGTTTTAAATGAGCCTTCAGTAGTCGCCATTCGTCAAGACAGATCCGGTGGCTCAAAAAGTGTTGCCGCAGTCGGTGCAGCAGCAAAACAAATGTTAGGCCGTACACCGGGAAATATTGAAGCAATTCGTCCGATGAAAGATGGGGTTATTGCTAACTTTTTCGTCACTGAAAAAATGTTGCAGTATTTTATTAAACAAGTGCATAGCAATAACTTTTTACGCCCAAGTCCACGTGTCTTGGTATGTGTGCCTTGTGGTTCTACGCAAGTTGAACGTCGAGCGATTCGTGAATCAGCCTTAGGAGCGGGGGCTCGTGAAGTTTATTTGATTGACGAACCTATGGCAGCGGCGATTGGTGCTGGCATGCCTGTTTCAGAAGCAACAGGTTCAATGGTTGTTGATATTGGTGGTGGTACAACAGAAGTGGGGATTATCTCACTTAACGGTGTGGTCTATTCTTCTTCAGTACGTATTGGTGGTGATAAGTTCGATGATGCGATTATCAATTATGTCCGTCGTAACTTTGGTAGTTTAATTGGTGAAGCGACCGCTGAACGTATCAAGCATGAAATAGGCTCGGCTTACCCAGGTGAAGAATTAATCGAAATTGAAGTGCGTGGTCGTAACCTAGCAGAAGGTGTGCCGCGTAGCTTTACATTGAACAGTAATGAAATACTAGAAGCCTTGCAAGAGCCTTTAACCGGTATTGTTAGTGCAATTATGGTGGCGTTAGAGCAATCACCGCCAGAATTAGCCTCAGACATTTCAGAGCGTGGCATGGTGTTAACTGGTGGTGGCGCATTATTGAAAGATTTAGATCGATTATTGATGGAAGAAACCGGTATTCCTGTGGTGGTTGCAGATGATCCGCTTACATGTGTAGCACGAGGTGGCGGTAAAGCATTAGAGATGATCGATATGCATGGTGGCGATCTTTTCTCTTACGAATAAATGCACTGATTTCTTCTTTGCTATTGGCTTTCATTTCTACTTCAAAAGTACTCATTGACTAACGTCAACTCCGTGCTTTTTCCTTGAATTGAAAGCCATTATCGTCGAATAAAATAGCGCAAATTATGTATAATTTTGTTTATTTGGAAAATCTATTGGCTTGTAGCATTAATTTATGAATCCAATTTTTAAACATGGTCCATCCCCACAGCACCGACTCGTTCTGGTGCTGTTTTGTTCTGCTTTGTTGATTTTTTTTGATCATAAAGTCAATAGTTTCGAATCGGTTCGTGGTTATCTTCAATCTATGGTGAGTCCTTTGCAATACCTTGCCACTACACCAAAGCAATTAATTGATTGGAGCGTGGAAAATATTGTTACCCGCCGTCAACTCATTGCTGAAAATCAAGAATTTAAAACCAACGAATTGCGCTATCAAGAGCAATTAATGCAACTGAATATGCTTAAAAAAGAAAATGATCGTTTGCGTTCATTGCTCGCATCACCAGTTAGGGCTGATGCAAAAAAGATGGTGGCAGAAATTTTATCTGTGGATAGTGATCCATATTCTCATCAAGTTGTGATAAATCGTGGCGCTAACCAAGGCGTTTTTGAAGGTCAAGCTGTGATAGATGACCAAGGGATTGTTGGCCAAGTATTGCACGTAGGCACTATTTCGAGTCGTGTTTTATTGATTACCGATGTTACGCATGCCGTGCCGGTTCGTATTAGTCGAAACGGTATTCGACTAGTGGCCAGCGGGACAGGAACCATAGATTTATTAACCCATAATTTTGTGCCTCATAGTACCGATGTTAAAGTGGGCGATTTATTAGTAACCTCTGGATTAGGCGGTAAATATCCTGAGGGATATCCAGTAGCGCGCGTTTCAGCCGTCAGACAAGATGAAACTCGCCCGTTTGCGCAAGTGCAAAGTGAGCCGGTCGCGCAGATAAACCGATTGCGTTATTTATTGTTATTATGGCCTGAAAAACCGACGAATATTTTCTCCTCCAAAGATGATTTAGCAGCAATAAGTGAGGGTGACGATGTTGGCACATAATGGCATTATCATTATTTTCACCTTATTAGTTGCCTTGATGGCGAGCATTATGCCTATGCCGTTAAGTGTGGATGCCTTTCGACCTGACTGGGTGCTGGTTGTTTTGCTTTATTGGTGTTTAGCTTTACCAACTCGAGTCAACGTTATTACTGCTTGGGTAATGGGGTTTTTATTAGATGTATTATTAGGCTCAGTACTTGGGCTTCATGCAGCTGCTATGGCTTTGTCTGTGTATATTGTTGCGGGTAATTTTCAAAAAATTCGAAACTTTTCAGTTTGGCAACAAGCCTTAATTGTAGGAGTGATCTCTGCTCTGTATCATTTATTGGTTTTTTGGTTTCAACGTTTTTTAACCGATGTCGTTTTTCTTCCTAGTTATTTATATCCGGTCTTTACCTCTATTGTTTTATGGCCATGGGTATTTTTATTGTTGCGTAAAGTTCGTCGTCATTTTCAAATTAAGTAATATGAAAAAACTCATTTTAGCATCTCAATCTCCCCGTCGTCGTGAGTTATTAGCGCAATTAGGCTACCAGTTTACTTGCTGTCCTGCTGATATTGATGAAACGGTACAATTACATGAATCTCCAAGAGAATATGTAGAACGTCTAGCGTTGGAAAAGTCTGCGTGTATCGCAAAAGAACAGGCGGAGACTACGTTGGTTTTAGGATCTGATACTTGCGTTGTTTATCAAAATTGTATTTTGGGAAAACCTGAAAACCTAGCGCAAGCGACTGATCATTTAACTAGGTTGTCAGGAAATACCCATCAAGTGTTAACGGCAATTGCTGTTGTTCAGGGACAGTTCAGTAAAGCTGTGGTAGTTTGTACTGATGTTACGTTTAAAACGTTAACCACACAAGAAATCATCAACTATTGGCACACAGGTGAGCCGCAAGATAAAGCAGGATCTTATGGTATTCAGGGTATCGCCGGACAATTTGTGAAACACATTAGTGGCAGTTATTCTGCCGTTGTAGGTCTACCCTTATATGAAACAGCTCAATTATTAGCTGAATTTTCTTGTCCAACGCCTGTCCATAGTAGTTAACGTACAGTTTTGAATAAAAGGATCAAACATGAGTGGTGAGTTACTCGTTAATGTTACACCAAGTGAAACACGTGTCGCGTTAATCGAAAACGGTGTATTACAAGAGGTTCATGTTGAGCGTGAAGCAAAACGAGGTTTAGTCGGTAATATTTATCTCGGTAAAGTTATTCGAGTGTTGCCAGGAATGCAGGCGGCCTTTGTTGATATTAATTTAGATAAAGCCGCTTTTTTACATGCTTCAGATATTAACTCTAAATTGATCCTCAAAGAAGATGAGCAAAGTGATCAAGTTCCTGATATTCGAAGCTTAGTTCACGAAGGGCAACACATTGTCGTACAAGTAGTTAAAGACCCTTTAGGAACCAAAGGAGCACGTTTAACGACGGATATCACGGTTGCTGCTCGTTATTTAGTATTAATGCCAAATTCTAGTCATGTTGGTATTTCTCAGCGTATTGAAGAAGTTGAAGAAAGAAAAAGACTCAGAGATATCGTGCTGCCATATTGTGGTGAGGAACATGGATTTATTGTTCGTACCGCCGCAGAGGGAGCGGGAGACGAAGAATTACGGCATGATGCAGAATTTTTACGCCGAGTTTGGATAAAAGTTTTAGAAAGAAAAGCCAGAAAGCAAACGCAAACCGCTATTTATCAAGATCTATCATTAACTTTTCGCGTGTTGCGCGATTTTGTTGGTATTTCATTAGAACGGATTCGCGTTGATTCTAAACTTACGTTTGATCAATTGGGGGAATTTACTCAAGAGTTTGTACCTGAACTCACAAAAGTGCTTGAATATTATCCCGGTGAAAGACCCATTTTTGATTTGTTTGATGTTGAAAACGAAATTCAAAGAGCTTTACATCGTAAAATTGAACTTAAATCTGGTGGCTATTTAATTATCGATCAAACCGAAGCTATGACTACGATAGATATCAATACCGGAGCTTTCGTTGGTCATCGTAACTTAGAAGAAACTATTTTTAATACCAACATAGAAGCGACACAGGCCATTGCAAGACAGTTAAGGCTGCGCAATTTAGGCGGAATTATCATTGTTGATTTTATCGATATGATGAATGCCGACCATCAAAAACGTGTTCATCACAGCCTTGACGTAGCTATGAGCAAAGATAAAGTCAAATATAGCATCAGTGGTTTTTCTGCGTTAGGTTTAGTCGAAATGACTCGAAAACGCACCCGTGAAAGCTTAGAACACATTTTATGCGGCGAGTGTTCAGTTTGCCAAGGCAGAGGTCATTTAAAAACTGTTGAAACGGTGTGTTTTGAAATTTTACGTGAAATTGTCAGAGTAAATCGTGCTTATGACGCAGACAAGTTTATTGTTTACGCGGCGTCAGCTGTCAGTGAATCGTTACTAAATGATGAGTATCATAACCTTGCTGAACTTGAGGTTTTTATTGGTAAGCAAATAAAAATTCAAACAGAAATCATGTATAATCAAGAACAGTTTGATGTGGTAATGATGTAAATTGCTCAAGGAGGAGTCACACGCATTTACGAATAAAACGTAATCGCCCCACAAAGCAGATAGTCAGACAAGTGTCGAGAAGAATATAGAATTTATGGGTATATCGAAAGTATCAAATCGTTGGTTAAATCGAACATACAAATGCATTGCCATCTTTTTGGTAATATTTGCTGTGTTGATCAGCGCTTTGCGTTTATTTTTGCCCTACGCACACAATTACCGCCAAGATCTTCAAGACTACATAAATACAACCTATCAAAGTGATATTGTTATTGGTTCATTAAATATGGGCTGGCAAAGTACAGGGCCGACTTTACAAGCCGAAAATGTTAGCCTTTTGCAGACAGAAGGCTCAGAAGTTTTCATTCAAGCATTTGATATAAATATTGATTTCTGGAAAAGCATTCGATTTAGACGTTTGATCACCAAAGACTTTACCTTAGATGGCGTTAAAGTGTTATTTGATGAAAAAATGTTAACGGATAATGCTAATAGTCAGCAAAATACGGCGTTAATCAATAGTGTATCTGAACTGTTTTTAAAGCAAATAGGTCGGTTTTCGGTTAAAAATAGCCAAGTAATCTATCGTAAAGACAAAAGCAGAAGAACCTTCTTGATTAATCAAATTGATTGGTTGAATTTAGGAAAAACGCACAAGGCACATGGTAGTGTTATTGTGGATGGATTAACGTCAAATAACTTACAAGTGAACGTAGATATTCAAGGCGAGAATATTTCGGATATGAAAGGGATTATTCATATTGATGCTAATCGTTTAAATATTACGCCTTGGCTTGATCAAGTGCTCGCGATTGATAATGAAAATACCCACTCTACAGTTAACTTTAATGCATGGCTGAGTATTGATAAAGGCATTGCAAAAACACTCCAAGTGGCATTGGGCGAAAATCAAATCACTTGGCAGCAACAGACAGATATTCGCACTGTTAACCTTGATCAAGGACAGATTTTATTTCAACACCTTGATAAGCCTGAGGCACTGCATGTCACTTCGTCAGATATTCAAATAACGTCAAATGAACTCAAATGGTCACCTTTAAGATTCGAGATTAAACGGGTCAATAATGAAACCCAAGGTTATATTTCAACACTTGATATAGCCGGTCTTGCTGATTTACTCCCTTTGATTATTGAAGAGCAAACTTCTCGTCAGTTGATTGAAGAATTACATCCTACCGGTCAGCTTGATAACATTTTCTTAAAATTTGCGGATGATAAGATCTCGACCATCGCAGAATTTTCAAACTATACCAGTGAATATAGTGGCGGTATCCCTGGTATTGAAAATGTGAAGGGTGAACTCATTTATTCAGACCAGCTTTTACAAGTGGCTATCAATGCCAATGATGGAGCGTTAAATTTCGATAAGCATTTCAAAACTCCGATTATTTATGACCAATTATCATCAACATTAGCGATAAAATTTGCGGAAAATTCATGGCAACTGACGAGTGAAAACCTAACCTTCGAGTCGGATGAAATTAAACTAAATGCTGAACTAGGTGTGTTTGCAGAGCCAAATAAAGACATAGAGTTATCGTTATTAGCCACCGCTTTTGACGGTAATGCAATATATGCACAATCATTTTATCCTCATTTATTAATGGGGGATGATTTAGTGAATTATTTAAATGGCGCTCTACAACAAGGTAAGCTTGAACAAGCGCTAGTTTTGATCCAAGGACCACTGAAAAACTTTCCTTACCCTGATAAAAAAGGCACTTTTGTTGTTGATGCTGAATTAGTTGGTGCAACTTTTAAATTTGCCTCAGATTGGCCGGCGATTAATCATTTCAATGCTAATTTAAATTTTACCAACAACAGTATGATGATCACTGGCCGTGAAGGTTTATTAAGTGGTATTGACGTAAAAGGGGTAACAGCAGAAATAGCCGACTTAAATAATGATCGTTTATTAGCGGTTGAAGCCGAATTTGCAGAAACTTCGCCAGGACTTATCACCAATTTAATGATCACTAGCCCTCTCAATGATAGCGTTGGCGCAGTGCTTGAAAAAGTAGTGATCAGTGAAAATATTGCTGGCAAGTTTTCATTGTCTTTACCTTTAGATGAGCCAGAATCTACCGTCGCGAAAGGCGAAATTGCGTTTAATCAAAATAAAATAGCGTTACAAGCACCTGAAATGAATTTTACTCAAGTGAACGGTATTTTGACTTTTGAAAATGAAAAAATAGCGACTAATAAGCTCAATTTATTGTGGCGAGATATGCCTTTAACACTTGAAGTTGACGCTGATGATAAAGACGATTTCTATCAAACGGATATAAGTATTACCGCTGCATGGCTAGAAGAGCAATGGCAAGTTCAATTACCCGAATTATTGAAATCATACGGCAGTGGTTCTGTTGATTGGCAAGGTGCACTTGCCATTAAAAACTTCCACGATGGTCAGTTTTCTTATCAACTTAATCTGCAATCTGATTTAGCGGCAACTCAGTTAAACCTGCCATCTCCTTATAATAAAAATTTGAACGATGAAATGCTCGCTAGCGCTAAGGTGTATGGTAACCAAGATCAATCAAGAATTGATGTGAAACTAGGAGATGATCTAAATTTTTATGGTAATTTAAATCATCAAAGGGTTTCATTTACCCAATCTCACCTCATTTTAGGTGACGAAGAAATGTATTTACCTATGAGTGGCTTTCATATTACCACCCAACTAGCTGAAGCGAGTTTTGAACAATGGCAACCGTTCGTGACCTCCATCATTGACAGCCTACCTGCTACTAATGAAACCGATACATCGCCTCCTTTATTAGAAAAACCTCAGCGTATTCGAGGTAATGTGGGCAAATTAACGTTTTTAAATGAAAGTATACAAGGTGTGTCATTTAATTTGGAAGATGAATTAAGTTGGTGGTTATTAGAATTAACCAGTAAAGAAGCTCGAGCGAAAGTAAAGTTTTATCCTGATTGGCATACGCAAGGGATTGATATACAAGCTGATTTTATCCATCTTGCTCCAGAAAAATTGCTCTTTGCTAAGTCTGAGCCGACGAATGTCAATAATGAAGTCAGCGCTGAAATTATCAAGGAAAATCAGCAAGAAGCCCCATTTGATCTTCATGCGAACGACGAGTTTTTTAAAAATGTTCCTCCGCTACAAGTGAGATGTGCAAGTTGCTCTTATGGTAATTTAAACCTTGGAAGTGTTAATTTTACCCTTGAGAGACAAAGTGAAGATTTACTTATTGTGAATAACTTTGTTTCGCAAAGAAAAGATAATAAATTATCCTTTGACGCTCAATGGCAGCACAATCAAGAGTCATCTAAAACAACCTTGGTAGGTGATTTAAACTCAAAAGATATTGAACGAGAACTCGAACGTTTGGGGATTTCTTCAACCGTCAAAGATAGTGGTTTAAAATCATCCTTTAAGTTGAATTGGCTTGGCGGCCCACATGATTTTTCATTAGCAAATGTTAATGGTGATATTCGTGGTGAGCTCGATGAAGGCTACTTAGCAGAGGTCCCTGATCAAGCCCGAGCGTTTTCAATTTTAAGCTTACAATCATTAGTTAGAAAGCTGAAATTTGATTTTAGAGATATTTTTAGTGACGGTATGTTTTACAGCAAAGTGACCGGTGATTTTCATCTTCAAGACGGTATTATTTACACTAAAAATACATTTTTAAAAGGCTCTGCAGGAGACTTAGCAGTAAGTGGCAATACCGATTTAATTAATGAAGCGTTAGATTATCGGATGTCGTATAAACCTAATGTCACTTCAAGTTTGCCTGCTATTGCGTGGATAGCCACCTTAAACCCGGTAACATTTTTAGCAGGTATTGCCATTGATGAAGTGATCACCTCTCAAGTGGTCTCAGAATATAACTTTGAAGTCACAGGTTTAATTAGTGAGCCAAGCTTTAAAGTGGTTGATAGGAAAACACAAAATATCAGTGTGGGCCGTGACTCTCCTCCACAAATAGTCGAAAATATTTCAACGCCTGAGCAAGAGAAACTGAATATGCCTTCTCAAGAACAAAAATTAATGGATGAGCAAAAGCCAAAGACCCAGGAAAATAAAAGTGGTTAAACTCTCAGCAATTCAACTTACCTCAATGCCAAATGTAGCCGCTAATTTAGCGGTTATAGAGCAACACTTATCCAATTTAGCTTTTAGCGACAACCACCTTGTAGTATTGCCAGAATGTTGTTTGTTTTTCGGGGGGAAAGACGCTGAACAGTTAGCATTAGCCAAAGCAACCTACAAAGAGAATGCGTTAATTCATCAGTTGTCTGCACTTGCGAAAAAGTATAGGGTGAATTTGGTTGCAGGGAGTATCCCACTATATCACCCAGATACTGATAAATTTACCAATAGTAGTTGTGTTTTTTTGTCATCAGGTGAACAAATAGCGCAATACGATAAAATTCATCTGTTTGATGTTAAGGTAGATGATAATGAAAAGAATTATCTTGAATCGCGCTATACTCAAGCAGGAAAGACCCTAGTTTCTGCCAATGTTAATCAAATGAAAGTTGGCTTAACCGTTTGTTATGACTTACGTTTCCCTGAATTATACCGCCAATTAACAACGCTTGGTGCTGAAATTATCACCGTACCTAGTGCTTTTACTAAAGTGACCGGCCAGGCGCACTGGGAAACTTTATTACGGGCAAGAGCGATTGAAAATCAAGTGTATATCGTTGCTGCAGGCCAACAAGGTGTCCATGAGAATGGACGCGAAACATGGGGACATAGTATGATCATTAGTCCTTGGGGTGAAATACTTGCCTGCAAAACTGAAGGACAAGGCTCCATAAGTGTAGATGTTTGTTTATCCGAACTCTCTAGAATTCGTTCAGCAATACCGGTGGCTGAACATAACCGATTTATTACCGCATTGAAGTAACAAGTAGAAATAATATGAATATAGTTGAGCGCGAGCTCTTGGCTGATAGCCAAATAGATAGAAGTTTTTTGAATGATACCTTAAATAGCATTTATCAAAGAAATGTTGATTTAGCGGATCTGTATTTTCAATCAAGCGCTCATGAATCTTGGCTACTCGAAGATGGTGTAGTGAAAGAAGGTTCATATAATATTGAACGTGGCGTAGGTGTTCGTGCTATTTCAGGCGAAAAAACAGGATTTGCCTATTCTGATGATATATCTGCACATGCGTTAACTAAAGCGGCTGATGCTGCCAAAGGCATTGCCTTTGCGGGTAAAAATGGTGTGGTACATGCCTTTAAAGCGCAATCACAGCCTGAAATATTTCAAGGCATTGACCCTATTGGCAGTTTAACTCAAGAGCAAAAAATTACCTTACTTCATGAAGTGGAAGCTCATGCTCGCTCGATAGATAGTCGTGTCAAACAAGTAATCGTTAGTTTATCTGGTGTTTTTGAAAAAGTGTTAGTGGCGGCAAGTGATGGCACTTTTGCCACCGATATTCGTCCATTAGTTCGATTAAATTGTTCCGTTTTAGTTGAAGATAATGGCAAACGAGAACGGGCTAGTGCCGGCGGCGGTGCAAGAACGGATTACAGCTACTTTTTCGAGGTAGAAGGTAATAAAGCGCGATATTTAGCTTATGCTGAAGAAGCGGTTCGTCAAGCATTAGTCAACATAGTCGCGATAGAGTCGCCCGCAGGTAGCTTCCCCGTTGTCCTTGGTTCAGGTTGGCCAGGCGTGCTATTACATGAAGCGGTTGGACATGGCCTAGAAGGCGATTTTAACCGTAAAGGTTCTTCTGCTTTTTCAGGAAAAGTCGGTGAGAAAGTGACCTCAGAGCATTGTACTATTGTCGATGATGGCACCTTAGAAAATCGACGTGGCTCATTAAATATTGATGATGAAGGCACGCCTGCTCAATATAATGTGTTAATTGAAAAAGGCATCTTAAAAGGCTATATGCAAGACAAGCATAACGCGTCATTAATGGGGGTAAAACCTACCGGAAATGGTCGTCGAGAATCTTATGCCCATCTGCCTATGCCTCGAATGACCAATACCTATATGCTTGCAGGTGAGCATGATCCGAAAGAGATTATTAAATCGGTGAAAAAAGGTATTTATGCTCCGCATTTTGCTGGCGGCCAAGTGGATATTACTTCCGGCAAGTTTGTTTTTACCAGCTCTGAAGCGTATCTAATTGAAAACGGTGAAATTACCACGCCGATCAAAGGTGCTACTTTAATTGGTAGTGGCCCTGAAGCAATGAAAAACGTGAGCATGGTGGGTAATGATCTAGCGCTTGATGCAGGCGTAGGCGTTTGTGGAAAAGACGGTCAAAGTGTCCCTGTAGGTGTTGGTCAACCGACATTGAAAGTGGATGAAATGACCATTGGTGGCACCCAATAATTACCTGAAATTACCGTTAATGGCTTGGTAATCGTTTAGTAAAAGTGTTGATGTGAAATACTTTTATTTAAAAAAGCCCATGAGCTGTTTTCTTTAAATATGAAAGACATCAATGGATGTCTTTTTTGTTGATGGTAAATAAAAACTCGTTTGAATATCAAACTGTCGGTTTTATATCTAGGTACTATTGAAATGGATGACGAAATGCTCGTCGCTAACAAGGCGGATTCCCCTTGGCAATAGCGTGTTACGTTAAGAATGGCCAACGGCTTTAGTAAATAGCAAACATCATTAAGTCATTCTGATTATCTTTCATGCAAGTATTCTTCATTTAGCGTTAAATCAACCATAAATATGGTTGAATGACATGTTCATCCATTGCAGAAAAAATCGCATTGTTATACTATCACATTATGAACAGAAGCTATCCGCACAATAATTCGATATTAAGGCTTATCACACTTTTTGTGTTGATGAGCTTTTCGTTGGCGAGCTTCTCGCATGCTGTGCATAGTAATGAGGTTGATAGCCAGCAAGTCGAGTCTCTCGACTGTAAATTGTGTCAGCATAATCTCGACGATAATAATAATAAACTGGCCGTGATTGATGAATTTTCGGTGCAGTTTTTTGTTATCTCTTCCTCGAAAAAATCATATATTCCAGATTATAAATATTTTGTTACTCCTGCGTTAAGAGCGCCACCAATTAACTAAGTTCGTTAAATATAAAACTTAAACATTAAATATTTTTTAACTTTATCTTATTTTAATAAGTTAATTGGAAGTACCCCCATGCAATTAAATAAAATCACAGCGGCATGTCTTGTGTCGTTGGCAGTTTCACATGTCGCATATGCACAGAAAGTTTCAGGTGTTGTAGAAGATTTATCCGGTAAACCCGTTGCTAACGCTAAAGTTGTTGTCGTAAATAGCTCACAATCAATGACGACTGACAATTTAGGTAAATTTAGTTTTGAGAATATTGCTAAAGGTGATATTGAATTACATGTTACAGCAAAAGCTTTTAGTCATAATAATTATCATCTGCAAGTTAATGATAGCGATTTAACTGGTGTTTTAGTCAAAATGACCCCCAGTGTTATGGAAGTTATCGATGTACATGCTACGCCTTTACATTCTTCAAATATAGAATCAGCATTACCGGTAAACGTTATTGCTGCCGATGAACTTCGCATGAAACATGCTTCGACTTTAGGTGAAACGTTAAAACATGAAGTAGGAGTACATTCCAGTTATTACGGACCAGTTTCAAGTAGTCCGATTATCAGAGGGTTAGATGGCCCACGTGTTTTAATCACTCAAAATGGTTTAGATGTAGGTGATGCTTCAAGAGTAGGTCCAGATCATGCCGTATCGTCAGAAACCGCGACGGCGCAACAAGTTGAAGTACTTAGAGGGCCAGCAACCTTATTTTATGGTAGTGGGGCAATTGGTGGTGTCGTAAATGTCGTTGATAATCGAGTCCCGAAGGAGCTTGATGATGGCCTAGATTATATGATCAAACATAATGATGTTGCTGATGAAAACGAGGGATCATTCTCATTGAATACTTCGTCGGGCAATCTTGCCTTTCATTTAGACGGTATTTGGCGAGAGTCTAATAATTATGAAATTCCTGGTTTTGCTGAATCTGAAAATACGCATGAAGAACATGAGGAAGAGGAAGATCATGACGAGCATGAAGAAGAGCTCGGTACAGAAGGTGTTTTACTCAATAGTGATTCTAAATCTTCAGGATTTACGGTTGGCACTAGTTATATTTTAGATAATGGCTTTGTCGGTTTTTCATACGGAAGAACGGATAGAGAATATGGCATCATCGGTCATAGTCATGATCATGAAGAAGAGCATGATGAAGATGAACTTGAAGCCGATCATGACGCACACGAAGAAGAACGTGTATATGCTGAGTTAAAACAAGATCGCCTACAATTTTTAAGTGAATTGAGTTTTGATGAAGGTGTGATCAATAGAGTCGCGAGCAAGGTGGCGTATACCGATTATCAACATCAAGAAATTGAAGGTGGTGAAATTGGCACAGAGTTTAAAAACCAAGTGTTTGAAGCGCGTTTTGATGCCTATCACCGCGAATACCAAGGTTGGAAAGGCGCATGGACATTACATTATAAAAATAGTGACTTTGAGGCGTTAGGTGAAGAAGCCTTCACGCCCCCTTCTGAAACAAGTTCTATGGCATTAGCCTGGTTAGAAGAAAAACATTTTAATGATGTTTTAGTTCAATTAGGTGCTAGAGTTGAGCGTGTAGAACTGGATACTTCTGGTACATATGAAATCGAACATCATGACGAAGAAGAACACCATGAAGAATTGCAATTTGATGCACAAGAATTTACGGCTGCAAGTGCTTCTTTAGGTTTGGTGTGGGATTATCAACCAGGTTATAACTTAGGGTTTTCAACTTCAATTTCTCAACGCGCACCATCGTCTGCTGAAGTATTTTCAAAAGGGCTACACATAGGTACTGGTACCTTCGAAGTGGGGGCTATTTATGATGTTGAATATGAAGATGGCGAAGTTCATTTTGAAATGAATGATCAGTCTTTGGAAATAGAAACAGCGTATAGTTTAGATATTACTTGGCGTAAATTTGAAGGTGATTTTGGTTTTGTAGTAAGTGCTTTTGTGAATCATATTGACGATTACTATTACCAACAAAATACCGGTTTATTTTTTGAAGATGAACATGATCATGAAGAGCATGAAGAGCATGAAGAGCATGAAGAGCATGAAGAGGAAAGTGATGGTTTACCTATTTATGTTTATCAACAAAATGATGTTGATATGTATGGTCTTGAAGCTGAAATGGTCTATCAAGTAACTCCTAGTTTAAAAACGACTATCTTCGCCGATTATATCAAAGCAAAATTAAGTGACGGCGGCAATTTACCTCGCATCCCACCTAAGCGTGTGGGTGGACAGTTAAATTATCAAAGCGATAATTATGCGGCTGAATTATCTTTAAGTCATTACTTTAAACAAGATGATGTTGCGCAATTAGAAACTAAAACTGATGGTTACACTATTGTTGATGCTAATGTTAATTACTATTTAGACGGTATTGGTGATGACTTTGTGATGTTTGTTAAAGGGAATAATTTAACGAATGAAGAAGCTCGCGTACATGCTTCATTTTTAAAAGATGTTGCGCCGTTACCAGGTAGAGGGTTTGAATTGGGGATCAGAGGAAGTTTTTAATTTCTTGTCAATTGAGTTGCATAGAATAAGGAGCTGTAAAGCTCCTTTTTTTTCGACAATCGGCAAGTTTATTTTAAGCGAATACCATCTTTTTCAATGATGATTTTACCTTTTTTTAATAAGTTTCCAACGGTAGACTTAAAGGTTTTTTTGCTCACCCCTAAAGTACGTTTGATAAGTTCAGGTGAACTTTTATCATGTAGGGGACTAAAGCCACCTTGTTCGGCAATATGAGCCAGTAATTTGTCTGAAAAATCATTCACTTTACCTTCACCAGGGCGAGAAAGTGATAAATCAATTCGGCCATCTTCACGGATATTTTTGATATAGCCGGTTACTTTTTTACCAATACGCAAGGGTTGAAAAATTTCATTATCATATAATAATCCCCAATGACGATTATTAATAATGGCTTTAAAACCTAAATCTGTTTTACCGCCAATGATCAAATCTACTTTATCCCATTTTTGATATTCTGCTGGCCATATATCTAAGAATCGGTCAATTTTACTTGAAGCGACAAGGCGTTCGGTATTTTTATCTAAATAAATATGGACTAAATAATATTTACCGGTTTCCATTTTGGAATGCTGTTCGTTGTAGGGAGCAAGTAAATCCTTTGGTAAGCCCCAATCAAGAAAAGCGCCCATTTTATTGACTTGTGAAACTTTTAAGGAGGCAAATTCGCCCAGTTGAGCAAATGGTGTTTCAGTGGTGGCAATTAATCGATCTGCTGAATCGACATAAATGAATACCTTTATTTGATCATCTATTTGACAGTTTTCGGGTAAATATCGGTTAGGTAATAAAATTTCTCCCAGTTCACCGGCATCTAAATATGCTCCATTTGCCATAATGGCGATAACAGAAAGAGTATTATATTGACCAATAGTTGCCATAGTTTTCGCTCTAAATTTTTGATAAATGAAAAAGACTAAATCTATTATATCGTATTGCTTTACTTGCGTGTTGACTATTCGAATAAATAGCGTCTTTTTGAATGTTTAACGCAAAATTTAATCATTATTTATGCTTTTTTACTGTCTCTTTCGCGCGTATATATTGGGCATGACTTAAATGTAAAAGATCAGAAATGCGCCTGATGATATGGTCTTCAATACTGGCTATTTCGCCATCAGCCATGGCTAGTTGCCATAGTAACGTAATGATATGTTCTTTTTCTTGCGGCGAATAATGGCTATTAATTTTTGAGGTAAATTGATGAAAATCTATCGCATGTTCGCTTAATTCAATTGCTTGCTGTATTAATTCTTTTACTTCACTGGGCGACAGAGAAAATTGCTTGGAAATAATCTTAGTGAGCAATGACTGCTCTGCATCATCTAAATGACCATCAGCTCTCATAACTTCGCATAATAAAACAGTACAGGCCATTTCTACACTTAAAGGCTTTGGATCTGAAAATTCTTCCTCATTTAATGACTGAAAAAATGCTGATATTTTCGCTAACATAATTTATTCCTCTTTTTTGCTTATTGTTGTGTTTTATCACAAAGAACTCAAGGCGCTAACCGCAATAATTTGTGTCAGTGCGAGCTAATTTTAATCTTTAGTGAGTTTAAGCCTAATAGTTGCTATTTCGTTGATTGCTACTTACAATAACCAAATGACAGCGCTGTCTATTGCGTGTTGTATATTAATTATCATATAAACAAAGGGTAATGATGAGCCAAGTTCAAGAGCCAACAGTAACAACTCCCGTGAAAAAGAAACGACTATTATCAATTGACGCGTTACGCGGGTTTGACATGTTCTGGATTTTGGGTGGTGAGAAGCTGTTCGCAGCTTTTTTTATTATTACTGGTTGGTCTTTATTTCATATCGGTGCTGAGCAAATGCAGCATTCTGCTTGGCATGGGTTTACCGCGTACGATCTGATCTTTCCTCTTTTTATTTTCCTATCAGGAGTTAGTTTAGGTATCGCCGCAAAGCCGTTATCTAGTTATCCGCCAAGACAAGCAAAAGCGATTCTATTACAAGGCGTAAAACGCTTAGTGTTATTAATTATTTTTGGTGTTTTATATAATCATGGTTGGGGAACGGGTATGCCTGCATCACCTGAAGATATTCGTTATGCCAGTGTTTTAGGGCGCATTGGAATATCGTGGTTTATTGCAGCATTATTGGTTTGGTATGTCAGTGAAAGAACACAGTGGATTGTTGCTGTTGCTATATTAGTGATTTATTGGTTGTTATTATCTTTTGTATCAATTGGCGAGCTAGGTGGAGGAAACTTTACTGCCGAAGGTGCGTTAAATGTTTGGTTTGACCAAACCTTTCTGCCTGGCACGACTTATCGAAACTTACCGTTAGATCCTGAAGGCATATTGTCAAACGTTAATTCAGTGGTTAATGCCTTAATCGGCGTCTTTATTGGCCGTTATATGATAAAGCATCAGGCAAATGCGCAATACTTACTTATTCGGTTAGTCATTTTGGCTGGTGTCTTACTTTTGCTTGGTTACGTGTGGGGGCAATTTTTTCCGATTAATAAAACGTTATGGACAAGTTCCTTTGTCTTAGTCACAACTGGTTATAGTGTGCTTTTACTGGCACTGTTTTATGCGTTGGTTGATGTGATTGGTTTAACCCGTTGGGCGAAATTTTTTGCTGTAATTGGCACAAACTCTATTATTGTTTACTTAGGTTCAAGTTTAATCAATTGGCAATATACCAGTAAAAGCCTGTTCGGTGGCTTGATAAAAATAGCTCCAGCTGGTTGGCAAGACATTATTTTATTCGGCGGTATGTTATTACTGCAATGGCTTGTTTTATATTGGTTATATTGTCGAAAAATATTCATAAAAGTTTAAAAGTTAGTTATTTTCACCAAAATATAATTAAAAGGATTTTATTATCGGCTTTTTTAAAAGTGTATCTTCACAAAAAACGTTTAATTAAAATCCATATAAAACAATAAGATAGTTAGCTTAACTTGTTTTTCTCGTTCTTCATCGCATTTCGGCGCGATACTTGTAACAAGCGTTTACAACTTTTGTAAAATATCATGCTAGTAATTCGTTATCATTACTATAATTAATATTTTATAACTTGTTACACTTGTACACATTTACCCGAGGAATTAGTGGTGACTAGAAAAAAACAAATTATTGTCCCTATTGTCATATTAATCGCAGGAATATTACTTTTCATGGCATTTTCAAGTATGAAAAAGCCACCAGAAGAAAAAGCGAAAATTGATAATACCCCTATCGTTGCAGTGGAAGAAATTACTGTTGCGCCAATGACATTAACTGTCAATTCTTACGGCATTGTTACGCCAAAATATGAAACAGAAATTGTTGCTCAAGTGAGTGGCTTAGTGGTTGAGTTATCTGAAACCTTTGTTCGTGGTGGTTTTGTTAAGAAAGATCAACTGTTAGCGAGAATTGATCCAAGTGACTATGAAGCTGCTTTGATTGATGCAGAGGCTAATCTTGCTTCAGCACTAGCCGCATTAGAACAAGAACAAGCACAAGGTAAAGTCGCAGAACGTGAATGGAAACAAATTACCGACGCTTCTCCTACTGAATTAAGTTTACGTAAACCGCAACTAGAGCAAGAATTAGCACGCGTTAAAGCGGCGCAAGCATCAGTATTAAGAGCGAAAAGAAATCTTGAACGTACTGAGATTAAAGCTCCTTATGATGCCATGATTGAAGATCGTAATATTGGTTTAGGCGCGTTTGTTGGTACTGGCAGTCGTGTCGGCAAAGTTTTAGGCACAGGGACGGCTGAAGTCAGGTTACCTGTCGCTGATAATCAATTAAAATTTTTAATTAAACAAGGTGAAAACGCTGAAGTGGATTTAGTTGGTACCTACGCGGGTATTGATACAACGTGGCAAGCACATATTGCTCGTTCAGAAGGGGTTATTGATAATAAAAGTCGTATGAGTTATTTAGTGGCAGAAATTAAAGACCCATACTCACTTTCAACGTCTCAAGAAGAGAAAAAAACACCCCTTAGATTTGGTTCATATGTAAACGCTAATATTTTCGGATTATCGTTAGCACAAGCGACTAAATTACCCCGTTATTTAGTGGTTAATAACAAAGTAGCGATCTTAAATGAAGAATCAAAACTTCATTTTGTTGATATTGAAATTGTCCGTCAGGAAGGCGGAGACGTCATTGTCTCTAGCGGTTTAGCACATGGTGATCAATTAATTACTTCGGCACTTGATTATCCGGTTGATGGTATGAAGTTAGCCTTACCGGGAGATAAATCTGAAAATATTGACGCTGAAGAAAATAAAGAGACTGACACACAAATCGCGAGTGTTAAGGACTAAATGATGGATGATACGCATAAAGGCATAATTGCTTGGTTTGCACGCAATAGCGTTGCTGCCAATCTATTAATGATATTTATCTTAATTGGTGGTTTATTAACAATTCAAACCATTAATAAGCAAATGTTTCCGCAAGTGAAAATTAATTGGATTTCTTATTCAGCACCTTATCCTGGCGCTGCTCCTCAAGAGGTAGAAGAAGGGATCACGATAAAAATTGAAGAAGCATTAGAAACGGTTCAAGGTTTAAAACGAGTGATTACCTATTCAAACCGCAACTATTCAAATGGTTGGTTTGAAGTGGAATTGGATTATGATCCGCAGATTGTTTTAGAAGAAGTTAAATCAGCAATTGATTCTATTTCAAGTTTCCCTGATGGCATGGAACGCATTAAAGTTGAGCGTGAAAAATTCCGTCAAGAGGTGATGTACATAAGTTTGTATGGAGATTTAACAAACGGAGAGTTAAAAGAGCTTGGTCGTAAAATTCATAATGAAATTCAACAGTTACCATTAATTAATATTTCTGAGTTCTATAGTGGTTTAGGCTATGAAATCTCAGTTGAAGTCAGTAAAGATAAACTACGTGAATATGGTTTAAGTTTTAATGATGTTGCTAGATCTGTGCGAAATTATTCACGCAATATGTCAGCAGGGCAAATTCGCGCTGAAAACGGTTATATTAACTTGCGTGTTGAAAACCAAGCTTATCGTGGTCATGAATTTGAACAAATCCCTGTTATAACATTAGAAGATGGCACAAAAGTTTTATTAGGCGATATCGCTAATATTATTGATGGTTTTCAAGAAGGTCTTCAGTACTCTAAATTTAACGGTAAAAATTCTGTCACTTTCTTTATAGGTGCAGCTGATAATCAAAGTATTACCGATGTTGCCAAAGTGGTAAATCAATATGTTGAATCAAAATCGGATGCACTCCCTGCAGGCGTTGAACTAGAAACTTGGGTAGATATGACTTATTACCTAGAAGGCCGTTTAAATATGATGCTTGAAAACATGGAGAGTGGAGCGGTATTGGTCTTCATCATGTTGGCGTTATTTTTACGTGTGCGTTTAGCTTTTTGGGTAATGATGGGTTTACCGGTATGTTTCTTAGGTACTTTATTGCTGATGCCGATGGAATTTATCGACGTGACCATCAATGTCATTAGTTTATTCGCTTTTATCTTAGTACTCGGTATTGTTGTTGATGATGCAATAGTGATGGGCGAAAGTGCTCATGATGAAATAGAAGCAAGTGGTCATAGTACCGAAAGTGTTATTCGAGGGGTTAAGCGAGTCGCCATGCCAGCAACGTTTGGTGTGTTAACAACTATCGCGGTCTTTGTGCCTTTCCTCTTTGGTGAAGGACCTTCATCAGCTTTTGGTAAAGCGATTGGCGCTGTAGTTGTGTTGTGTTTAATTTTCTCATTAATCGAGTCAAAACTTATTTTGCCTGCACATTTAGTGAAAATGAAAATTAAAGAATTCAATCCTAAGAATCCGTTGGACCGTTTACGTGCGTGGATTGATACAAAACTAAAAGTGTTTATTGAGAAAAAATATCGTCCTGCTTTAGCGGTATGTATCGAGTATCGTTACGCGGTATTTATGTTCTTCATTAGCTTAATGTTGATCAGTGCTGGCTTGTTTGCCGGTGGTTTTGTTCGTTTTATTGGCCAACCGAAAATTCCTCATGATTTCCCACGTATTAGTGTGGAAATGAATGTCGATGCTTCAGAAAAAGCAACCCTTAAAACGCTGTTAGATATTGAAAAAATTATTTACAAAATAGATCAAGATATTGAAGCAGAACATGGCACAAGTATGATCTCTGATATGCAAGTTGATCTTCGTAGTCGTACAAGTGGTCGGGTAATGGTAAAACTAGTGATCCCTAAACTTAGACCCATGAATACTTTTGAACTAGCTGAATTATGGCGTGCGGCTATTCCTAATTATCCAGGTATGAAGTCGTTATCAATTGATGACAACTTGTTTGGAGGCGGACGAGACGATGGAGATATCGCCTTTAGATTAGAAAGTCAAAGTGACGCTCAACTTTTAGCCGCTGCAAAAGTGTTAAAAGAAAAACTCAATACCCTTAAAGGGGTTGGTGATGTTAATGATAGCCGTCAAACCAGTGCAAAAGAAGTACAACTTGAACTTAAGCCGTTAGCATATAGTTTAGGACTTACATTGTCTGATGTAGCTTCTCAAGTGAGTTACAGTTTTTATGGCTTAGAAGCACAGCGAATATTACGTGATACCGAAGAAGTGAAAGTAATGGTTCGTTATCCATTAGAACAACGTAGCTCTGTCGGCCATGTTGATAATGTGATGATTCAAGCACCAAATGGAGCCGAGCTACCATTATCTGAACTTGCTGATATCAGCTTAACCGATGGCGTTACTCGTATTCGTCGTGAAAATGGAAATCGCACCATAAATGTTTGGGCAAGTGTTGACGCGGATCAAGTAGAACCTTTTGAAGTGGCTAAAGATATTCGCGATAACTTTATTCCACAATTATTGCGTCAGTTCCCACAAGTACAAAGTGAGGTTTCAGGACGTATTCAAGAAGAAATGGAAAGTGCAGATTCACAATTACGTGATTTTGTTATTTCGCTTCTGGTTATTTTCTCGTTATTAGCGATACCTTTAAAATCGTACTCACAAGCTATGATGATTATGGTGGTAATTCCATTCGGTGTTATTGGTGCTGTAATGGGTCACTTGTTCTTAGGTATGGATTTAAGTGCCTTATCTGTGATGGGAATATTAGCGGCTTCAGGTGTCGTGGTGAATGACTCGTTAGTGATGGTTGATTATGTCAACAATTCTAGAAAGTCAGGTGTTCCATTAAAAGATGCGGTTATGTTTGCGGGAACTAAGCGCTTTAGAGCGATTATGTTAACGTCGTTAACCACGTTTATGGGCTTAGCACCCATTATCTTCTTTGAAACAAGTGCACAAGCGCAAATTGTTATTCCGATGGCTATCTCTTTATCCTTCGGTGTCCTCTTTGCTACTGTGGTAACGTTAATATTAATTCCGACGTTATATGTCATTATTGAAGATTTAAAACGAGTATTTTCGCGGAAAAAGAAAAAGAAGCTGATCGAACCAACCGGTGAGGAAGTTACTTCGTAACGCTTAGATAGGTCGTGAACATTTATCAAACCAGTTATTGAAAAATAACTGGTTTTTTTATGGAAAAATTTAATTTTTATGCTTGATAAAAATTCATTTATCTAATGTCGAAGACACTTGCAAGACAATAAATAAACTGTCAAAGTGAAGGTGACTTCGCTCGCTGATTTGCTCAAGGAGGTTATTGCTACAAAAATGATTGTCGATCATTTTGTCAGCTACATCGTTATGCTTCTGGTGCATAGCCACAGGTATAGAAAGTGACATATTGGTTGACCCATTGTTTATCAATAATTATGGAACTTTTATATGACTGAAGAAAAAATTACCTATATTTTAGACACCAATATTTTACTGCACGAACCTTTCGCTTTCTTATCTTTCCAAGAACACGATGTTGTTGTACCAATGACCGTACTAGAGGAATTAGACTCGATTAAAGATCGTCATAAAGACGTAAGTAGAGATGCTAGAGTCGCTATTCGAGCTTTAGAAGATGCTTTAGCTGATGCTACCCCTGAAGAAGTGATGGCAGGTGTGTCATTGCCGAATCATAACGATGACAATGTTACAGGGCGATTAGCTATTTTTAATGATTACATGTTAGAACAAACCGCAGGAAAGCTATCGTTTAACGAAAATGATAATCGCATTATTAATACCGCGATCCATATTCAAAACATCAACAAAGATCGTAAAGTCGTATTAGTCACTAAAGATATCAATATGCGATTAAAAGCAAAAGGCGCAGGACTGAACTTTGTCGAAGATTACCGAACCGATCAGCTCATAGATGATATTCAGTTTTTAACTAAAGGCTACCATCAATTTTCAGGAGATTTTTGGGCGCACGTGAATGATTGTGAAAGTGAAACTGAAGGGCGAAATACCACGCATTATATTAAAAAAGATCTCCTTCCTAGTGTTTATATGAATGAATATTTATTGGATGAAGGAGAGCATTTTGCCGGAAAAGTAACCGGTTGGGATGAAGAAAACTTAGCCATTACTGATATCAGTCGTGAACGTTTAATGTCAAAGCAGGCATGGGGCATTCATCCGAAAAATGTTTATCAAGGAATGGCAATGGACGCTTTACTTGATCCAAGTATCGATTTAGTCATATTAACGGGACCTGCCGGTTGTGGTAAAACTTTGCTGGCATTAGCTTCTGCGCTTGAATTGGTGGTTGAACGTGGTCTATACGATAAAGTTATCGTGACAAGGAGTACCCCCGAAATCGCAGAATCTATTGGCTTTTTGCCTGGCACGGAAGAAGAAAAAATGGCGCCATGGCTCGCTGCCATTACTGACTCATTAGAGGTGTTACATAAACAGGATGAAAACATGGATGGTAGCTTAAATTACATTATGGATAAGGCGAATATTCAATTTAAGTCAGTCAACTTTATGCGTGGTCGTAGTATTCAAAATGCCATCGTATTGCTGGATGAATGTCAAAATTTAACGGCGTCACAGTTAAAAACCATTATTACACGATGCGGCGAAGGAACTAAGCTAGTGTGCTCAGGAAATTTAGCGCAAATCGATAGTAATTACTTAACGGCATTAACGTCCGGGTTAACTTATATCGTAGAACGTTTTAAAGATTTCCCTGGAAGCACGACAGTAAATCTAAATGGGGTGGTTCGTAGTCGATTAGCCTCATTTGCAGAAGAAAATTTATAAGCTAACCCAGCAAAAAATAAAATGAATGATCATCTGTAAAGAGGTGATTGATTAAATCAGGAGCAATATTTAGCTCCTGATTTTTTTATGACGACTCGCCAGTTATTCGTTAGTTTTAGTGATGGAAAGTACATGGATGAGTCACGTTAAACACCGAGACTGTAATATTCGCCTAATCCTTCTAATATGTTTTTGATGGCAACCGAGGATAAAATTACCCCCATAATTCTACTGACAACACTTGCCCCGCTACTACCAATGACTTTATTTATCCAGCCAGCCAGTAACATTAAAATGTAAACGAGAACTAACACTGACAGCATAACTAACACCGTTTGAGTTTGCTGCCAAAGCGTGAATACCGAGTTTTCTGTTAATAAAACTGCCGCTAACATTGCACCTGGGCTGGCAATAGAGGGTACAGCAAGTGGGAAAATCGCGGTGTCACGATGATCTTTTTGAAACTTTTTAATTTCTTCATCAGGTTTGCTTTCGCCAAAGATCATGGTTAAAGCAAAAATAAATAATACGATGCCACCAGATATCTGAAAAGCGGGTAAAGGGATTTTTAATGCATCTAAAATGAGCTCCCCGACTACCACGAAAAATATTAAGATTAATGCCGATAGAAGTGTTGCTAGTAAGGCGATCCGGCGCTTTGTTTTTTGTTTAAATTGATCGGTAACAGCGATAAAAACAGGAATAGTACCTATGGGGTCTATAACGGCAAAAAATATGATAAAAGTCGCTACAATATCAATCATTCATTAGTCCTTTTGTTGTTAATGAGAATGTTGGAAAAGTGGCGATTATAGCATATTAAACAACTTCACGTTTGCACAGAATATTTATGGTATGTAGCAAAGCGGAAAGATTAACATGTCAGTAATGGGGGATTGCCCTTCAATACCATTACCCTAGCAATGAAAGGTATTACGTTATAGCGTCGATCTTACTTGATGTTAATTCTCTTTCTTCATTATAATGAGCAAAACCTTCAAGCGACTTTTAATATGAATAATCAAACCCTATTAGCTTTTATCATCATTTCACTAATATTTACAAGCGCTTGCGGGCAAAAAGAACTTTCTATTGAGCCAAAAAAGCTAGATTGGAAACAACGAGTCATTAAGGTCAATGAAGATAGTTCGTTGCTTTCAGGTAGTTCTTATTTATCCGTATACTCAGCGGTCTATTTACATTCCGAAAGTGATTTTAAAGAACTTTCTTCCACGGTAAGTATCAGAAACATCAATAAACAAGATACGATTTATATCAATAAGATTGAATACTTTAATACTCAAGGTCAGTTGGTTAAGTCTTTTCTTGAAAATAGTATTTATATTGCACCGATGGAAACCGTTGAAATCGTGATTGAACTTTCGGATACGGAAGGTGGCACCGGCGCTAATTTTGTTTTTGATTGGAGTATCAAACCTGATTCGAATGAGCCATTATTTGAAGCGGTAATGATCTCTGCGGTTGGTAATAAAGGTTTCGGTTTTGTTACTCATGGCAAAAAAATTAATTAACCTTTATTGGCGGTACTGAGTACCAGCCATTTTTATACGCTAAGCTCCCCCATAGAACGTGAGCAAGCGCAATATATGATAATTTTTGATTCGCTTGCTTCGGCGTTAATTGGTTGTTCTCAGTTTTATAGTTAAAATTTAAAGCTGCTTTTTGTGGTTGTAAAATAGTCACATCATGGTCAGTCATATATGCGAAGTTTTCTGCATATTGCATCATTGCTCTGCCAGAAAACTTGGGGTTGGTAAGATCGTGCCCAAGCATAGGGGAATAGTTTTCGATACCAATGAGTGATAAAAGCGTTGGCGCTAAATCAATTTGGCTTACAAGACGATTATCTAATTTAGCCGTTAAGCCTGAATTTAAAATAACACCGGGAATATGAAAGTTGTTGATTGGCACTAAATCACTGCCCATTGCTCTTGCATCATGATCCGCAACAACAAGAAAAATAGTGTTTTTCCAATATGGCTGTGTTTTAGCTTTAGCAATAAAGTTTCCTAACGCATAGTCAGCATATTGAATAGCCTTATGTCTCAGTAATTCTTTTTTATCATACTTTTGTAATTGTTTGTCGGTGTATTTTATTGGTGTGATAACTCCTTTTGGAATTTCAAAGGGATCATGATTACTAGACGTGAAGATAAAACTAAAAAATGGCTGATTGTGATTATAAAGCTCGGATAACTCCTTGTCGGCTTGATTAAATAAGTCTTCATCACTGGCCCCCCAAGATGCAATAAATTTTGGCGTGTCAATATCGTCAAAATCGACAATATCAGTGAAACCATTCCCTAAGAAAAAGCTTTTCATATTATCAAAGTGGCTTTCACCACCGTAAATAAACTGGGTTTGATAACCTTTACTTTTAAGTAATGAAGCTATGGTGAAAAAGTGTTTTTGAGATTTATCAAGTTTAACCACGGCTCTTGAAGGTGTTGGCGTAAACCCTGTGATTACTGCTTCGATACCTCTTACAGAGCGAGTTCCTGTTGCGTATAGTCGTTGAAAAGCCCAGCCTTCATTATGGAGTTTATCCATTTCAGGCGTTAGTGAGATACCACCTAAAGATGAGACATATTGTGCGCCTAAACTTTCTTCTAAAATGATCACCAAATTTTTGGGTTTACCTTGATACGAGGGAGAACGTTTAGTTAATGTCGGTAAATTGTCATTTTTAAAAGTATTTAAGGGTAGTTGTGTTTCCTGCCTAACAACATGAATAACTTGATCATTACTCATTGTTCCATAGAGGCGAGCGGCATTTATTTCGTTGCCAAATTGTTTAAGTGCATAAGCAACACTATAAGTTGAATTTAATGTTAACGAGTTAATTAACGGGTCGGTGGAAAAATACACTAATGACGGATTTATGGGACGATGGCCTAAGTTACCTCTAGCAAATAAAAATAGAACAACCACTAATGTGACAAAAGAAATAACCGCGCTTTTAGCCGTTAACTGTACTTGTGTTGACACTCGTTTATTAATGTAATTCCAGATTATTTTACTCGGTAAAATTAATAGCGATAAAACTATAAATAGCGTTAATAAATGACCGTTAACTAACATTTTAGTTATTTCATCTGGATATGCTAAGTATTCAATAAATATGCGGTTTGGCCTAAAACCATACTCATTAATAAAGGCTGGTGTGGTTAACTCTAAAAAAATAACTAGCATTGTCATGATGTAAAACCATAGGGTTAAACAGCTTCGCCAAAGCGTTTTCAATCGGCTCGCTATAAGCCAAGGGTGGAATAGTGCGGGAATGGCAGATAAGTAGCCAATCGTGCTTAAATCAATGCGAAGCCCATTAATAAAAAAGTTACTAATGTCGTGAATAGAGTCAAATCTATCTAGTTGCCATAATGCCAAGCCTGAACGTGCAAATGACAGTAAGGCTATGATACCAATAGTAAATAGTAAAAAAGGTTTTGTTGTTTTATAAACAGAAGTAAACATCGTTTGACAATTTTTATGAAAATACGCGGTTTACTATATTGGTAAAAGCTTAAGATTAACTTAAAGTCAGTTGATCAATGATAGGCACTGTATCTCTTCCTTTAAAATATTACGGCTATCCAGACTAACACCGCAATCACGACACTCAAAAGCACAGCCGCCGAACCTAAATCTTTTGCCAATCCAGAAAGCGGATGAATTTCTAATCCAACTTTATCGACAATCGCTTCAATTGCGGTATTAATTATTTCCGTAAAGATGATAAACAGCAGCGCTACAATTAATATAATCTGTTCTTTAACGGTGATGTCTAGAAGAAATGTAACTGGCGTTGCAATGATCAAAAGGAGTAGTTCTTGCCTAAAGGCAGCTTCATGGTTTATTAACCAACTAAATGCTCTTAAAGAATTTAAACTAGCTAAGTAAATTCGACTTAACCCCCTTGGTTTATTGGTATTATCAAACATTATTTAATTGTCTTTTCTTTCATTACATTAGCTTGATGCTAAAGCGACAATCTTAAGATTTCCTTAATCAACTGAGATAACGAAAAGGAAAATGACCAGGATAATGAAAAATGCACCTTGCCTAATTTGATGAGCAAAGATGTTCAAAACGACATGCAAGGGGGAGAGTGGAGCAAAAAATTAAGATGGTGCTGCGTTGAGTGGTTTTAACATCTAGCATATTGAACTATTTTATGGAAAATATGATAGCGATTAACAGAAAGTGATCGCAAATAGAAACGAACAGGCAATCGTATTCTCAGCAATAATATTAAAATATTTCGCAGATTTGTCTGTATCTACTCGACCTTTTTGATCGATTCCCTGATTATCAATTCAGGCGTGAATTTATTATTGACGAAAACATCCGAGTGTTTATAGACATTTTTTAATATCCATTGAGCTGACATTTTAGCCATTTCATTAATTGGATAATTCATCGTGGTTAATTCAGGGTGTAAATAATTAGCAAAGTAGACGTTATCAAATCCGATAACTGAACAATCTTTGGGAATTAACATGTTGTGATCTCTTAACCCTTTCATTGCACCAGAGGCCATTTCATCATTTGCACAAATAGCGGCAGTAAACGGTTTATTTTTTTTAAGGAGGTGATCAATCCCAACTCGGCCACTCGTTGTTAAAAAGTCACCTTCGTAAAATAACTCATCATCAAACTTTAAATTTGCTTCATTTAAGGCTCTTTTGTGACCATCTAAACGTTCGTTAGCATCTTGTTTAAATAGTGGGCCTGAGATGTAAGCTAAATTTTTATGCCCTTGTTCAATGATATATTTAGTTGCTAAATAGCCACCGAGTTCATTATCAATATAAAAGCATTTATCTTTAATTTCAGGGATTAAACGGTTTAATATCACCACAGGCGTTGAGCCTTTTGATAACTCAATAACAAACTCATCCGATAGAGAATCAATTAAAATAATGATTGCATCACAATTACGGTCGATTAAAAAGTTAATGCCGTCTTTTTCACTTTGTTCAACACTGTGACCTGCGGTAACCACTGCATGCTTGCCTGCTTTTCTTAATTCTATTTCAATACTACTGAGCATTTCACCGTAGAAAGGACCATGTAATTCAGAGACTAAAACCCCAATGCTATTTGAACGGTTCGAAGCTAATGAGCGGGCCACACTATTGGGGCGATAGCCTAATTCGTCCATCGCTGCCATGACTTTTTGTTTAGTTTTTTCACTCACATGCTCATGATTGTTAAGCACCCTAGAAACGGAAGATAGTGAAACACCTGCTAATGCTGAAACTTCGTAAATGGTCGCCATTATTACCCTTTAGCGTATTATAATTTTTTGCTAGTAGACTTTAACATGAAAGTTAAATGCTTAACTAGTAAGAGTTAGTGTTGTGATGAATTCTGCATACGCATTTAATATGGCATAATAATTCAACGATTGAAAGCGCTTCCAAAAAATTGTAAAAATCATTGCATTTTTTATTATTAGCAGACAAAATGGAAGCGCTTCCAGTTTTGTCTGAGTAAATTGAAAGTGACTTAATTAAATAGAAAAGCAAGCTGAGTCTGCATCAGTGATAACAAAAATTATGTGAGAAGGGCGGGGAAATGTTAGGAGAAAACAATGGCTAGTGTATCCATACAACCAGGTGAGCTTGAGCCTGTTAAACAAAGTGGTAATGACAATTATGTTTTTGCGTTAACGTCTTTAACGTCATTATTTTTTATGTGGGGTTTTATAACCTGTTTAAATGATATTTTAATTCCACATTTAAAAGGGGTGTTTGACTTAACCTATAGTCAGGCAATGTTGATCCAATTTTGCTTTTTTGGTGCCTATTTCTTAGTATCCATTCCAGCGGGCAACATAGTAAAAAAAATAGGCTTTCAAAGAGGTATTGTATTAGGGTTGATTATCGCGGCGGTTGGTTGTTTAGCTTTTTACCCTGCCGCTTCAATGCACAGCTATCCAGTTTTTCTATTCGCGTTGTTTGTACTTGCGAGCGGTATTACCATTTTGCAAGTGTCGGCAAACCCTTATGTCAGTATTTTAGGAAAAGCTGAAACTGCTTCATCAAGATTAACTCTTACCCAAGCATTTAATTCTCTAGGGACCACCATTGCACCATTTTTTGGCGCATATCTTATATTAGAACAAGTTGCAGAAAGCATGTCGGCGAGTCAACAAGCAGAATCTGTACAATTGCCTTATTTAATTTTAGCGGGAATGTTGTTTATGCTTGCGGCGGTCTTTGCTTATATAAAATTGCCTACCGTTGAATATGCACAAGACACTCATGAAAACCAATCTCTTTCTGGAAGTGCCTGGCAATATCGTCACCTTGTGTTAGGTGCGATTGGAATTTTTGTCTATGTTGGCGCAGAGGTAGCAATTGGCAGCTTTTTAGTGTCATTTTTACATGATCCTAATATTGCTGGATTAGAAGAAGCCCATGCTGCTAAATATATAGCGTATTTTTGGGGGGGCGCTATGGTTGGCCGGTTTATCGGGGCGGCGGTTATGCAAAAATTACCGGCAGGGAAAGTATTAGCGTTTAGCGCGATTGTCGCTGTGATCTTTATTGCTAGTGCCATGATAACTTCAGGACAACTTGCTATGTGGTCGATGTTATTGGTTGGTTTGTGTAATTCAATCATGTTTCCAACCATTTTTAGTTTAGCGATTAGTGGATTAGGAAAACATACCAGTCAAGGCTCAGGCATATTATGTTTGGCAATTGTCGGTGGTGCTATTATTCCGTTAATTCAGGGGATGTTAGCGGATAATATTGGTTTGCAAAATTCATTTTTCTTACCGATCATTTGTTATCTGTTTATCGCTTTTTATGGTCTGTCAGGCAGTAAGCCTTTATTAAATAAGGCTTGAGGTTATTATGTCAATTAAAATTAATATGAAACATCGTTGTATCCGTTCACTCTTGTTGGTCGCTATTACTTCTTCACTCGCGGCGTGTAATAGTGAGCAAACGCCAACGTCGGTTGAGCAAAATGAAAATCAACAACCAGAGAAAAACAGCGCACAACCATTGCACGAAAATTTAGCTATTTGGCCAAAATTAGATATTGCGGTTAAACCAGATCCAAGCGTTGAAGCGAAAGTGTCAGAAATTTTATCAACGATGACATTAGAGCAAAAAGTTGCACAAATGATCCAGCCAGAGATACGGGATATTTCGGTTGAAGATATGCGTAAATATGGCTTTGGTTCATATTTGAATGGTGGTGGTGCATTTCCTGAAAATAACAAACATGCAAGCCCTGCAGATTGGATCAAACTTGCTGAAGCTATGTATCAAGCCTCAATCGATGATTCACTCGATGGTTCTACTATTCCTACTATGTGGGGAACTGACGCGGTACATGGCCATAACAATGTTATTGGCGCGACGCTCTTTCCTCATAACATTGGTTTAGGAGCGGCGAATAATCCTGATTTAATTGAAAAAATTGCTGCGATCACCGCAAAAGAAGTGATGGTAACAGGCATTGATTGGGTGTTTGCCCCTACCGTGGCTGTTGTTCGCGATGATCGCTGGGGTAGAACTTATGAAGGCTATTCTGAAGATCCTGAAATTGTCAGAAATTACTCGGCGGCGATTGTAAAAGGTCTTCAAGGTGCTGCAGACCAGGACTTTTTAGGTGATGAACGGGTAATAAGCACCGTGAAACATTTTCTAGGGGATGGTGGCACTGAAGCAGGCGATGACCAAGGGGATAATATTGCTAGCGAACAAACGTTATTTGATATCCATGCCCAAGGTTATGTTGGCGGTTTATCAGCTGGTTCACAATCGGTTATGGCGTCTTTTAACAGCTGGCATGGCAAGAAAAATCACGGCAATAAGTACTTACTAACCGATGTGTTAAAAAACCGTATGGGTTTCGATGGCTTTGTTGTTGGTGATTGGAATGGTCACGGGCAAATTAAAGGGTGTACGAATGAGAGCTGTCCACAATCTATTAACGCTGGTTTAGATATTTTTATGGTGCCAACTAATGCTTGGAAGCCTCTTTATGAAAATACCATTGCTCAAGTAAAAAGTGGTGAAATTAAACCAAGCAGAATTGACGATGCGGTGAGCCGAATTTTGCGCGTGAAAGTCAGAGCTGGCCTCTTTGAAAAGCCTAGTCCAGCAAAACGTAAATTGTCGGGAAAAACCGCACTGATTGGTGCTGACGAACATAGAGCCATTGCACAGCAAGCGGTGAGAGAGTCTTTAGTTTTATTGAAAAATAACGAGAATCTTTTGCCGTTGTCTCCACATCAACATATCTTAGTGACCGGTGATGGTGCGGATAATATTGGTAAACAATCAGGTGGTTGGACAATTACGTGGCAAGGTACGGGTAATAACAATGCCGACTTCCCTGGCGGTACTTCCATTTATGATGGGATCAAAGCAAAAGTCGCCATGGGTGAGGGAAGCATTGAACTAAGTAGTGATGGTTCATTTATGCAGAAACCTGATGTTGCGATTGTTGTTTTTGGTGAAGAGCCTTACGCCGAAGGAAATGGTGATTTGGATAACCTTGAATATCAACGAGGCAATAAACAAGATCTAGCTTTATTAAAACGCTTACAAGCGCAAGGCATAAAAGTGGTCTCGGTTTTTATTAGCGGTCGTCCAATGTGGGTAAACGCTGAATTAAATGCTTCTGATGCGTTTGTCGCCGCTTGGTTACCGGGTTCAGAGGGCAAAAGCGTAGCTGATGTGTTATTTACCAAAGCTAATGGCGATATCAATCATGACTTTAAAGGTAAGTTATCATTTTCATGGCCGAACTCAGCAGATCAAACCACGGTTAATCGTTTTGATAAAAACTATCAACCTTTGTTGCCGTATGGTTATGGGTTAACTTACCTTGGAAATGATCAGTTTGAAAATGGCGATCAAGGTTTCGTTTTAGCAAATGATCTCAATGAAACTTCTGTGGCTGCTTCTGATTCATTAACTGAATTAAAAATCTTTGAATTAGCGGTGAAAAAGCCATGGCATGTTGCTCTGCAATCAGGTGATAAATCAGCAACGGTGACCTCTAATATTCAATCGTTAGGTGCTATCTCGTTAAGAACGTTAGACAAGGTAGTTCAAGAAGATGCAAGAACGGTATCTTTCAATGGTAATGAATCGGCAAGCTTACGTATTTTTAGTAGTTTCCCTGAAGATTTTAGAGCTTATCATGAAGCAAAATCGGTACTATCGTTTGAAGTTCGTCTTGAGCGAGTGCCAACTGATGCGGTTAACTTAGCAATGAATTGTAATGGTGAATGCCAAGACTCAATCGACATAGCGCCGCTGTTGAAAGCCGCTGATTTAAACGAATGGCACACCATTAGCATCGATTTCGCTTGCTTAAAAAGCTCAGGAGCTGAATTTGCTCAAATAATGTCACCGTTTACGTTATCAACGAAAGGTAAAGTGACATTAAGTTATTCTGGCATTAGTGTTGTTCCTAACACTGCTGAGCAAGCCACAATGAGCTGTCAGTAAGTGAATTAGTATCTACTGCCGCGTGATTACTTTTTAATAGGAAGTAGTTGTGCGGCAGTTGTTTTGAAAAATCATTCAAAACTGGATAAGCCTGATTGTTTAGGGAAGAAAATCATGAATGACTTATGTGCCACGATTGCGGATGCAACATAATATCTATCCTAAAGATAAATAGAGCTAATTTATCTTGCAAAAAAGGATAGTATATTAGTTCAATTCGGTTTATATCACTACTTTGCTTTATAGTGTTTGATGATTTTCTGAATAGTTAATCACATCACGATAAATCAACCATTGCCCATCAGGTTGCATTTGCCAAACGACTAAGTAATTACCTAATATTTTTTCATTAGATTTTTCACCTTTTATGGTGACTTCCCAAACACCGACCTCTGTTGCCGTTCTATTGTCACGCTTTGTTCAACAGTTTTTAAAGTTATTGTTGCTGGACCTGCTGACATTTCAAGTTTGAGTTGTTTGGCTATGTCTTTACGGCCCTGAATTAATGCAAAACCATCATTTAGATATAATGCATCTTCTGTAAACATTTGGGATAACTGCTCAGCCTTACCTTCATTGAACAACGCTATGTATTTATTATTATTTGCTTCGATTGTTGCACTTAAATCATTGGCCCAAGCAAATGATGACATACTCATTAGTGCAACCAGACTGTAATAAGACAACTTTTTCATAATAAAACTTTATATTGTTAATGTATTGCAAACATTATTGCAAGCCTACAAGTTATGTAATGTAATTATTCACGTTCAAGCAATCTTCCAACGGAACGATTGAGTTTATTACAGACAACCAACTATGTAATAAGGTAAAACACGCTTAACAACAAAAAAGCCACTAATTGCTTAGTGGCTTTTTAATATTCAGTTTATCTTGCGATAAATGTTGTCCTTACATTGCGCTATTTAAAGCTATAACGCATGCCTAAGGTATATCGAGAGCCATATTGGCGAGCAAACAAGAACTGCTCTTCATAACGACCATAACCTTGCTCTGTTTCGTTATTTAGGTTTAACCCTTCAAAAAATACCGTGAAGTTTTCATCGATATCATAATTAATACTCATATCGACTTGACCAAACTCTTTAGCAAACTGAGGAGGGTTGTCAGACGACCCTTGCGCTTGTCCAACACCTATTAAGTATTCATCACGCCATGCGTATGTCACCTTGACCGACAATGCTTCTTTTTCATAAAACAATTGGAAGTTAGCGGAATCACTTAAGCCCGTTAATGGCGTTTGTGGTTCTAATTCAGACACTGAATCAACTTTCGTTATATCATCCACATCAAATTCGACATCACCATCAACAAAAGTAGCATTGGCGCCAAAACCAAAGCCGGTATCACCAAAAAAGTGTTGTATTGCCAATTCAAAACCATCGACAACTTTGTTATCTGGGGTATTGAATGGACGAGTAATATCCCATTGCATTAATGGATCATCACTTGCTGGTGTTAAATAACCTTGCTCATTTAATGTCGCGCCATTAAGCTGCATTTGAGCAAATATTTCATCGTTGGTTGGGTTACCGCCTAAATCAGCAACAGCTTGATTCCATCGAGCCCCTTGATAAATTTCACGCATATCTTCAATTGAAGTAGTGACAGTTTGGCTACTGATAAAATTCTCTACATCTTTTCTAAAATATCCAACAGCAGCATAACTACCTTCTGCGTAGTAATATTCTAATGAAAGATCGAAGTTGGTTGCTTCATATGGCAATAAGTTTGTATTACCTTCACCACCAATACGAGAATTAGGTCGAGTACTTGCCCCTAAAGATCTGCCACCGGCTAAAGCACCTAAAGGCGCACGAGTGATTGTTTTCCCCCAAGAAGCACGGGCTACAATGTCCTCGGTAATATCGACTTTAGCATCGAGCATAGGTAGAAAGACATCATGCTTACCTTCGAGAGATAAAATGGTGTTGTCACCTGACTGATATTGAGTATGCCATTCACTTCCCCCTTTCCACCACACTTCTGTAGGAATAGGTTGTAATACATTACTCGTGACATCAGTTTCTTCATATCTAAACCCAATATTGACTTGTACGGGAAAATCAGCAACTTCAAATTCCCAGAATGACGAAGCATAAATACTGGTGGTGTCTTCATCAACTGAGCCTTGAGAGAGTACACTGCCATCTCGATAAGGGTCAGTACTAAAATAATCATCCCCCAGTAAGTCACTATTTAAAAAAGCTTCTGAACGGGCAACGGCTTCATCAAAGTCAAAACTATAGTAATAACCCGCACCTATTGAATTATCACCATTGGAAAATTGATCCAAAAAGTCCTCGGTCGTGTTGTATTCAAACATACCGTCAGGGAAAGCCGCAGAATAATTCGGGTTAAATAAGAAACCACCAATTAAACCACTCCAGGCGCTAGAGCCGCCAATAGATTGCTCGGTACGAGCAAGGCCAACTTTAACCGAAATTAATGATGAGTCATTTGGGTTTTCCCAAGTGCCGTCTAGTTGTAATTGCTCTATTTCAGACTTGCCTGGGCTATGAATAAATTGACTAAAATGAGAATCCATTTCACCTGGCGATAAAGTGGTGGTGCCATTTTTCCAAAAAATTGTCCCTTGTGGAATATCTCCGGTTCTAAAATCATAATGTTTACTGACTAATTGATCTGAGCCAAACACTAACGAGCCTGTGCCATCCATGCCAGAATCTTTGCCGTTATCTGCTTTGTTTTCTGAATTGTGATAATCAAGTGATACCGATATATCGTCAGTTGCAGCCCACTCAATATTAAAACCAATGGATTCTTCATTTGTTTCAGTTGTGTCGCGATTAGCTGTGTATGAACCATCATTACCGGCTAGGTCAGCGAAGAGAACGGTACCATTTTCGTCTAGCTCATATGCTTTAATATTGCCACCGTAATCGTGCCATTGTCCCCAACTAATTCCGTTATTTCCCGTGATTGATTGGCCCATTGTGTAATCAAAAGTTAAAATAACACTGTCTATTGGCGCGTACTGAAACGTGACATTGGCATTGGTTCTTTCTCGTTCAACATCCGTTATGCCATAGCCCATATTTCTTGGAAAGAAAGCACCTGCGGCAGCATTGGCATCACGATTATCGATCACTTTGTCAGCATCTAACGTAGGTAACTGCGCGTTTGACTGATATTGCCAGCCTTGTATGCCCGCCCATTGTTGTTGAAAGTCTCGTTCTTGATGAGAAAAGGCGATGGAAAAACCTAATGTATCATCAGCATAGGTATTGCTATACATACCTGAAAATTCTGGTGTTAAATCATCGCCTTCAACATTTGATGAGTCGTAAATGCCTTTACCTGAAAGTACAAATTTCTCACCCGGACTTTGAAAAGGTTTCATGGTGACAATATTGACCGTTGCGCCTAAGCCGCCACTGGGATTTTCAGCTCGCGCTGTTTTATGTACTTCAAGTGAGCTGACACCATCTGAAGATAAGTTCTCTAAACTGTATGACCGCGAATTACCCGTACCTGGCATTTGACGGCCATTTAAGGTAATTAAGTTAAAGTCAGGGCCAAAACCACGAACCGTAATTTGACTACCTTCACCGTTAGAACGACTAACCGACACGCCCGTAATACGCTGTAATGATTCAGCAAGGTTAGTGTCAGGAAACTTACCCATATCTTCAGCTGAGATCACATCCATGACGCCAGAAGCACTTCTTTTTAATGCCATCGAGCGCGTTAAACTGCTCATGATGCCGGTAACTTCAATAATTTCTATTTCTGAGTTTGTTTCTTTATTGGTTAATTGTTCAGCTTCTGCCGCAGATAACTGGTGGGTTAATCCCGTTGCTAAAATGGCTGATATGCAAGTAGCTAAACGCTTTTTAGAGTATTTTGAATGTTTCATTTTAACCTACTTTCTTAAAATTAGTTTAATTAACGTCGGCTATACTCGCCGAACAGTTATTTTTAATTACGTGTTTACGGAGCTGTTATCGCAACATTATCTATACGATAGACAGCGCCATCACCCGTTCCCCAAGCAGGGAAAACCATCAATACATCTATCGCGCTAATATCTAAGCCGGCGTCAAACAGTGCTTGTAAAGAAAAGGTATAAGTTTGCCATTCACCAACCACAGGCGTTTGACCTTCTTGACTGGCAGATAATGCTAATTCAACAGCTGATGAGGCATCTCCGGCTTCAATTTTAAATAACCAGGTTGAACTTGAGTCGAGCGGAGCTGTAACGACTTTCATATCAAAGGTTACGGTGCCATTTTGTAACAATGAACTAGCGTCATAATAAACGTCGTCATTCGCTAAGAAACCCATAACGGTTGGCGCTGAGCCAATGACAAATTCGGCCACCATGCCATGGCTTGCATCGTCTTCTTCTTCGGTTGGCGTAGAGCCACCACAACAGTCCCAAATAGGCCATTGTTCATGTTGGGCATTATCGTAAATTGTTAATCCTTTTGGAGCTGGAACACTTGTTGGATCATAAATCATGACATTATCAAGACGGTAGGTTGCGCCATCGCCGGCTCCCCAAGCTGGGAATACCATCAGCACATCTATTTGACTAATATCTAAACCAGCATCAAAGAGTGACTGTAATGAATAAGTATAAGTTTGCCACTGACCAACAACCGGATCTGCGCCTTCTTGACTTGCCGATAGTGCTAGTTCAACGGCTGATGAGGCATCACCTGATTCAATTTTAAATAACCAAGCTGCGCTTGCATCAAATGGTGCGTTAACAACTTTCATTTCAAATTGCACAACACCGTTGGCTAATAATGCTGAAGCATCAATATAAACATCATCGTCTGCTAATAATCCCATTACCGTTGGTGATGCACCAATAACAAATTCTGCAGTTAAGCCATGTTCTGTATCATCGTTTTCAACTGTTGGAGTACTGCCACCACAACAATCCCAAATGCTCCATTGCTCTTTTGCTTGGTCATCAAATAATACAAATCCTTGGAAACCACTTGAAGCATTTGGATCATAGATTTTTACATTATCAACACGATAAACAGCGCCATCACCTGCGCCCCATGCTGGAAAAATCATCAAGACATCTAAGGCACTAACATCAAGCCCTGCATTTGCTAAGTCTGCTAAATTAAAAGTATAAGTTTGCCATTGGTCGGCGACTGGGCTTACCCCTTCAACACTATCCGATAAGGGTAATTCTACTGCCGATGCAGCATTATCTGCTTCTATTTTGAATATCCAAGCTGCACTTGCGTCAGTTGGCATAGCGGTGACTTTCATTTCAAATTGCACAACGCCATTTGCTAGAATGCTAGTCGCATCAAAAGGGGCAGGCGTGCTGGTATTCTCTTCACGTGAAATAAAGCCCATTACCGTTGGATTTGCACCAATTGAAAATTCTGCGACGTTGCCGTGCTCATCATCATCCATTTCTACCGTTGGTGTAGAGCCGCCACAACAATCCCACATAGGCCAACTTGTGTTTTCATTATCACTAAAGATAGTTAGTTCAGGAGCGGCACCCACATCACCTTCAATCGATAAATTGCTAATTTGGAAGACGGCTCCTTCACCGGCGCCCCAATCAGGGAATACCATTACAACATCAATAGCACTTAAATCTAATCCTTTGTCTGCGAACGCTGATAATGGAAAGGTATAAGTTTGCCATTGACCAACAACAGGGTTAACACCTTCAAGGCTTTCATTTAATTTAAAATCAGCTGCGGTGCTTGCTTCATTACTTTCTACCTTAATATTCCACTGTGCATTTGCTGCCGGCGCGGTAATTAATTTCATGTCAAAAGTAATAACACCATTTAAATCTACTAGTGGTGAAGCGTCAAAAGGTGTTCCTTGACCATTAGGATCAGTGATAAATTCTTCTCTTGAAATAAAACCGACTACTGTTGGGGTTGCGCCAATGACAAATTCAACAACCTCTCCTTTTTCAGCGTCAGTAATCATGCTTGGCGTTGAACCTCCACAACAATCCCATGCTGGCCAATTAGGGTTTAAAGTCCCTGAAAAAATAGTTAGGTTTTTTGCTTCACCTGTTGAAGGTGGAGTAGGGACAGGTGCTTTACCTTCAACTAGGGCATCTTCTAGATCATCGTAACCAGCTCTAACTGTTTCACAACCTTTGCCTGTATCTGGGTTTTGTTGACATTGATAAACACGGATATAATCAATTTCAAAAGTTTGTCCATCAGCAAATGCACTTGCATCAATCCCTAGGTTATTGGTATTTTCAGCCCAATCACCGCCAACAGCGTTGTTTAAAATCATATAAAATTGTTGATCGTATGGTGCATTATCCCAATGAGTCGTTAACTCACCGGTTGTTTGATCAAAGTATTCTGCAAACCAACCTTTGTGCGCTAAGCCAACAGCTTCATCTTTACTGTTGTAACGAACTTCAGATTTACGTTGTGTTGCATATAAATAATCATCTACATACCAACGAATTTCACCTTCTTGCCATTCAATGGCATAAACATGGAAATCGTCAGCAGGGTTAATGCCATCAGGTAAACTATAAGATTTACCTGAGTGAGAATTATTTGGCCATTCTTTACCGTAATGTAACGTACCGTGAACGTTATTTTCTTCAACGCCTTCATCGTTCACTGTTTTTAAGTTCACTGTTTCGAGGATGTCAATTTCGCCTGACTTTGGCCAGCCGCCATAAACTTCATCTGTTGGCATCATCCAAAACGCAGGAAAACTTCCTTGGCCATAAGGCATTTTCGCTTTTATTTCAAAACGACCATATTTAAAATCTGCTTTATTTTTGCTGATCATTCGAGCCGAGGTATAAGGTAATTCAGCACCTTCTGCCGCAGGTAACGCAACTAATTTCAGCGTACCATCACTAACATAAGAATTTTCAGCGTTTTCGGTATAACATTGTTTTTCATTATTACCGCCACCCCAACAATTGACTTCATGGGTCCAGTTTTGAGTATCTATGGCTTCACCATCAAATTCGTCACTCCAAACCATTTGCCAATCGCTGACAGGTTGTTGTGGATCTATTTTACTTGAATCAGTTTCAGTTTGAGCACCACCACATCCTAGTAACGACATTGTCGATACTAAGATAAACAATGGTGTAAAACTTTTTGAAATTTTTATCATTATGTCTCCCCCGGTTAATCTAAGCACTTTTTGTTATTTTTGGAAGCGCTTCCAGTTTTACCTAAAAAAATAGCCGCTAGTTTCTGGAAGCGCTTTCGTAAATTATGTTAGTTTTATATTTAGGTCAAGTATAAACTGCCAAAAACCGCAATTATATTAGAGCTTATACTCTTAATTGAACGTGTAAAATTTTAGTATCTACTTAATTATTATTGCTTTACTTGTCTGTTTTTACTCCTCTTCGAATAGAGCAAATCAAAAGAGAAAAGAAAAGCAATGACTCTGATAACTTTTAGGATCACAAAGTCACTAATTTTAGCTACTTTGTGACGTTAACATTCAAGAAAATACTGCTACGATGTGCTTTGCTGTAGCGCATGATGGATCTTGTCAACTTTATCATTGTCGAGCGTATACCAGCGCATTACAAACGCAACTAATACAGAGCCTAAAGCGGCGAATAAAGTGAATGAGATTAAGATGCCATGCTTTGTCGTCTCACTTTGTTCCATGTCCGCTTGATAACCATAAAAGGCTAATAACCAGCCTGCTAATGCCCCTCCTATAGCTACGCCAAGTTTGATAAAGAACACAACCGCAGAATATACCATTCCGGTTATTCGAACTCCGGTTTTCCAATGGCCATAATCAATGGTATCTGCCATTTTAGCCCAAAGTAGTGGTGTTGCCATTTGCAAAAAGAAACTCCACAGAAAAAATAGGCTTAATGCGAGGGTGATTTGATGGGAACTTACAAAATAACTGATCACACATATGAAAGCTGCAATGGATTGTAAAGCGATATAGGCTTTAATTTTACAAAATTTCTTTGCGACCGTTTGTGATAATGCACAACCTAAAATACTGCCGATCATGCCTAACGTCATAAATGGGGTGATTAAATCAACTCGAACTAAATAGTATTTTACGTAATAGACAGCTAAAGTACCTCGAAGTACTTGACCACTAAGTAGTAGGAGTCCGGCTAAACACAGAATGCGCCATTGATCATTTTGCCACAAGCAGATCAAATCCTGCTTAAAGGTTGAGTTTTGTTGCGGCGGGGGGCTAATGCGTTCTTTGGTTCCTGCAAAACACAGTAAAAATAAAACGACCCCTAAAGCACTCATCGCTATCATAGTATATTGATAACCTAATGCTTTATCTCCCTCACCAAAATATTCAACTAACGGCATAGTACCAGCTGCCACTATTAAGCCGCCAAGCATGCCAAAAACAAAACGATAAGATTGAACTGAAACTCGTTCTTTCGGATCCGCCGTTAATACTCCCCCAAGCGCAGAATAGGGGATGTTTATAGCGGTATAGACAATCATTAGTAAAGAGTAAGTTGCAAACGCGTAGATGATTTTACCATTATCTGAAAGATCAAAAATGGTAAAAGCTAATATGCTGATCAAACCGAAAGGCAAAGCTAACCAGAGCAGGTAAGGCCTAAATTGTCCCCACTTGGTTTTTGTCCTATCAGCCATTGCTCCCATTAAAGGGTCAGTTATCGCATCAAATATTCGAACAATTAAAAAAAGCGTTCCGACTAATGCCGGCGAAAGACCAACCACATCTGTATAGTAAATCAGTAAAAACATCATCACAGTTTGAAAAATGATATTACTAGCGGTATCACCTAAGCCGTACGCTATTTTTTCTTTCATTCTAAGCATGTTACTTTCTCTTATTTTGATGCTTTTAAAGTGATAATGGCATTATTGGCGTTGTTGAATAAAATCTCGATAAGCATAGCCACTGGCTTTTATGGTTCTTTTTTGACTGTGATAATCCACATAGACAATCCCAAATCGTTTTAAGTAACCTTCAGCCCATTCAAAATTATCCATCAAACTCCAAGCAAAATAACCTTTTATATCAACGCCTTGCTCGATTGCTTGATGGACTGCATTTAAATGACTGTGATAATAGCTAACTCTAGTCTCATCGTTTACTTCGTTATCAATCAATTCATCAGGCATTGCTGCACCATTTTCGGTGATATATATCTCTGGTAAGTCATATCGGTTATTAAGATCGACTAATAAATCGGTAAAACCTTGCGGATAAACTTCCCATCCCATATCAGTTAAAGGTACATCATCTAAATTGATTTGCGAAAATATTTCTTGATTATCAGCTTGGTATACTGCTCTGGTATAATAATTTACCCCTAAAAAGTCAATGGGATGAGCGATTATCTGGAGATCACCTACTTGAATTTCTGGTTGTGCAATTGCAGGTAAACTTGCCAGAATATCGGGATATTGAGCGTCAATAATCGGCTTGATATACCATTGATTAAAGTAATCATCGGCGTACTTTGCAGCTGCAATATCATCGGTATGGTTAGTATTGGGGTAACAAGGCGTGAAATTTAACACAATACCATTTTGTGTGTTTGGACTAAGTTTGGTTAATGATTGCATGGCTAAGCCATGGGCAAGTAATAGGTGGTGTGCCGCTTTTTTCCCGTATTCTTTGCCTTTAATTCCTGGTGCATGAATGCCAATTTCGTAACCTAGATAAGCGCTACAAAAGGGTTCGTTTAACGTTGCGTAAGAATAAACACGATCGCCAAAAGCTTTAATAACCAGTTCGGCGTATTCTTTGAATTTATAAGCGGTTGCTCTGTTGAGCCAGCCGCCTTCGTCTTCTAAATACTGAGGTAAGTCCCAATGGTAAAGCGTTACAAATGCTTTGATATTTTTCGTTTGTAACGCATCAAGCAATTTTATATAGAAGTCGAGACCGTCTTGATTAGGGCTACCATCTTGATTCATCACTCTGCCCCAAGAAATAGATAAACGATAAGCATCAACGCCTAAAGCACTTATCATCTCAATATCTTGTTGCCAAAGATGGTAATGATCACAAGCAATTTCACCATGCGATTTATCTGCAATAGCATTTTCCTTGCGACAAAAAGTATCCCAGATACAAGGTAAACGGTGATCAGCACCGCCTTCTATTTGGAAAGAAGCAGTGGCAACGCCTAACGTGAATTGTTTCGACAGTAAACGCGAATTTTTAGGTAGAGTAATTTTCATAGTAGGCTTTATTATTAATATAATCGATTATTGGTAGCGCTTCCAAAGTAACGAGCTTGTTTTCTGGAAGCGCTTTCAATCTAGCTTGGTTAAGTTAAAAGGTCAACACCTTTCAAAAGAATAAGAACGTTTCTTAATGGGACAATGCATGATTTTTTAATTTTTTCGTTATATCATCAAATGAATATGTACTGATCATTAACAGCTAAAGATACTCTTTCCATGGCATTAGCGGGCAAAAATCAAGTAGTTACACGTTATAAGCTTTCAATAATAGGCGTGTTTATCGCAATAATGCTCGTAGCATTAATATTGGCAAGTTTTCGATATTATGGTGAATTACGCTCTATGGAGCAAAATGAGCTAACTGACTTAATTAGTCAAACCAATGATATAAATCGTCAATTTAATCAGGCAGCAAGTTCAGTGCAAGCGATCCAAGATTATGCCAATCATACTATTAACTTTCCCGAAGAAGTGCCGTTGAAATTGCCTTTGTTTGTGCAAGAAAATGAGCGATTTTATTTACAAAAATCTCGTCACGATATTCTTAAATATCGACAAGAACTGAGTGTAAATATAACGGGAATTGGCAATATCAATGAGATAAAAGACACATTTGAGAATGAATTAGCGATGGCTCATTCTTTAACTCCTGCGTTTATGGCGGCGCAAAATGCCATCGAAACAGCTAATTGGTTTTATTATGTTTCTGAGAACCAATTTGTCAGCATTTACCCTTGGGTAAATAGAAATAATTGGCAATATTCTAATAATTTGATTGAAAATGAACATGTACAAAGATTAAGAAACACCACTAGCAATTTTGACGGATTGCTTTGGTCAGCACCTTACATTGGTACCTCAAGCAAAAGTTTGTATACCGCGGTAGGGGGGCCGGTATTTTTTCAGGATAAATATATCGGTGCAGTGATTATCAATATCGATTTATCAAGACTTCATCAAAAAGTCCTGTTAGACATTAAAGAAAATGAAACCTATGTTCTTATTAATAATAAAGGACAAGTTTTATTGAATCGCTCGAAACATGGAGAGCCGCTTAAAAAGCAAGTTTCCTGGAAAAATACCCTACCTAAGCCATTAGCTAATTTGACGCTCGAAAATATTCACAACTTACCTGCATCTTCTCAGTTTCACGCTTTACTTGTTCAAAAAGCCGAGCTAGCGATTGATGGTTGGATATTATTAAAATATCAACCTTTTCAAGCGTTTACTAATCCAATCTTTGAAAGGTTTATGGGTTTGTTTTTCTTATTGTTTTTTGGCCAAATAGTGTTGTTAGCTGTGGTCTATACCGTGACGAGTAAAACCTTTATTAAACCTACTCAGCAATTTATTAGTCATATTGCTTATAGTGCAAAAGGTGATCATGGCAAAATTAAACCGCCTAGTGGTTGGCTACATTGGTTTAATTTAGTAGGAGATATTTTCAGTCAAAACAGAAGCTTAATGCAGCAGCTCAAAGAGCAAAATAATATTTTAGACAGTAAAGTAAATGATAAGACACAAGCGCTGCTAGAAAAAAGTAAACAACATCAGCATGATTATGCCATTTTGCATTCGGTGATGGATGCGATCCCAGATTATTTAATTTTCAATGATCCCCATGGATTATTAATTGGTTGTAATTTAGCGTTTGAAACTTTTATAGGAAAAAAAGAACACGCTATTTTAGGTCGTCAAGCAGGGGAATTAATTCCTAATGAGCTAGGTACTGCCTTATTAGAAGCCGCAAATAAAAGCAAAACGCAGACTAAGCATGCTCAAGGTATTTTTCAGGTAATTGAAACGGTTGATAATACGTATGAATTATTTACTTCTGAGTTTTTTGATCAAGAACAACAAGTGCTTGGCACCATCATTATTATTCGAGACGTAACGGAACAATATGCTATTAATGCTGCGTTAGCGGCAGCTAAAGAACAAGCAGAATTAGCTAACCAAACGAAGAGTCAGTTTTTGGCGAATATGAGTCATGAAATTAGAACTCCGATCAATGCGATTCAAGGCATGCATTCGTTACTCGAAAAAACGCCTATTTCTAATCAACAACGCAAACACTTAGCTAGTGCTCAAAATGCTTCCGGAGCATTATTGCATTTAATTGATGAGTTACTCGATTTAGCTAAAATTGAATCGGGCAATATGTCGATTATGAAAGCAGAATGCAGCTTAGACCGCATTGTTAGTCAAGCGATTAACTTAAATATTGGCAATGCGAATAATAAAGGCATCGAGCTTATCGTTACAATTGAGTCAAATGTACCTGTGATAGCCATCACCGATGAAATGCGTTTAGTACAAGTACTTAGTAACTTATTGAATAACGCAATAAAATTCACTCATGAGGGGAGCGTTACAATTCACTTAGCAGTGATCGCTATTAGTGATATTGATACTTTAGTGAGGTTTCGCATAATCGATACGGGCATAGGAATAGCTAAAGAAAAACAAAGTCATTTATTTGAAGCATTTATGCAGGCAGATGAATCGATGACACGCGAATATGGTGGCTCAGGACTCGGTTTATCCATTTGTCAGCGTATTATTAATTTGCTAGGTGGAGAAATTAAAATTATTAGTGAAGAAGGCGTAGGAACTGAGTTTAACTTTGTCTTACCCCTGAAAATTAATAATGATAACCCTTATGCGAAATATAATAAAAATGTACAAATATTTTGTTTAGATTATCAATTGCCGGCATCGTTTAATGCGCTTATTGAAGATTATGAATTTCAATATCATCTATTATCATCCCCTGATGATATTAATCATTACTCAGCATTAAAACTGAACATATTGTTTATTGATGCGAATGTAGTAGATGAACACTTATGTAATGTACTTGTTGAGCAGCTTTGTCATACTGAAACACTTAACTCACGGGAAAAAAAGACACAAGATCAAGACAAAGAAAAACAATGTATGTTGGCGGTTTGTCTACCCGATCAGAGCCAAGATTACAGTGTCTCGTTTGAATACTTAGATAAATACCAATTACCTTATATAGTCTGTGAAGCGCCGCTGTCACGTAATGATTTATTTAATGTTATTGATTCGAGCTCAGGCGCTAATCGTCAAAAAGTCGAACCTATTCAACATGGCAGTCCCACTGAAAATCTCACTGAGGTACCGCCGCAAAATTTAGCGAATGTAAGAATTTTAATAGTGGAAGATAACCTAGTAAATCAATTGGTTGCTAAAGAATTATTAAAGAGCATGCAAGCTGAAATCACTGTGGTTGAAAACGGTCAATTGGCGATAGAAAGCCTTGAAAAATCATCCTTTGATGTTGTGCTAATGGATATACAAATGCCGGTAATGGATGGTTTAACGGCAACTAAAATCGTGCGTAAAAACGAAAAATTTAAAGACTTACCCATTATTGCAATGACGGCACATGCGCGCCAAGAAGATATCGAAAATAGTTTAGCCGCAGGCATGAACTTACATATTGCCAAACCTGTGAACGCTGAATTACTGTTAAGTAGTATATTAAAAGTGTTAAAGAAAGCCTAATGACTTACTCTTTCTCTTAACGTTTATGCTCATTAAACTATCGGGAACATAGTGCCAGCCCACAATTGATTGGTTGTATCGAAGACAGGCTAATAAGCTAGGGTGAGTGACCTATTACCATGATTATTTGGGTTGTGTTGAAATTTGCTCGGTAATTTTTTCAAGTTTCCTAAAAGTCTCGTTTAATGTTGCACGTTCTTGAGAGTTTAATACTGACAGTATCTCTTGCTCTCGTGCTTTTACCAGAGGGGCCAGTTGATTAAAGAGTGTTTGACCTTTTTCGGTGAGTGTCAATAAAGTTGAACGTTTATCTTTAGTATTACTCACTTTTTCTAAGAGTTTGCTCTGGACTAACTTTTTAATTGCTCGACTGGTTGGCATTTTTTCAAGATTGGTTTTATTTCCTATTTCTTTTGCATTGAGTGAACTTTCATTCGCTAGAATAGCTAAGACACGCCACTCTTGTTTCGATAAATTAAATTCTCCTAGGTATATTTCAGCAATTGAATCACTGATCATCGCTTGTAATTTTGCTAATTGATAAGGAAAAAATTGCGTCAAATTAAGTAGGTTATTCATAGCTGAACATCAGTTATAGGCGTGAATCGATTTTGATAATGGTTATGATTATATCGGTTGTGATTGGGCAAGCAACTTGTATGGATAAATAGTTATTGGCACTTTGGCTGTCTAGGCTAAAAAAAGGCAAAAAAAACAGGCCTGGGAGAGCATGGCCTGTTTTTAAATTCGAGTTATCTAGTTAACGTGTTTAAGTTAAATTGTTCACTTAAATCGGTTAAATGAATAATGTAAGCTCATTATAACTCGTGTTATTAAGCTTTGTGGTCAAACAAAGCTGTAATAAGTTTAGCAGAGATTTCACATAACATTATTGGCTAAAGCTGATTTTAGGATAGCCAACTTGATCCGCATCTAAAATAAAGGTTACTGTCACCGTTGATGGTACCGGCAACTGAACATTCCCTCCCGTGGTAGATAAGGTTAACGCTTGTGCTTCGAGTAAAGTTTCATTTACGCCATAGGCGATAGAAAAATCTTCATTCGCTATTTTAAATTCATGATCGGCAGCTTCTACATCAACCATTGCATGATACAAACCGTTGCCTTGGTAAACGAAAGGTGTATTTATACCCCAATTGTTCATGCTGCCACGTAAATAAAATGTTGTCCCCGCGAACGGCTCTATTGCTCTAATGGTTAACCGTGGCGAATTTACATTGTTCGCATCTAAAACAAACACTAACTCTTGCTCAGCGGTTAAAGATAACGATAAGTTGTCGTTGGATCCTGGTGTTAACTCAAACGTAGTGCCAACAGTTGCATTGATACTGCCACCTAAATTTGGTCCACCGGTTCCTCCCCAATCGGCATCTGCAACTTTCAATGAATGATCCCCTGCTGCAATTACATAACTACCTCGATAAATACCATTTCCGGCATACGTTAACGGTCGGTTAGTTCCCCAGTCGGCCATTAAACCTCTTAAATATACGGTTGACTCTCCATAAGGCGCTGGAATGGCATTAGGATCATCTGGTGTGATCATCAAGGTTGGGTTATCAGCATTACTGGCATCTAATTCAAATATATAAGTGCCGTCAGCAATTAAATTTAAGTAAAGGTTATTACCACCATTGGTTAAGTTTGCTGATTGACCAATAGGCATAGAAAAACCACCACCAATATTAGCGTGTGAAAAGTTCTCATCAGCAATTTTAAACTCGTAGTTACCGGCTAATAAGCTCACTTCAAGTTGGTATTTATCATCGCCAACGTATGTGAAGGCATCGGAAGTATCCCAAGCATTCATGCCTCCACGTAAGTAAAGGGTATTTTCACTGTACGGTGGACGCGCCGATAAACCATAGCCTTGTGTTGCCCCTTGCGGTTTAACAAAAACAGCGGTGGTGTAGGCAGGCACGGTAAAAGTCCCTTGATTAAATGAGGCTGTTTGCACCGTATTGTCTATCGAGTTTAATTGCTTGGCATGCAAACTAAAGTCACTTGCTTTGGCAATATAAAATGATTGTTCCTGGTTACTACCATTAAATAGTACTACGATGGCATCGTGATTTTCATCAATGTCTGTTAAGCCAATACCATCATCTAAGCTCATCACTACTAAGCCTTGGGTTTGTTCACTGCCGGTATTATGGAACTTGATCCGCGCAGAAATATCTTCAGCACTGTTTAACCTAAATAGCTTGCTTGTTGCCCTGATATTAATAAACTCTTTAAACACTTCACTACTAAATTGAATGTCTTGTGAGGCAATTGCACTGTTTGGATTAGCACTAATTCCACTAATAACAGCCCATTTGTTTTCATTGTCTTGTGCTAAAGGTAAACCGATATTCCAGTTACTTTCCAATTGAGTAAAATCTACTCGGTTAAACCAGTCGCCAGCGTCGTAAGTGTTTCTATCCATAGATTTCGAACGAATTAAGTCTGAACCCATATGTAAAAAAGGGATCCCCTGACTTAACAGTGGTAAAGACAAAGAGATATTATGAATGCGAACTCTATCTGATAAACTTAAATCGCTAGGCAAGTTGTATTGCAGTTGATCCCAAAGCGTTTCGTTATCATGTTTAGAAACGTAGTTAACGGTATCAGCTGGGTCGCTACTGTAACCAGCCGGTTGACCATTCCATTGGTAATCATATGTAGAGAGATAGGCGCCACTGGCTGCCGTAAAGTGATAACTGCCAACATTGCCGACTAAACCAACACGAATGGTATCTTGCTCGTTTAAACTGCCGCCACTATTAAATAATGCCGCACTGCGAACGGCGTCACGTTGTCTATCTGAAAATGTGCCAATTTCACTGCCGGCCATATTCAGTTGTGATGCTTGTTCAAATCTACGGTTATTAGCCACTTCACCGAAATTCCAGCCTTCGCCATAAAAATAGGTATCGGCATCGACAGCTCTAACCGCTTCTCGTGCATCAATAACCGCTTGCTTAGGAAGGTGGCCCATTAAGTCAAAACGAAATCCATCATAGCCAAAATGTTGAGCAAAACTAACCAATGAATCATTCATTAATTTTGCCATCATTTTATGTTCTGTCGCGGTATTTTCGCAACAAGTCGAATTCTCTATCATGCCACTAAATTCATTTAATCGCTGATAATAACCGGGTACAACTTTATCAAGCACTGATTTGTCATATAAGCCTGAAGAAGCGGTATGGTTATAGACAACATCTAACACTACTCGCAAACCAATTTCATGCAATGATTGGTTCATTGCGCGCATTTCTATAATACGAGCGACGCCATCAGCATTTGATGCATAACTACCTTCTGGTGCTGCAAAATGTTGAGGGTCATAACCCCAGTTAAAACCGTCAAAAGCTCGCATCGACTCAACTAAAGCTTGTGCTTGTGTACTACTTGGATCGTAACTATTTAACACGTCGAGGAGCACTGCATTGTTATCTTCAACACCACAAACTGGGGCATTGCTATTACGTTGACATAATTGCGCGACAGTATCGGTAACATCTACACGTTGACTTGGCGCTTCTTCAATTGAGGCAATATCATTGGCAGGTAAAACATGAAAATGAGTCAAACCGGCATTTTGTAATGATTGGAGGTGCTGCATTGGCGCAGAACTTAATTCAGTAAAGGCTAAATATTTACCGCGGTTTGCTTCACTGGTACTTTGATCAAGAATACTAAAATCACGAATATGACTTTCGTAAATAATGCTGTCTTCCGCATCGGTTACCGTAGGTACAATGTGAGTATCCCAACCGATAGGTTTTAAGTCATTATCATCTAAATTAACAAACTGGGTATAAGCACCATTGGTCGAAAGTCCAACCGAATAAGGGTCGGTGCTATTCAGGGTTTCTATTTGCCCGGTTAATGGATGGTAAACTGTTAATTCATAACGATAAAACAAACGGTCAACGTCGTTTTTATTGCCGGTATATGACCAAATACCAGTGGCTGAGTCTGGGCTCATCACATGTGAAGCAACGAGTTGTTTAGCGGCATTGTAAATATTTATCTTAACTTGTGATGCGGTAGGTGCCCAAACTGATGCGGTAACTTGTTCACCTTGATACTGCAAACCTAATACGGCTTCGTCGGCGTCGTTCGTATTTCGAGTATATAAATAATCCAATAGTCGTGGTGTTTGAACGCGAGTAGCATCGAGCAAATCACCTTCAGCATCTAAGGCGACCACTAAAAGTTGCTCTTTGATAAATTGTTTGGCTTCTTGTTCTAAAAGATCAATTGAAAACCCTTGAAAGCCTGTAAGGTGTGGATTTTCGCTAAAATAATGTTCATTTATTGTTGTTGGGTTTATTGTAATAAACGGCAGTGCTGAAAGTGTTTGTTGATTTAATTCGGTAACGTTTGCTTCTGCAGCATGATATAAACGGTAACTATCGGCATTATTCGCTTCTGTTGACCATAGTAAAGCACTGGTATCTAACCAATGCGCTCTGGCACCATCAAGGAAAATAGGGCGTGAAGTAACGGGTGTATACCAAATGTCTGGATAACCGTTAAAAGTAAAACCTTGTTGTCCATTTTCTGGTTCAAAACGGCTGTTATTATTGCCTAGCGCTTTTTCATTCCCTTTATGAATTATAAAGTTATAGCATTGTGCTTCTGGCTCAACCGTTAAAATGTAATAACCACCAAAATCAGGGTGTACACCATCTACAGGGTAAGGATCTCCCCAATTAGCAAAATTAGGGCTGTCGGTAGTTGGGGCTGCATAGTTGCCACAACCTTCGCCATTCCACAGATGTAATCCCCAGCCATCATAATTCCCGTCGGTACGACTATAGAAAACAGCAATTTGGTCACTGGCTAAATCAAGCCCAGTGCTAAGGGTTTTAATGTCTACTTCAGCACTTAGATCGAGAGCAACTAAATCGCGTTTTAACTCAAGTTTTAAGGTGAAATTATGGCTCTCGCCAGCGGCAAGTTCATCAATAGTTAAGTTGATATAAGGGATGCCTGAGGTTTCACCGTCGGTATTAAACACTTGATGACTGCTTGCTCGTATAAGTACGCGCATTGCGCCTGAAATGCTATCATCACTGAGGTTCGTGATAGTTACCACTGAGGTATATTGTCGATTAACACGGTCATATACTGGACGGGAAGAATAATTAAATTCAGTGTCGACGGTTTCTTGCCAATCGGCCTGTACTAGCGTTGATGTTAAGAGCATCAACCCTAGTAGTAAATGGGATATTAGCTTCATTATTATGCTCCTTTATTCGCGACACGAGAGCGTTGAAGACTAAGTGCGATTAAGGCAAGCAATAAAATAGCGAAACTTTTTGGCTCTGGTACTTCTGTCGAATTAGCTGTCAACGAGACATTATCAATCGTTAACATAGAGCTATAAGATTCTTGATTAAAACCTGCTTGAACCGTGAAATCTAGAAACCAATTAGTTTGATTATTAAAGCTTGAATTTAAAGCGGTTTTAAATGTACCTGCGCCTGAAATACCACTTGGCGAGATTAAAAATCCGGCATTGCCATCTGCGCCAAATAAATTACCATTGCCATCATTTAAGCTGACAAAAAAGAAATCTGAGAAATCATTATTGATATCGAAGCTGGTAAAACTCCAATCAAAGCTTAAACGTAACTCGTCACCGCTGGTGGTAAAATCGAGTGCAGTGAATAATGTATTGGCATCAAAAGCTGTCGCGCCATTGAAATAATCTATACTGATTTTTGCCTGACACTCTCCGGCATTGTTCATGATTGAAAAATCCCCTGTTGAGCCGGGATCACCCGAACCATCAGTATCTTTTTGCCAATGATCAAAATTACAGTTTTGAAAGTCCCCATTGGTGATAACGCTTGCTTGAACTTGCCAGTTCAGCAAACAGGTCACACAGAAAGTTAGTAATGCTATTTTTATTCTCATTATCGCAATCCTTTATATATTTTTATAATTATGGAAGTTATGAATACCAAGGATTGATTTATTCAAGCGAGTAAATCACTCAGTATTCAAGCCTGACTTTCATTAAACGAAAATTGAGCAATTTATGGTGATGAATACGTATTCATGAATACGTATGCATGATTTGATGGCAGTTAAAAGCGAGGTTTTTAATGGTTGAGTAACAGGCTTATATTTTTATATAAGCCTGTTCTTGCAAGCGGTGTGATATTTCAATAACAGGCTATGTAGAGTTAGGTAGGGTTATTTATGAAGTTTTAAAATGCTTCATTAAAGTTTCAAGCTCATCGGTTAAAGTAGTTAATACTTGTGTGGCATTTTTACCTGCATGGGCTAATTCAACCGCTTCATGCGAACTTTCGGCAATCATATTTATGCGACGTGAAATATCATCACCGACTTTATTTTGCTCATCGGCGGCGGTTGCGATATGGCTATTCATATCAGTGATTGCACTTAATGATTGAGCGATTTGATTTAACGCTTCCGCCGCTTCTTGAGTTTGACTCACGGTATTGATGCTCGAAGTTTTACTCATACTCATAGTTTCAACACCACGATGAGAGCCTGACTCAAGACGTTCAATCATATTTTGAATTTCTGTGGTACTGTCTTGAGTTCTTTTTGCCAAGTTTCTAACTTCATCTGCGACCACAGCAAAACCTCGCCCTTGTTCGCCAGCGCGAGCAGCTTCAATGGCGGCATTCAGGGCTAATAAGTTGGTTTGATCAGCAATGCCACGAATTACATCTAATACCGAAACGATATTTGAAACATCATTACCTAATTCAGTGATAACCGTACTCGCTTCGTCAATTTGAGTCGCTAAATTTTCGATTGACTCTACCGCTGAATCAACAATTTCATGTGCTCTTATACCTTGTTGATCGGCTTCGCTTGTAGATTGTGCCGCTGCGCTAGCATTGTCAGATACAGTTTGCGAAGAAGCCGACATTTGCGTCATTGCAGTGGCAACCATATCAATTTCACATCGTTGTTCTTCAAACGTGCGATCTATTTCAATGGTGCGATTATTGGCATCATGGGTTTCATTTCTTAATTTGTGTACTGAACTATCTATACTGCCTAAAATGCTTGCCATCGATTCTCTTAATTGGATCATAGAACCAAAAATTGAATCAGGTCTAGCAGTGCAGTTTTCTGAGGTGGTTGAGCCGGTTAAGTCACCCGAAGCTACTCTTTGTACTAAGCGTAATACTTGCTTTGGCTCACCACCTAAATCATCTAATAACTTGCGAGTTGACCAAAAAAGTAATACCCCCAAAACAGCGGTTAATATTAAACAAATCAAAACTTGCCATTTTGCGCTAGCCCAAAAACGTGCCTCTACCTCTGTAAAGCCGATGCCAGTGCCAACGTACCAACCCCAAACAGGCGTCTTTTGAGCTATGGACAGTTTTTCTTCAATAGAGCCATCTGCTTGTTTTTGGCTCCACTCATATTGTGCAATACCCGTTGGATTATTACGTACGGCATTTTGCAAAATTTTACCCACGCTGTTGCCTTTACTGTCCTTAAAATCATTAAAACTGGTGCCGTGGAGTTGAGGATCTAAAGGTGTGGCAATAAAGTTCATGTTCTCATCTGCGACATAAACGTATTCTGTTTTATGGTATTTATTTTCGCGAAGAACTTGGGTAGCAAGCTCTTTTGCTTGCGCTTCAGTCATTTTACCACTAGCGACATATTTTTCGATTTCAGAAATAACATTAAAAGTGGATTTGAAAAGCTGTTCAACTCTTGCTTGATTATCATCACTACTCGCTATTCTTAATGTGGTTAAACCAACAATCATGACCATAAGAAATGATGCTAGAATAAGCCCAATTAATGCCCCAACTTTTAAACTTAACTTCATATTACATCCTCAATAAAGGTTGATTGATCTTGAATGAATAGCTATTTCAGCAGAAATGCTTAGTGGTATTTTGTGCAAAGAATTTAACTGATTAACCCGCATAAATTTTTGTAAGCTATGTTTTTAATATTACCTTACAAGATTAGCACTAAATGGAATATTTTTTGTAGTAAATTGATAAGAAACAATACTTAAGCACAAGTATAATTTCTAAATGGGAAATCGGCGTTTCTCATTCTCTTAGATCTTTACCTTGATTAATTGGCAATATTTACTTTTTGCTAAAGCGCAAGGAATAATATTAACGCGTAACTATGCGCGTTAATTTATCTTCAGCAGTATGAAGTAAATGGAAAAAGTGTAATTGATTTTTGGCTCTGTCAAGATTATGACTGGTATGCTTAGTGTGAAAATAATTGTCGCCATCTATATAGTCCGTGAGGAAACGAATACCAATCATAAAAGGTAATAATTGTGCCCCGATAATTAAGCTTTCTCGTTCTGTTTGTGTGATATTGCCAGCAAAACTATTAATGTAAGACTCTGCTAAGGCTTCGAAAATATCCATTCTTATTTGCATATCTTCTAGTGCCACACCGTCTTCGGGTAAAGTTGAACAACAGGTTCGAACCATATCGCCAAAATCATGCATGATAAAGCCAGGCATACAAGTATCTAAATCAATAACGGCTATCGGTTTTTTAGTGTCGCTATTAAATAATAAGTTATTAATTTTAGTATCGTTATGAGTTACTTGCACAGGAAGCACAGCAACTAACTCGGCAACCTTTTTGATAAAACTGACTTGTTCAAAGCAAAAATCAACCAAGTGTTGGCAATCATTTAATCGTTTTTTCGGATCTTTTTCGACAACCGCTTTTAATTGCGTTAAGCGAGAATCAAGGTGATGAAAATTTGGAATTATTTCCGCCAATTGATTTGCCGGAAAGTCACTCAACGCTGAGGTAAATTGACCGAATGCAGCAGCCACTTGATGCGCTTGCTCTGTGGTTTCAACCGCTTCAACTGTGTAACAATTTGGGATAAATTGAATTGCTCGCCAATAATTGTCGTTTACTATTACCGTGGGAGAATGATGTTTAGCCGTTAATTGCCACATTGGCTCTAACGAATATTGCTGACGTTCTTTTTTTTCTTGTAGATGCTTGTTAATCAGCTCAGCGTTGTTTATTACCTGAGTAGGATTTTTAAAAACATGATGATTAATTTTTTGTAGAACAAAGTTTTGCTTAACGCTTTTCACTAAATAGGTTTGATTTATTAAACCATTGCCCAGTGCTGAAACTTTACTATTTTCTATCGAGCAATGATAAAAAGGTAAAACTTCATGCAAAGCGTTATTTTCTACAAGGTTATTCATGAAAGGCAAATGTCCAATGATTAGCTTTTATTCTTGATAATTTGGTTTTCAGATAAAGAGGCGAACCAACCTTTATCAGCCAACTCAGAAAGTTTGCTATTCACATTCTCTGAATCGGCCGCATATGTTACGCCAAACCATTCATCGTGTGAAGTTAAAACCTTGGTTGGCTTTGCGCTTTGAGTATTTAACAAGGCAATAGCGTCTGGTAAGTAGCATTCTTTTTCATTGCTTTGTGCGGGGGGCAACTCTTTGGCATCAAAAGTGTTGAGCAATAATTGACGTAATATTGGAAATATCTGTTGGTCAAAATACCAAAAATTCATCGAGACTAAGGTGTTTTCAGCTAACGTTTGTTTAGGGTGATGAATCGTTTCACCGTATATATTTTTACCTTCTTGGCGAATATTCTCGCACTCAGTTAAGGTTAATAATTCATGGGTATTTGCAAGCTGGCATATGCCTCTATTGACGCCACCATAATCAGATAGCGTTTTTATTAATTGATAGGCAATCATAGCTGGTGAGTCACTTTGAGTTAAAGTCGACACTAAATTAAACGCTTGCTTTCCATAATAATCATCAGCATTTATGACGCAAAAGTTACCAGAAAGAACTTCTCTTGCACACCATAATGCATGAGCGGTGCCGAGCGGTTTTTTTCTTGTCGGTGCTATTTTACATTCACTGGGTAGATCGGAGTTTTCTTGAAAAACAATGTTGTTTTCAATGTTGTCAGGTAAGTGATTAATCACTTTTTCAATCAGTTGTGCTTGATGATTGGCTTGCGTAATAAATACAACATGTTGACAACCATTGTCTATGGCATGACAAATATTATAGAGCATTAAGGTTTTATTTAAGCGCCCAAACGAATGGAATTGTTTAGCACCGCCAAAGCGAGAACCTCTTCCCGCTGCCAATATCACTAAGCTAGTTGTTGAAAAGTTTTGCGTCATATCGTTAACTAATAATGCCAAGAGGTTGTGCACTTTGCCATACACCACGCGTGAAATCAGGGATATCTTTACTGTTACTTCTATCTGTAACTGAGTCTGCGCTTAAAGGTGCGATCACCGACCATGCGGCGGCATCATAAACATCTTGGTCGAGTGCTTCACCATGGCGTAAGCAATAAATCATTCGCCATAACATTAAAAAGTCCATGCCGCCATGACCGCCATTTTGCTTGGCCGCTTCGCCCATTTTTAACCATAACGGGTGGTCAAACTCGGCTTGCCATTTTGCTAATTGATGATCCCAGCGATGAAAACTTGGCGATGAAGGTTTACGCCCTTTTTGGCCAGAGTCTTGCCATTGTTTAAGTGCTATTTGGTAATCACGTTTATATTGCTCTGCTATTTTCGTCGGCGGTGTTTCTATCGCAATTCTACTTGGAAAGCCAGCAAAGGCGCCATTCGTTCCTTGAATATAGTTATGACGAGAATAAGGCCTTGGCGTTGTTGTATCGTGTTGCACCATAATACTGCGACCGAGTTTGGTTTTAATCACAGTGGTGTTCATATCACCGTTAATATAATTTAACTGGTTGCGTTCATGATCAGCAGGAAATTCCCGTTGAGCGTAGGCTTTTCTTCCTAATGCAGGAGAACTAGTAGAGGTTAAATAATCAAAACGATCGCCACGATTAATATTCATATATTGTGAAACGGGGCCTAAACCATGAGTTGGATATAAGTTGCCTTGCATTTTTGTATGCCAGTAGGTACGCCAAGATCCTGTTTTTCTATCTGTTTCTTTCATTTGCCAGCGTAACTCGTGAATATAAGCAGCTTCCCCGTGTAACAGTTCGCCAAATAAACCATGGCGTGCCATATTTAACACCATTAATTCATCACGCCCGTAACAAACATTCTCCATCATCATGCAATTTTTTTGCGTACGCTCGGCGGTGTCTACGAGTTGCCAACATTCTTCAACCGTCGTTGCTGCTGGAACTTCAACAAAAGCATGTTTGCCACTTTCCATGGTGTCGACAGACATGGGAGTATGCCAACGCCAAGGGGTTGAAATAATCACAATATCAATATCTTGTCTGTTGAGCATATCTTTATATGATAAGTCCGAGCCAGTATATTGGTCAGGGGCTGATAATCCTTGTGCTACGACATATTGATTGGATTTATCTAAAACATCTTGATGAATATCACAAATTGCTTTTATTTCAACGCCTTCTATATGACAACAATGTTTGACATGCCCATAACCACGTTCACCAACGCCAATAAAGCCAACTCTTACTACAGGCATTTTTGCGGAGGTTAACCCCATTACTGTTTTATGTTTTGAAATTGGCGATTTTTTAGGAACCTGAGTAAAGGTATCTGCAGTTGCTTGGCTAGCGGAGATAGTCGCGGCGGTGACGGCAGCGACAGATTTTATAAAGTTGCGACGATTAAATTTACTCATGTTTAAATGCTTTTTTAAAATTGCTAAGGTGGTGAATAAGTTACTTGTCGATTACGGCTATTGCAAGATGTGGACGTTGAATTGTTGTCGATTAAAAGTATACATACCTTTAACACTGACACACTTGAAACTAGCTTCGTGAAGTGCTGATAAAAGCGCTTTTAGTCATTTATGCCCTTTCATTTTGAATAAACGCGTGTTTAACGTCTTGTTTTAAAGTAAAATTCATCCTCTTTGATTTTTTCAACTTTTATAGTCGCCACTTGTGATGTCAAATCCCGCCCCTAAATGACAAAAAACCGTTAAAAAATTAATTTTTTCATCATTTTTGGGGATAGAGATCCACAAAACCCCACAAATTCATCACCTTCGCTAAATCCCTTAATTTTATTAGTGATCGTCGCGATCGAAATAACAATTCTTTGCTTGACATAACTTTGCATTTCTCACTAAACTGTATAAATGTGGAGAAAAGTGGGAAATTGTGGATCTTAAGATTCCATGACTCATTCTAAAAAATAAAAATAGGGTTATGTTTAGAGGCACCAGTTCAATTACGCTTGATAGCAAAAATAGAATCACGATACCAACTAGGTATCGCGAAGAGCTATTTGCTGATTGCCAAGGAAAAATGGTGTGCACTGTTGATATTCAACACCCTTGTTTATTGCTTTATCCACTTCCTGAATGGGAAGAAATTGAATTAAAACTTTGTGGGTTATCCAGTATGAATCCACAAGAAAGATTGTTGCAACAAGTTTTACTTGGCAATGCGTCAGATTGTGAAATTGATAAAAGTGGTCGTTTATTAATTAATGGTCCGTTGCGTCAACATGCCGGCTTAGATAAAAACATTATGCTAGTAGGGCAGTTGAAAAAGTTTGAAATTTGGAGCGAGCAAGCTTGGCAAGGTCAAATGCAGCAAGGCATTGCTAAAATACAATCAGGTGAAATTGAACTTACAGAACGATTACTTGATCTGTCTTTATAAATAGAATTATTAGCTAACGGCGTTTACAAAAATGCATACAGATAAGTCTCATATTTCTGTGTTGCTTGACGAAGCAATTACAGGACTCGCGATTAAACCAGACGGTATCTATATCGACTGTACGTTTGGTCGCGGCGGCCACTCGGGACTTATTCTTTCTAAGCTCTCTGACCAAGGGCGACTAATAGCCATCGACCGAGATCCTACTGCAATCTCAGCAGCGAAGAAATTTGCTGATGACTCCCGTTTTAGTATCGAACATCATGGCTTTGCTGATCTTCAGCAAATAGCGGAAAAACACCAGCTGTTAAGTCAAGTAGACGGCATTCTGCTCGACTTAGGTGTTTCTTCTCCGCAACTCGATGAAGCTGAACGTGGCTTTAGTTTTATGAAAGATGGCCCTCTTGATATGCGTATGGATACGTCACGTGGCCAAACCGCCGCTGAATGGCTAGCAACTGCCGATGTGGAAGATATTACTTGGGTGTTGCGTACCTTTGGGGAAGAAAAACATGCTTGGCGTATTGCTAACGGCATCGTTGATTCGCGCGAAGAAAACCCGTTAACCCGCACCGGCGAACTTGCGGCATTAATCAAAAAAATTGCGCCGCAACGTGAAATTAAAAAGCATCCCGCAACAAGAAGTTTTCAAGCGATTCGCATGTATATCAATAGCGAACTTGAGCAAATAGAAAAGGCATTAAATGCCTCATTAAATGTCTTAAAAGAAGACGGTCGCTTAGTTGTGATTAGCTTTCATTCTCTTGAAGATCGTCTTGTTAAACAATTTATGAAAAAGCATTCACAAGGAAAAAAAGTACCTCGGGGTATGCCGATCAGTGAAGCTGAGTTAAATAAAGGCAAAAAATTAATGTTAGTCGGTAGAAAGCATAAACCGAGTAAAACGGAAGTAGAAGAAAATGTCCGCTCGCGCAGTTCCGTGATGCGAGTGGCGCAGAGATTGGCTGAGTAATGAAAACCAGTACAAAAGTCGTGTTGGCTTTTGAATTGTGGCGCGATATTAAACAACACATGGTTGTTTATATTTTATTAGCAATGGTCGTGATGTCGGCTTTTTCAGTGATTTATTTCACGCATTTAAATCGACAAAGTACCAGTCAATTAGAAACATTATTAGCACAACGAGATGAGCTTGATATTGAATGGCGAAACTTATTGTTAGAACAAAATAGTTTAGCTGAACATAGTGCCATAGAGAGTAAAGCAGAAAAATTACTGAATATGGTGAAACCGAATGCAAAGTCTGAAGTGATTGTGACATTAAAATGAAGGGCAGTGTGAAGAAGCAAGCAGATAAATACAAACCAACAACGGTGGCATGGCGTTTTTACGTCGTGCTAGGCGTGATTGTGCTTGTATATTTTGGTTTAACGGCTCGCACAGCATACATTCAGGTGGTTGAACCTGAAATGTTAAAAAAACAAGGTGACATGCGTTCTTTAAGAACTGCGTCAAGCAAAGTACACCGTGGTTCAATCGTTGATCGCAATGGTCGAGAGCTTGCGGTTAGTGTTCCGGTAGAAACCGTCTGGGCGGATCCAAAAATCGTCATGCAAAATAATGCGTTAGCAATGGTTGAGCATTGGCAAGCCTTGGCTGATGTGCTTGATAAAGACGTCAATATCATTAAAGAAAGAGTGACACGCAATCCCGCTAAACGTTTTGTGTATGTAGAACGTCAGGTTTCGCCTGCTATGGCCGCCTATATAAAACAGTTAAAAATCCCTGGTATATATTTACGAAAAGAATCTAAACGCTTTTATCCTACGGGCGAAATAAGTGCACATATTGTAGGCTTTACCAATGTTGATGATAAAGGAATTGAAGGCGTAGAGCGCGTTTATGACCAATTATTAACGGGCGAAAACGGTAAAAAACAATACCGAAAAGATGCGAAAGGAAACCGTATCGAGGTGTTAAAAGATGTTGAGTCGACACCACCAGAAGATTTAACGTTAAGTATTGATCAACGCATTCAAGCGCTTGCCTATACCGAGTTAAAAGGTGCCGTGAAAGCGTTTAAAGCAAGTTCTGGCTCAGTGGTGGTGACCAATGTTCATACCGGTGAGATTTTAGCGTTAGTCAATAGTCCTTCATATAACCCGAACAATCGTCGCAATGTGGCGATTCATCGTTTTAGAAACCGAGCTATTACCGATTTTTATGAGCCTGGTTCTACGATGAAACCGCTAACCGTATTGTCTGCGTTAGAGTTTGGCTCGGCAACAACAAAGACAATAGTTGATACCAACCCAGGCAGAATGCGCATTGGTGGTCGACGAGTCAGTGATCCTCGTAATCATGGCGAGCAAACCTTAACTGACATTTTAGTAAACTCATCAAATATGGGCACGACTAAATTGGCGCTTGATATGCCAAAAGAGTTTTTCTTAGATAAGTTTTTTGAAGCAGGCTTTGGAGAATCAACGGGTACAGGTTTAATAGGTGAAAGTTCTGGCATTATGCATGACCGCCAACGTTGGTCACAAATTGAATTAGCCACCTTATCTTATGGAATGGGCGTTGCGGCGACACCGCTTCAACTGGCGAGATTTTATGCCACGATTGCCAACGGTGGTATTAAACGGCCCTTAACTATCCTTAAAAAGTCAAATACGAAAACCGCACCGCCAAGTTTATTTGAAGCACAACGTGTATTTTCAAAAGAGTACAGTCGTGAAGTGGTCAGTATGTTAGAGCATGTTGTAAATGACCATCCTGTTGAACAAGCTAAAGTAGATGGTTATCGAGTAGGCGGTAAAACGGGGACGGCGTTTAAAGCGATGGCAGGTGGATATGGGAATGACTATGTCGGACTTTTTGCTGGAATCGCACCCATTTCAAACCCAGAATTAGCCATTGTTGTTGTAATTAATGAACCTGGCGGTGATTTATACCATGGTGGAGAGGTGGCCGCACCAGTCTTTTCAAGAGTAATGAAAGGTGCATTACGTTTATTGAATGTTGCGCCAGATGCCAACACTACTACCGTAAATCAAACGACAGAACAAAAGGAGCCAAACCATGTTTAGTTCCACTGCTCAGTTTGTTGAAAAAGTATTAGCTGAATTTGAAATGTCGGTAAAACTAACATTTAGTCAACAAGTTCGTCATTTAGTGAATGATACTCGTGAGATTAATGCGGGTGATATTTTTTGTGCAGTAAATGGCACGGTGCAAAAAGGTCGTGATTTTATTGACGATGCATTAGCCAAAAACTGTGATTTAATTCTAGTGGAATGTGAGTCTGCTAATGAGCATGGCCAAAATACTACGCAATTGAATGCTCGAGGAAAGGCTGTTGCCATTCTTGAGTTTTATCAATTGAACCAACATTTATTTGAGTTGGCAAAAGCCTTTTATCAAGCGCCTCAAAATGCTTTAACTATGATAGGTATTACCGGAACAAATGGTAAAACGAGCACAAGTCAAATGATTGCTCAATTGTTAGATGCTTCGCACAAAAGTTGTTCGGTCATTGGGACTAATGGTGCAGGAAAAGTTTCGCAATTATCACCAATTAATAACACCACACCCGGTGCGTCACAACTTCATCAACTTTTACAGCAGTTTACAGAAGCAAAACAAACCCATGTTGCCATGGAAGTATCTTCACATGCTTTAGAGCAAGGCAGAGTAACCGCCCCGTTGTTTGATACCGCTATTTTTACTAATTTGTCGCGTGATCATCTCGATTATCATCAAACCATGGAGAATTATGCGAAAGCTAAATATCAAATTTTTACCCAATCGGCAGCACAAGTTGCCGTTGTAAACGGCGATGATGAGCAAGCAAAACGTTGGTTAAATGTTTGGCCAATTAACCAAACTGTAGTGGTTTATGGCCGTGGCGATTCTGTTAGTCATCATGACTTATTTGTTCAAGCCAAAGCGATAAAACATCTGCCACAAGGAGTTGAATTTCAGTTACATACGCACCTTGGCGATATTAGGGTAATCAGTAAAATAATTGGCGATTTTAATATAGATAACCTACTTGCTGCGATTTCAGTGCTAATGATTGAAAAAATTGCCTTGTCGGATATTGCAAAAGCCGTGCAGTCTTTAACTGCCGTTATTGGTCGTATGGAGGCATTTTCTGCGGCTAATCAACCGGTTGCAATCGTTGATTATGCCCATACACCTGATGCGTTAGAAAATGCTTTGCAAGCATGTCGTCAACATTGTCATGGTGCACTTTGGGTCGTATTTGGCTGTGGTGGTGACAGAGACAAAGGTAAACGTCCATTGATGGGGAAAATTGCCGAAGCAAATAGCGATCATATTATTGTTACTAATGATAACCCTCGAACAGAAAACGCAGAAAGTATTGCGCAAGATATTCTTGCAGGGTGTCATCAACCAGAGAAAATTACTGTGCTACTTGAGCGCCAACAGGCGGTGATGTCAGCACTGAAAAAAGCTAAAAAAGAAGATGTGGTATTGCTTGCCGGAAAAGGTCATGAAGATTATATCATCATGGGCGATCAACACATTCCCTATAACGAGAGAGCGCTAGTACGCTCATTTTATGCTCATGGAGCAGCATCATGATCCCTTTACATTTATCTGAAATCGCGCAAGCGTTGGATGGTCAACTTATTGGTCAAGATAAAGAGATCCATCAAATTGTTACTGACAGCAGGGCGTTACAATCAGGTGAGGTATTTCTTGCGTTAAAAGGTGCCAACTTTGATGGCCACCGTTTTTTATCGCAAGTACAAGAATCAGGTTGTTCGGCGGTGATTGTTGATCATGATTGCCAGTTAACGGTTCCACAAATTATTGTCGCGGATACCCATAAAGCACTCGGTAAAATAGGTGCGTATGTAAAAGCAAAAGTTGCTCCTAAAACTGTCGCTATAACAGGCAGTAGCGGTAAAACTACCGTGAAAGAAATGGTTGCGGCAATTTTATCGCGATTAGGTCATGTTTTAGCAACGAAAGGCAATTTTAATAACGATATTGGCGTACCACTTACCTTACTACGTTTGGAAGAAAACCATGATTTTGCCGTGGTTGAATTGGGGGCGAATCATATGGGAGAAATCGCCTATACCTCAGCACTTGTTCAGCCTGATGTTGCGGTGATTAATAATATTGCGGCTGCTCATTTAGAAGGGTTTGGTGATTTATGTGGCGTAGTGCGAGCAAAAGGTGAAATCTTTGAAGGCATGAAAGAAGATGGCGTTGCGCTTTATAACCAAGATTGCAAATTAGCCAATAAATGGCAATGGCGTTTAGTGGATAAAACGGTGCGTCGTTTTTCTTGTTTTAATCAAGCCGATTGTTACAGCGCGGATGTTGTGCTTGATGAGAATGGCTGTGCCAATTTTACATTAAACAGTTCGTTAGGTAGCGCATATATCGAATTAACGGTTCCAGGTAGACACAATGTCTGCAATGCCGTTGCCGCCGCCTCAATTGCCATTGAGTTTGGTGCCAGCATTGATGATATCCGTTTAGGTTTAGCTGAGATGGAGCCTGTGAATGGTCGATTGAATCTGCATCAATTAACGGAACATTTTAAACTTATCGATGATACCTATAACGCGAATGTTGAATCGATCAAAGCGGCAACCGATCTATTAGCCAGTTACCCAGGTCGTCGAGTATTAATATTGGGTGATATGGGTGAATTAGGTGCGGAAGCACGTAGTTATCATCAAGAAGTCGGTGAATATGCTAAAGAGCGTGATATTGATGATCTCTTAACCTTAGGTGTCTTGAGTCAAAACACGTCAGATGCTTTTAACCAAGGTAATAGTAGTAAAGGTAGTCATTTTAGTGAACGAGAAAATTTGCTCGCGAAACTACAAGAATTATTGGCTGATGAAAGACAGCAAATTTCTATTTTAGTGAAAGGATCACGCAGTGCGCACATGGAACACGTGGTAACCGACATTATTAATTGGCAAAACAGTCAATTAAAAGAGGAATCAGCTTAATGTTACTTTGGCTTGGCGAGTATCTCACTCAGTATTACAGTGCGTTTAATGTATTTTCCTACTTAACTTTTCGGGCGATTATTTCTACGTTGACAGCATTGGTGATTTCTTTGTACTTCGGGCCGAAATTGATCCGTGGATTACAGCGTATGCAAATTGGCCAAACGGTACGTGATGATGGCCCAGAAAGTCATTTATCAAAGTCAGGTACGCCGACAATGGGGGGGATCTTGATTTTAGCCTCAATAGTTGCAAGTGTTTTATTGTGGGCAGATTTATCAAATACTTATGTTTGGGTTGTCCTTTTTGTTGTAGTCAGCTTTGGTATTATTGGTTTTGTTGATGATTACCGTAAGGTGATCCGCAAAGATTCTAATGGCTTGATTGCTCGTTGGAAGTATTTTTGGCAAACCATTATTGGTTTAACTACGGCTTTATTTTTGTTTTACATTGCCCAAGGCCCTGAAGAAACTTCACTGATTATTCCGTTTGTAAAAGACGTATTACCGCAATTAGGTATTTTTTACGTAGTGATGACGTATTTTGTCATTGTTGGAACCAGTAATGCCGTCAACCTAACTGACGGCTTAGATGGTTTAGCGATTGTTCCCACGATCATGGTGGCCGGCGCTTTTGCTCTTTTTGCCTATGTAACAGGTAATGCCAATTTTTCTGAATATTTAAATATTCCCCATATCGCAATGACGAGTGAGCTGGTTGTGGTTTGTACTGCCATTGTTGGTGCCGGTTTGGGATTTTTATGGTTTAACACTTATCCCGCACAAGTATTTATGGGAGATGTTGGCTCACTTGCTTTGGGGGCTTCATTAGGTGTGATTGCCGTATTGGTTCGCCAAGAGTTAGTGTTATTTATTATGGGTGGCGTGTTTGTCATGGAAACTGTGTCCGTTATTTTGCAGGTTGGTTCTTATAAATTAAGAGGGCAACGTATTTTTAGAATGGCACCGATACATCATCATTATGAATTGAAAGGTTGGCCTGAGCCACGCGTGATTGTCCGCTTTTGGATAATTTCCTTAGTGTTAGTGCTTATTGGCTTAGCCACATTAAAACTTCGTTAAAAAACACTAATAAATAGTGATATGAAAAGAGAGAAAAGATGTTAGAGCGAGTTATCGCACAGTTAAGAAACAAACAAATACTGGTATTAGGTGCAGGCCTGACCGGTATGTCGTGTGTGCGTTTTTTGACTAGTCAACAGCTTGCTTGTCATGTCAATGATAGTCGCGAAACGATTATTGAAAACGAAGAATTTAGCCAAATGTTTCCGGCCTGTTCATTGTCATTAGGGGCATGGGATCACCAAAAAATACATGAGGCGCAAATCATCTTAGTTAGTCCTGGCATTGATTTAGCCGCTGAAGGCTTGATAGACCATATTGCCAAGGATTGTCAGGTTATCGGGGATGTTGAACTTTTTTGTCAAATAACCGACAAGCCAATAATCGCAGTAACCGGCTCTAACGGTAAATCAACATTAGTGACACTCTTAACGCATATCGGCACAGCGCTTGGTCACAAAGTTGCCTTAGGCGGAAATATTGGTGTTCCTGTGCTTGAGCAATTATCCGATCAAATAGATTGCTACATTCTTGAATTATCGAGTTTTCAGCTTGAAACCTTACAGAGTATGAATGCGGTTGCGGCATCGGTATTGAATGTCAGTGATGATCATTTAGATCGACATAAAACACTTGAAAATTATAGTGAGATTAAACAGCGAATTTATCAACAATGCGAAACCGCTGTGATCAATCGAGATGATCCCTTAAGTTTTTCACAGGTCAATAGACAATCAAAACCAGTTATTTCATTTGGAAGTGATGGTGGAAAAACGGGTGAATTTGGCTTGATTCATCAAGATTCGAAACTTTATTTAGCGCTGGGCGAAGAAAAATTAGTTTCACTTGAAGCTTTGCCATTAGCAGGCGTACACAATGCATTAAATTATTTAGCCGCATTAGCACTAGGTCATTGTTTAGGTTGGCCTATTGAGGAAATGATCAGACATTTATCTTCATTTAAAGGCTTAGCGCATCGATGTCAACGTATTGCTACCAGTGACAATATCACGTGGATCAATGACTCCAAAGCCACTAATGTAGGTGCGACGTTAGCGGCAATTAACGGTTTATCGTCAACCTTAATTGATAATAAGTTAATTTTAATTGCTGGTGGTGATGGCAAAGGTGCTGATTTTTCACTATTAAAAACGGCAATTAATAATGCGGTAAGTTACGTTTTTACCTTAGGTAAAGATGGCGAAGAAATCGCAAAACTTACTCAAAATAGCCAACAAGTAGGTAGCTTAACGGAAGCCGTAAGTTTAGCTAAACAACAAGCAAATGCCGGCGATATTGTGCTACTTTCACCCGCGTGCGCCAGTATTGATATGTTTAAAAACTTTGCACAACGTGGTGATATGTTTACTGATGCGGTCATTGCATTACAGGAGGCTAGTTAATGTCAGCAACTAGTTTATCGTTTATGCAATTAAAATTACCTGACTGGATGCTGATGCAGCCGTCAGCCACGTCTACTTTTGACCGTAGTTATTTAGTCTTAGCTGTTGCTATGTATGCGATAGGCTTGGTCATGGTGATGAGTTCATCAATGCCGGTGGCTGAGCGATTATTCGATAATCCGTTCCACTTTTTTATTCGTCATGCCATTTATATTGTATTAAGCATCGGCATAGCGGCATTTGTTTTACAAATACCAATGAGTCGCTGGCATCAACATAGTGGTCATTTATTGATTTTAGCCATTAGTTTATTGATTGTCGTTTTACTCGTTGGTCGCACGGTAAATGGCTCCACTCGTTGGATTGTTATTGGACCTATCACTATTCAAGCGGCAGAGCCTGCTAAGTTATTTTTCTTCTGTTATCTATCTGCGTATATGGTAAGGCGTCGTGATGAAGTCATGGAAAACGTGAAAGGCTTTATTAAACCTTTGGTGGTTTTTGGTGCTCTAGCTGGCCTACTGTTATTCCAACCTGATTTAGGCACAGTAGTTGTGATGTTTGTAACTACATTTGGCTTGTTGTTTTTAGCGGGGGCGAAACTATGGCAGTTCATCTCCATTGCTGGTGTTGGTTTAATGGCCATTGGCGCACTCGCTTATTTTTCACCTTACCGATGGGCTCGTGTTACTGGCTTTTTAGACCCATGGGCTGACCCTTTTGGCACGGGATATCAATTAACACAATCGTTAATGGCTTATGGTCGTGGTGAATTACTGGGACAAGGTTTAGGTAACAGTATTCAAAAATTAGAATATTTACCCGAAGCACATACCGATTTCGTCATGGCGATTTTAGCGGAAGAGTTTGGCTTTGTCGGTGTTTCAGTTGTATTGATTTTGAGCATGATTTTAGTATTTAAAGCGTTGATGTTAGGTAGAAAAGCAATCCAAAAAGAAAAGTATTTTGAAGGCTTCTTTGCCTTTTCAATTGGTATTTGGTTTAGCTTTCAAACGGCAGTGAATGTTGGGGCAAGTGCAGGAATTGTTCCGACTAAAGGGTTAACTATGCCCTTGATCAGCTCAGGTGGTAGTTCAATGATTATTATGAGTATGGCCTTAGCTGCTTTAATTCGTATTGATCACGAAATTCGTTTGCAAAGTATTCAAGCTACGGCAGGTTACGGCAAAAAAGGGGGGCGCAGTAAATGACAACGGCTAAACGTCCCACGTTATTAATTATGGCTGGTGGTACAGGTGGGCATATTTTCCCAGGTATTGCTGTGGCCGAATATTTACAACAGCAAGGTTGGGATATTCATTGGTTAGGTACAGCAAAAAGAATGGAAGCTGAAATTGTACCGAAACATGGTTTTGATATTTCCTTTATCAATATTGCTGGATTAAGAAATAAAAACTGGCAAGCGTGGTTGAAAACACCGTTTAAATTAATGCAGTCGGTGATGCAGTCAATGGCGGTTATTCGCAAAGTAAAGCCTGATGTTGTGTTAGGCATGGGTGGGTATGCCAGTGCTCCTGGTGGTGTTGCTGCTTGGTTACTAAGAAAACCCTTAGTATTGCATGAACAAAATGCGGTGGCGGGTATGAGTAATCGTTTTTTAGCCAATATCGCCACAAAAGTGTTAAGTGCATTTCCGGGGGCATTTAAATCACGGGTTAAGCATCAAGTGGTTGGTAATCCTTTGCGTAGTGGTATTGTTGCACTAGAGCAAAATACTTCTGACAAACCCGCGAGCAGTAAAAAAGTGCTAGTAGTGGGTGGTAGCTTAGGCGCGCAAATATTGAATGAAACAGTGCCGCAAGCAATGAAACAAATTAAATTGCAAAATATTACCGTGTGGCATCAAACCGGTAAAGGCAATCAAACTTCGGTACTAAATAGTTACCAAGCATACGGTTTGCCAAAAGAGAACATTAAAGTAACTGAGTTTATCGAAGATATGGTACAAGCCTATGCTTGGGCTGATGTGGTTGTTTGTCGTGCAGGTGCGTTAACGGTTTCAGAATTAGCAATGGCAGCAAAACCTGCGATATTTGTTCCTTTGCCGCACGCGGTTGATGATCATCAAACAAAAAATGCCATGTATTTAGTCGAAAGAAATGCCGCAAAACTTATCACACAAAAAGAATTTAATGGTACTAGCTTAGCGCAAATGTTGAACAGTATATTTGTCTCCGATTCAGTAGTTAAGTCAATGTCTAAAGCGGCACATGATGCCTCACATGCTGACGCCACTATTCGAGTCGCTCAAACGTGTATTGAGTTGGTATCACCATGAGTAATGAAATGAGAAAAACGATAAATAAAACGTCGAGCAATGCGATGAACGCTTTGATAAAAATACCTGAAATGCGTCGAGTAAAGTCAATCCATTTTGTTGGTATTGGTGGTGCAGGTATGGGAGGTATTGCCGAAGTTTTACTGAATGAGGGTTATCAAATTACCGGTTCTGATATCGGTGAAAATCAAGTGGTGGCACGACTACGTAAACTCGGCGCTACTATCGCGATTGGTCATCATCAAGATAACGTTAAAGACGCTAGTGTTATTGTGGTATCAACGGCAATTGATCAAGAAAACCCTGAAATAAAACAAGCCGCAATATTACGTATTCCGGTAGTACGCCGTGCGGAAATGTTGGCTGAATTAATGCGTTTTCGTCATGGTGTCGCTATTGCTGGTACGCATGGAAAAACGACAACCACGAGTTTAATTGCCAGTATTTTTGCTGAAGGAGGGTTAGATCCAACCTTCGTTATTGGTGGTTTATTAAATAGTGCTGGCACGAATGCACGCTTGGGCACGAGTCGTTACCTTATTGCTGAAGCCGATGAAAGTGATGCGTCATTTCTTCACTTACAGCCTATGGTTGCGGTGATCACCAATATTGATGAAGACCACATGGAAACTTATCAAGGTGATTTTGAAAAGTTAAAAGATACCTATATCGAATTTTTACACAACTTGCCGTTTTATGGCCTTTGTGTGGTGTGTATTGATAATCCTGTTGTGCGAGAAATTTTACCTCGGATCGGTCGTCAAGTGATCACTTATGGCTTTTCAACCGATGCAGATGTCGTGGCAACAAATTATCAGCAAAATGGCGGAGTTAGTTACTTTACCGTTGAAAGAGAAGGTATGCCAGAACTTGATCTAAGCGTGAATTTACCGGGCCAACATAATGTTTTAAACGCGTTAGCCAGTATTGCAGTTGCCACCGATGAAGGTGTTGATGATGAAGCCATTGTTAATGCGCTGGGCAAATTTGCTGGCATCGGACGTCGCTTCGAACAATTAGCTGATTTAACGACCGATAAAGGAAAAATGGTCTTAGTTGATGATTATGGTCATCATCCTCGAGAAGTGGCAGCGACCATTAAAGCGATGCGCAATGGCTGGCCTGACAAACGTTTAGTGATGATTTTTCAACCTCATCGTTATTCTCGAACCCGTGATTTATATGAAGACTTTGTTGAAGTGCTGTCTCAAGTTGATTGTTTATTATTACTCGATGTATATGCCGCGGGAGAAACACCAATATTAAGTGCAGACAGTAAAAGTTTAGCACGCAGTATTCGTCAACGAGGACAGTTAGAACCTATTTACGTTGGTGATGTTGCTCAATTAGCAGATTTATTAAAAGCCCAGTTACAAGATGGAGACATGGTCATTACTCAAGGTGCTGGGAATATCGGCACTATTTCGCGTCAATTAGCGGTTAACCCTTTATTTATGGAGGGTGAAAATGACTAGTTCAACGATACATTGTGAAAAAATAGCCGTGTTATATGGTGGTGACTCTGCAGAGCGCGAAGTGTCTTTACGTTCAGGTGAGGCGATAGCGAAAGGCTTGAAACAGTCGGGTTATGATGTCGTGCTGGTTGATACAAAAGGTTACTGCTTATCACAGTTAAGCCAATTAAAAATCGATAGAGCGTTTATTGCGCTACATGGTCGTGGTGGCGAAGACGGTTGTATTCAAGGGGCTCTTGAGTTTATGGGGATTCCTTATACTGGCTCAGGTGTTCTAGGCTCGGCACTATCAATGGATAAAAATCGTAGTAAGCAAGTGATGCAAGCCCTAGGTTTGCCAACTGCACCATTCGTTATTGTTGAACAAACAGATTTTCACTCAGAAAACGTTAGCGAAATCCTTGAGCAATTAGGCGGCAAAGTTATGGTTAAACCCGCTCATGAAGGCTCGAGCATCGGCATGGCGATGGCGGAAACTACCGAGCAATTAAGCGAAGCTTTAAACGAGGCATTTGTTTTTGATGATGAGATTCTTGTTGAAGCATGGATTAATGGCCCTGAGTACACCGTAAGTATTTTAGGTGATGAAGCCTTACCCGCGATACATATGGAAACACCTAACGAATTTTATGATTATGATGCGAAATATCAAGCCAATACCACGCAATATCATTGTCCTTGCCATTTATCTCACAGTGATGAATCAACATTAAAGACATTAGCATTAAAAGCGTTCAAAGCAACGGGTGCGAAAGGTTGGGGACGCGTTGATGTTATGCGTAATGAAAAAAATGAATGGCAAATTTTGGAAGTGAATACCGTACCGGGTATGACAGAAACGTCATTGGTACCTAAAGCGGCTAAGGTACATGGGTTAAATTTTTCAGAACTGGTTTGTAAGATTATAGAACTGAGTAAACAGCAACGTAATAGTGCGAAAGAGCATTAAAAGCTAATACATATGACTAAGAAAAAAGAGCAATTAGCAATCACTAAAAACAATGAAGAAACATTGCATTGGAGCTTTTGGCTAGGTGTTAGTTTTTTTGTGTTAGTGATTGTTGCGATTTGTTCTTTAGGCTGGTTTGTTACCGATAAAATGTCAGCAGACGAGTCAGCTCCTGTTACCTCTGTGGTGATCAGCGGTGAAATGGTTTACACCCACAAAGCGGATATAGAACAAGCGATAGATAGCATTAATTTAAGTAACTTTTTTAATGTGGATGTTAACCAAGTACAAAATGAAGTGGCTAATTTACCTTGGGTATTTTCGGTTTCTGTACGGAAAAAATGGCCAAATGAGTTAAAAATTTATGTGGTGGATCAAACGCCAATTGCTTATTGGAATGGTGATTTTTTGATAAACCAACAAGGTGTTGCTTTTCAGGCAGATATCACTCGAATTCAACATCCTTTACCGGCATTTTATGGCCCAGAAGGTACTGAACTAGTAGCACTGGATAATTATATTAATTTAAGTGAATTACTTAATTATCGGGCTTTAGGGATAGATGAATTAGTGTTGTCGGAACGTTTTTCTTGGCAGTTAACCTTGAATGACGGCGTTACATTAAATTTAGGCAGAGAAGAAAGAGTACAACGTATTCAACGATTTATGGATGTATACCCATTAATCAAAAAGAATAAAAAAGCAGATCAACAAGTTGATTATGTTGATTTACGTTATGACACAGGGCTAGCCGTTGGCTGGAAACCCTCAACAGAAAAAGAAAGAGTTTAACGTTAATGTCAAAAGTACATGAAAGAAACCTCGTCGTAGGTCTAGACATTGGAACATCAAAAATATCCGTGGCTGTTGGAGAAATTACCCCTGACAAAAAGTTAAGTATTGTCGGTGTAGGAAATCAACCAGCGAGAGGCATGGATAAAGGTGGCGTTAATGATCTTAATTTAGTGATTCAGTCGATTCAACGAGCGATTAATGAAGCTGAATTGATGGCAGATTGTCAGATCACCTCAGTGTATTTAGGGATTTCAGGCAAACATATCAGTTGTCAAAATGAAAACGGTATGGTGCCAATCAATGATAAAGAAGTGATCCAAGAAGACGTTGATAATGTGATTCACACCGCGCGTTCAGTGCCTATTTCTGCAGAGCGGAGGATGTTGCATGTGCTTCCACAAGAATACTCAATTGACTGTCAAGACGGTATCAAAAGCCCTATTGGTATGTCAGGGGTAAGAATGGAAGCAAAAGTTCATATTGTCACGTGTGCCAATGATATGGCGAAAAATATCGTCAAATGTGTTGAGCGTTGCAACTTAAAAGTGGATCAACTGATATTTTCTGCCCTAGCCTCAAGTTATGCCGTGGTAACAGAAGATGAGAAAGAGCTGGGTATTTGTGTCGTTGATATTGGCGCTGGAACTATGGATATTTCCGTGTTTACTGGTGGTGCACTTCGCCATACAGCAGTGATCCCAGTAGCGGGTAACCAAGTAACGAGCGATATAGGTAAAATTTTTAGAACACCATTGAGTCATGCCGAAGAAATTAAAGTGCAATATGCCTGTGCGTTACGTCAATTGGTAAGCATGGAAGAAAATATAGAAGTGCCAAGTGTTGGTGGTCGTGTTGCTCGTTCTATGTCTCGTCATACCTTAGCTGAAGTTGTTGAACCGAGATATCACGAATTATTTGAACTGATCCAAGAAGAATTAAGAGAAAGTGGTTTAGAAGATCAAATTGCTGCAGGTTACGTGTTAACCGGTGGTACGTCAAAAATGGAAGGTGTCGTTGAGTTTGCAGAAGAAGTCTTTCAAATGCCGGTGCGAGTTGCTGTGCCACAAGATGTCTCAGGATTAAAAGAATACGTTAACGATCCAACGTACGCCACGGTTGTTGGTCTATTACATTATGGCATGCAAGCAAGTGAACAAGTGAATAATGAAACAAAATCAACGGAAGGCGTGGCAAGTATTGGTGCACGAATTTTAGCTTGGTTTAAAGGCGAATTTTAATTGTTGTTGAGTGGATATTTGGCTTAACGCAATTTTAACGAAAGAAGTAAAAAGAAGTACAAAGAAGTATTTTTAAAAAAGAAGTTTTGGTGGAACAAAACGATAATAATCGGAGAGAGAAAATGTTTGAATTAATGGAAGACCATAACGAAGAAGCAGTAATTAAAGTCATTGGTGTTGGTGGAGGCGGTGGAAACGCTGTTGAACACATGGTGTGTCAAACCATCGAAGGTGTAGAATTTATAACTGCCAATACTGACTCGCAAGCGTTACGAAACTCTTCAGCTAATGTCACCTTACAAATGGGCGGTGACGTGACTAAAGGTTTAGGTGCTGGAGCTAACCCAGAAATTGGCCGTCGTAGCGCTGAAGAAGATAGAGAAACCATTAAAGAAACCTTACAAGGCGCAGATATGGTTTTTATCGCTGCTGGTATGGGTGGTGGTACAGGTACTGGTGCTGCTCCCGTGGTTGCTGAAGTTGCGAAAGAAATGGGCATTTTAACGGTTGCTGTTGTTACTAAGCCTTTCCCTTTTGAAGGTAAGAAGCGAATGAATTATGCCGAGCAAGGTATCGAATTCTTATCAAAAAATGTTGATTCTTTGATCACTATCCCTAATGAAAAATTATTAAAAGTACTCGGGCCTGGTACTTCATTATTAGATGCTTTTAAAGCCGCAAATAATGTTTTATTAGGAGCGGTTCAAGGTATTGCGGAACTTATTACGCGTCCTGGACTCATAAATGTGGATTTCGCCGATGTTCGCACCGTAATGTCTGAAATGGGCACTGCCATGATGGGGTCTGGTTTAGCATCAGGTGAAGATCGTGCTGAAGAAGCTGCAGAAGCCGCTATTTCAAGTCCATTACTTGAAGATGTTGATCTTGCTGGTGCTCGCGGTATTTTAGTCAATATCACAGCTGGTATGGATATTAGTATTGACGAATTTGAAACGGTAGGTAATGCAGTAAAAGCATTTGCTTCTGAAAATGCGACTGTTGTTGTAGGTGCGGTGATTGATCCAGAAATGACTGAAGACTTACGCGTAACGGTAGTTGCAACGGGTATTGGTGCTGAACGTAAGCCTGATATCACTTTAGTGAATCCAGCGCCTGCTATGGAACCCATTGCGGTAGGTCAAGAGTTTATTGCTAATCCACAAACGGAAGTGAGCTCTCAACCAGTAACAATGCAAGAGGCAAATGCACAAGCACAAGCACAAAAGGTGCCTGCGGCGGATCTAGATAATTACCTAGATATTCCTGCATTTTTAAGAAAACAAGCGGATTAATTTATTTTTTAAATTAATAAATGCTGAAGTTTTGATTTTATTATGCTTTTTTGCTATATTATGCGCCCGTCATTATTCGACGACGTATTATAAGTAAAATATAGGCTTAAGAAGGCTGTTTATGATTAAACAACGTACCATTAAAGAAAGTATATCGGCAGTAGGTGTTGGTTTACACAAAGGCGAAAAGGTGCAGATCACTCTCCGACCTGCGCCAGCAAATACGGGTATCGTATTTCGTCGTGTAGATTTAAAACCTGTCGTTGATATTAAAGCGACACCTGAAGCAGTAGGTGAAACGACTTTATGTACATGTTTAGTGAATGAGCAAGGCGTTCAGATTTCCACCGTCGAACACTTGCTTTCTGCTGTTGCAGGTTTAGGAATTGATAACTTAGTTATTGATGTAGATTCTCCTGAAATTCCAATTATGGATGGCAGTGCACTACCGTTTGTTTATTTAATTCAATCGGTAGGCATCGAAACCTTAAATGTTGCTAAGCGCTTTATTCGTATCACGAACACCATCCGTGTCGAAGAAGGTGACAAATGGGCAGAATTAAAACCATATCAAGGTTTTAAGGTTAATTTTGCTATCGAATTTGAACATCCTGTTATCGCTAATACTTGCCAAACAATGAGTATGGATTTATCAAGCTGCTCATTTATTAAAGAAATTAGTCGCGCACGTACTTTCGGTTTTATGAAAGACATAGAATTTTTACGTTCTCATAATTTAGCCTTAGGTGGCAGCTTAGAGAATGCGATAGTACTGGATGAATATCGTATGTTGAACAAAGATGACTTACGTTATGATGATGAATTCGTGAAACATAAAATCTTAGATGCCATTGGTGATCTATACATGTGTGGTAGTAGTATTTTAGGCGAATTAAATGCGTTTAAATCAGGCCACGGTTTGAATAACTTATTACTGCGAGAAGTATTTAAACAAGTGGATTCATGGGAATGGGTTACTTACGAAAACGAAGTAAAATCTCCTATTGAATTTCAAGAAATAAGTGCCAATCAATTTTAAGAACTAAGTGTCTTACTAAAAAACTAGCGAATAAAGCTAGTTTTTTTATGTCTGAAAATTAACGAGATTGTAAAGTTAATTGGGTTTATTCGCTAAACGGGCGAGCTTTTGTAATTTTTTCTTTAAGCTTTCTGGCGCATTTTCTGCAATTTCATTTAATTGATTTGCGGTTTTTTGTGAAATATTCCTGACAACAGGAGGGTTAATTGGTTGTTTAATCGGCTGTTGGTTGCGATAAGGTGAAACTTTTATTTCAATCTGATTAAATTCACCTGCAGACACTTCCGATAACTTTTGACTGATTTTTACCCGTTCAAACTGTAATCGCTGGCCCCAAGTAGCAGAAATCACCTCAATAACGATAGAATTTTGTTTGAAATTGGCAATATGCCATACTTCTGCTGGCAGGTCGGGGCATGTTTGTCGTACAATATCTGCTAAGATAGTTAAAGAGTTGGTTTTTGCCGCTATTTGTGCCAAAGTGCCCGATGAAGATTTCATCAAGCTTGATGTGTCGAGTGGTTTTTTAGTTTTTCTAACCATAAATCAACCAGTTATATTTTATCATTCTGAATGACAAGAGTGATACTAAACGAAATAAAGAGAGTTATGAGTTTAACACTACTATACCGTGGAAAAAATGTTAGATTTTCAATGAAATTAAATAAATTTCATTGGTTATCAGCCATTGTAATTTTTTCTATCGTATCAGGTTTTGTTGTACACCTGCTTATTTCTTCAGACGCCAAACCTAATTTACCGCTTTATAGTATCAAAGATAATACTCACCAAGTCGAAAAACCTAGTGAGATTAACGATCAACAAGTGGTTGCTTTAACCATGAAGTTGGCCGAATTACAAAGCCAAGTTTTACGGTTAAATGCGTTGGGCGATCGCCTTGCAGAGCAAGCTAATATTCCTGAAAATGAATTTAATTTTGAAGCCTTACCGCCTAGTGGCGGTCCAATGATTCAAAGTCAGGGCAGTGAAAAAAGAAGTTTAGTTGAGTTATTAGCCGATATATCAAAAGTTGAATTAGCACTGTCATTTGAAGAAAAACAACTTGAGATGCTTGAATCTATTACTTTGGGTCACCATATAGAAAATATGAGCTATTTATCGGGTAGACCAATTAAAAAAGGGTGGCTTTCATCTTATTTTGGTACCCGTAAAGATCCGTTCAATGGTCAACCTGCAATGCACAAAGGTATTGATTTTGCTGGTAAGGAAGATGCTGACATCATTACTACTGCATCAGGCGTTGTCACTTGGGCCGCAAAACGTTATGGCTACGGAAATTTGATAGAAATAAATCACGGTAAAGGGATAAAAACCCGATACGGTCACAATAAAAAAATATTGGTAAAAGTGGGTGATGTTGTCAGTAAAGGGCAAGTCATTGCTAAAATGGGAAGCACAGGTCGTTCTACAGGCCCTCATGTACATTATGAGATTCTCCGTAATAACACTCAAATAGACCCAATTAAGTACGTTTATCGAAAAGCTAAATAGTTTTTTGTATAATATTTTTTCTGTGATCGGCCTTGGCCGATCACTTTTATTTTGAAGCAAACAATATGCTTCGCGATTTTATAAAATGGTTAAAACAAGATGTTTGTAAATTTAATGACAAAACTGTTTGGTAGTCGTAATGATCGATTAATCAAACAAATGCAAAAAGAAGTTGTAAAAATAAATGCACTAGAGCCAGTTTTACAAGCACTGAGTGATGAAGAATTAAAAGCAAAAACAACTGAATTTAAAGAACGTATTGCTAAAGAAGAAACATTAGACAGCATATTGCCTGAAGCATTTGCCGTTGTTAGAGAAGCAAGTAAACGTGTTTTTGGTATGCGCCATTTTGACGTGCAAATGATCGGCGGCATGGTGCTTAACAATGGTAAAATTGCTGAAATGCGTACCGGTGAAGGTAAAACCTTAACCGCCACTTTACCGGCATATTTAAATGCATTAACAGGCAAAGGTGTTCACGTAATTACCGTCAACGACTACCTTGCTAGTCGTGATGCCGATTGGGCTAGACCATTATTTACATTCTTAGGAATGACCGTTGGTTGTAATATTCCTGGCATGTCTCCACAAGAGAAGCAAGCGGCTTACCAATCAGATATTACTTACGGAACCAACAATGAATTTGGTTTCGATTACCTACGTGACAATATGGCGTTTTCGCCAGAAGAACGCGCACAAAAGCCATTAAACTTTGCCATTATTGATGAAGTGGATTCAATCCTGATTGATGAGGCGCGTACACCACTTATTATATCTGGCCAAGCAGAAGACAGCTCTGAACTTTATAAAATGATCAATACCGTTGTTCCTACATTAGAGCAACAAAATGAAGAAGATAAAGACGAAGAAACAGGCCAAAAAGAAGACTTTGTTGAAGGTGACTTCACTATTGATGAAAAAGCCAAACAAATTTACTTAACCGAACGCGGTCAAATTCGCATTGAACAAATCATGCAAGAAAAGAATTTGATTGAAGAAGGCGATTCATTATTCTCCGCCAGTAATATCACTTTACTTCATCATGTCATGGCCGCTTTACGTGCTCATAAATTATTCCAAAAAGATGTTGATTATATCGTTAAAGACGACGAAATTATTATTGTAGATGAGCATACTGGTCGAACAATGGAAGGACGTCGTTGGTCTGAAGGTTTACATCAAGCGGTAGAAGCGAAAGAAGGTGTTAATATTCAAAATGAAAACCAAACACTGGCCTCTATTACTTTCCAAAACTTTTTCCGTTTATACAATAAATTATCTGGTATGACAGGTACTGCCGATACAGAAGCTTTCGAATTTAATCATATTTATGGTTTAGAAACGGTTGTTATTCCAACGAATCAGCCGATGATCCGAAAAGATTTACCTGATCTAATTTATTTAACCGCAGAAGAAAAATTTGAAGCCATTCTTGAAGACATTCAAGATTGTGTGAAGCGTGGTCAACCTGTCCTTGTCGGTACTATTAGTATTGAAACGTCAGAATTCTTATCTTCATTTTTGAAGAAAGCTAAGATTAAACACAAAGTACTAAACGCTAAATTTCACCAACAAGAAGCCGAAATTGTTGCCGATGCCGGTAAAGTTGGTGCGGTAACTATTGCTACCAATATGGCCGGTCGTGGTACGGATATTGTCTTAGGGGGTAATTTTGATGCCATTGTTGATAAGTTAAAAAATCCTACAGAAGAAAATATCGCGAAAGCGAAAGAAGCTTGGCAAGCCGAGCACGATAAAGTACTTGAATTAGGCGGCTTACATATTGTTGCCACGGAACGCCATGAATCCCGTCGTATTGATAACCAATTACGTGGTCGCTCGGGTCGCCAAGGTGATGCTGGTTCAACACGCTTTTACTTATCGATGGAAGATGGCTTAATGCGTATTTTCGCATCAGAGCGTATTACCAACATGATGCGTAAGCTTGGTATGGAACGTGGTGAAGCTATTGAACATCCTTGGGTGACAAAAAGTATTGAAAATGCGCAACGAAAAGTGGAAGGGCGTAACTTCGATATTCGTAAACAATTATTAGAATTTGATGACGTTTCTAACGATCAACGTAAAGTTATTTACGAACAACGCAATGAATTAATGGATGAATCTGATATTAAAGAGGTTATCTCGGCAATTCGCGCTGATGTTGTTAATGGTATTATTGATCAACATATTCCACCTCAATCGTTAGAAGAGATGTGGGATGTTGCTGGCTTGGAAGAGCGTTTTAAAGGTGACCTAACCATTGAAATGCCGATAGCGCAATGGTTAAAAGAAGACACTAAGCTGCACGAAGAAACACTCAGAGAGAAAATTTTAGCGACGGTTGAAGAGCAATACGAAGCTAAAGAAGCTATGGTGGGGCCTGAAGTTTTACGTCAGTTTGAAAAAGCCGTTATGTTGCAAAGTTTAGATTCTCATTGGAAAGAACATTTAGCGGCTATGGATCATTTACGCCAAGGTATTCATTTACGTGGTTATGCTCAAAAGAATCCGAAACAAGAATTTAAACGTGAGTCATTTGAATTATTTTCTGAATTATTAGAGAACTTAAAATATGACGTCATCGGGATTTTAAGTAAAGTGCAAATTCGTGCTGAATCGGATGTTGAAGCAGTAGAAGAGCAACACCGTAAAGCGGATGAAGTGCCAAAAGAGTTTTCTCATGAATCATCTGAGGCTGCCACTTCACCAAAACCGCAAACTCCACGTGTTGGACGAAATGAACCTTGTCCGTGTGGCTCAGGTAAGAAATATAAACAGTGTCACGGTAAATTGAGTTAATTAAAATTCATCTTGTCGTTGTAAAACTTAATTTCATTGTTAGCAGTACTCATTGACTAGCGTCAACTCCGCGCTTCTTCCTCGAAATTAAACCATACAACTTAAAGTTGAATATTTAATGGAACAAATAAAGAAACTTTGAAAATGCCAATCACATGATTGGCATTTTTGTTTAAAGAAAGTGATTTATCACAGCGTGTGAAAAACTAAATTGAGAGAAAGTATGAAATTAGTACATGTTGCCGTTGGTGTTATCGTTTCAGAGGGTGAGGTTTTTTTGACTAAACGCTTAGAACACGTCCATCAAGGTGGAAAATGGGAATTCCCAGGTGGTAAGGTTGAAGCAGGCGAATCTGTCGCTCAAGCGCTTCATAGAGAGCTTAAAGAAGAAATTGCTATCGATGTATTATCATGTATGCCTTTACTTGAAATAGTCCATGATTATGGCGATAAGGCGGTGAAGTTAGAGGTTTTCTTAGTCGATAACTTTCAAGGAGAGCCTACGGCACAAGAAGGTCAACAACAAGCTTGGTTTCATGTTAATGAATTGAGTGAAATTGACTTCCCTGACGCGAACATTAGCATTGCTGAGAAACTTAAAGCATTGTACGCTCAACGTTAGTTGAGCATACTCGCTATGTCATACTATTCTGGTTCGACAAAAAATTTATTATGTTGTAAAAATTCATCTTCTAATGCATCTAACATTTCTTCGCTAATTTGCACATCTTTTTGAACGGGTTGAGAAATTTTATGGTTTTCATCAGCCCAATCGCCTAAATCAATCAATTGGCAACGTTTGCTACAAAATGGTCGAAATTCATTTTCAGGTAACCATTGAACTTGTTTATCACAGGTCGGGCAAGGGACTTTTAACGTCATAAGAATATTTCTTTGGAAAAATAACAAGGATTATAAAAAAAACACCACTGGGTTACTAGCACTAACAACGCGCTAATTGAAATAGCACTTGTTGATCAAAATATTTTCGTCCGGTTTCATTACATGGCAGCATGAATCGAATGGAATAACGGAATTTATTGCCACTGACTGTCGGGTAATAATTAGCACCTTTCGCTACTTTGATGCGTAGTAGCAAGATCCCTTCACCATTGTCTTGATAAAAGCCACTTTGACATTGAACATCTTCAAAATTGGTCCGTTGTCTAATAAACTTTAAAATCAGGGCTAATGATGAAAAAATTTGTGCTAATAATGATAACCAATGATGAATATCTTTTTCGATGTCAGCGTGTGGACGATTAAGCCATAAAGTCAGTTGTGGCAAATCAAAACTACAACTACCGCCTTGCATGGCATAACGTTGCTTTAAAGTAGAGAGAAACTTATCTTCTTTAAGTTGCGCCCATTGTGGCGTTGGGTTTTTTAGTTGGCATAGTAAAGAAACAGATTGTTTTAAATTATCTTCTAAAATGCTGTTATCTATATTTGGTGCTCGCGACCAAATGACAAGATTTTGTTCTAATTTTTCCAGATCTTTGATTAACTCGCCTCGAATATCATTTCGTTCTAAAGTGTCTAAGATGGCAAAGAAAGAAGAGAAAAAGATTTGATGGCTAAGGTTGATATCGCATTGCAAACAATCTTTTGCTTGAGAATATAATTGCTCAAGTTTTAAATAGTTTCTAATACGCTCATTGAGCGGATGTTCATACAATACAGACGACATTTTGAAACGCTTTAGCTTAATGATTTAACAGAGTATTATTTCTATACTACCTATAGACTTAACAAATGGCTAATATTTTTACTTTTTGAAAGATTGTTCAGCAAGATCATCTGTTTTGGCTTGGTTTTGGTAATGTTTATGTAAAGTTGTCACCTGAGCTTTTATTTGTTGTAAATCCGCTGATTCATTATCAATCACTTGATTCGCTAACCCTATGCGTTTTTCCCGACTAATCTGACTATTGATAATGGCGTTAACTTCTTGTTGATCACTGTTATCTCGCCGACAAGTTCGCTTTAGTTGTGTATCGACAGAAACATCAACCACTAGCACAGTATTGACTAAAACGTGTAAGTTATTCTCTAGCAATAATGGGGCTGATAAGATGCAGTAATCTCCTGATGCTGCTGATAATGCCGATAAAATTGATTGTCTAATTAACGGGTGTAATAAAGCGTTTAGCCATTTTTTTTCGTCATCATTGGCAAATACTTTACTGCGTAAGGCGCTTCTATTTAATTCACCGTTTTCAAGTAAAATTTCTTGGCCAAAATGTTGCGCGATTGCTGTTAGGGCTTCGCTGTTAGGGGTTACGACTTGACGCGCGATAATATCTGCATCTATGATTTCGATTCCTAAGTCAGCAAACATATTTGATACGGTTGTTTTACCGCTACCAATGCCACCTGTTAAACCAACAATGTACTTTGCCATTATTAAACTCGTTAGATGTATTTAATCGTTTTTATTTTGTTATAGGCTCATTGGCTTTAAGGCATGATGAAACTTAAATAACTTTGCCAAATCCCTTCACCCCAAAGCAAACAAATCCAACCCGCAATGGCTAAATATGGACCAAAAGGAATGGCTTGTTCGCGTGCGTGATTTTTAAAAATCATTAATGATATGCCAATAATGGCACCGACAGCAGAAGCCATGAGTATTAATAAAGGCAATAACTGCCAACCCATCCAAGCACCGAAGACAGCCAATAATTTAAAATCACCATGACCCATACCTTCTTTACCTGTGATTAGCTTGAATAACCAAAAAACCGAGAATAAACTCATATAACCTGCAACAGCACCAATAACCGCTTGATCAAGTGGAACAATTGTCCCGTTGATATTGATTAATAGTCCTAACCATAAAAGTGGATAAGTAAATTGATCAGGCAATAACATATGATCAAAATCAATCATGGTTAAACAGATAAGGCCCCACGTGAGAATTAACACGTAAAAAGTAATAGGAGTGACCCCATACTGCAAAGCTACTACAACGCTTAGTCCAGCAGTTGCTGCTTCAATAATTGGGTAGCGAATAGAAATAGCGGTTTTACATTGACTGCATTTACCCTTTAAAAATAACCAACTGATAATGGGAATATTTTCGTAATAACGAATTTCATGGTTGCAATGTAGGCAAGTGGAATTTGGTTTTGATAAGGTGATTGATTCCGTTTTCTTTGCTTTTTCCGTGGTATCTTTTAGTTCATCAGCCAGAAACTCTCGGCATTCTTTATACCAACCTTGTTCTAACATCTTTGGAAAGCGAAATATAACGACATTTAAAAAGCTGCCAATAGTTAAGCCAACAATAACAACGGTTATATAAAAACTTAAAGGGTAATACTCAAAGGCAGTAATAACATCAGAAAACACGGAGAACCTACTTGCAATACTTGAATTGAAAAGAGTGTGGCGATACGTTCTCGCCACAGTGAATTACGTGATACTTTCATTGATAAAAAGTGATTAAACGACCATACCAATTTGGAATATAGGCAGGTACATTGCCACTATTAAACCGCCGATAACCACCCCTAAGACCGCCATTATCATAGGTTCTAATAGAGCGGTTAAATTGTCTACGGCATCATCGACTTGTTGCTCGTAGACCGTGGCTACTTTTGCTAACATATCATCAACCGCGCCTGATTCTTCACCAATAGCCACCATTTGAATTACCATATCAGGGAATATACTACAATTTCGCATGGCTAAGTTCATTTGCATCCCTGAAGTTACTTCTGAGCGAATTTCTAAAATGGCATCGCGAAATACCGCATTGCCTGACGCGCCAGCTGCAGACTCTAAAGCATCCGGTAACGGTACACCGGCAGCAAAGGTAGTGGCAAGGGTACGAGCATAACGCGCGACGGCGGCTTTTTCTAAAATATCACCCACCACAGGTAATTTTAAAATTTTCTTATCGACACTATCACGAAATTTTTGACTTTTTAAATGCGCTTTTTTGAAAAGGTACATCGCCGCAAAAATAGCACCGAGTCCTATATACCAATAAGCCTGCATAAAATCGGAGATAGCTAAAACTAGTAATGTAAAAGAGGGTAATTCTGCGCCGAAACTATCAAAGATTTCTTTAAACACCGGCACAACAAAAATTAATAAAATAGAGGTAACAATAGCGGCAACGACTAATACTGCAATTGGATAAGTCATGGCCTTTTTTATTTTAGCTTTTAATGCTTCGGCTTTTTCTTTATAGGTAGCAACACGATCATAAATGGTTTCCAGCGCACCGGATTGTTCCCCTGATTGCACTAAGTCGCAATACAAACTATCGAAATATTTAGGATGTTCACGTAAACATTCTGATAATGGAATACCTGATTGTAACTTAACGCTGATCTCACCTAACAGTTTTTGCATATTGCCATTATTATGCCCTTTACCTATCATTTCTATCGATTGCACTAAAGGTACACCAGCGCCTAACATAGTGGCTATTTGACGAGTAACTACTGCGATATCGGCGGGGACAATCTTTTTATCGCCACCTAAGCCAAATAAAGCCTTAGGCTTTTTCTTAACTTTCCCAGGGGTAACGCCTTGTTTTCTTAATTGCGCTTTTAATTCCAGCATACTCGCAGCAGACAGTTCGCCACTTACTTTTTTGCCTTTGCGATTCACCCCTTGCCATTGAAAGACATCGAGTTCTTTTGTGGTGGCGATTTTTTGTTTTGCTGAAGCTGCAGCTGCCATATAAACCCCTAGTAGTTATACTCGATTAACGCTCATCTAATATTCGAACTTATACCAAATATTAGCGCATAGCAATTGTTGCTAACCTACTGCTTACATTTTGAACGCTAAAAATCTAGTTGCAATTTTGCTTTATGAATTTGTCACGCGATTAATTTCTTCTAAACTCGTCATGCCTTGCATAGCTTTTTTAATGCCAGATTGCCTTAAGTTATCAAAACCTTCTTTTTGACATTGTGCAGCAATATCTAACGAATTACCGCCTTCCATAATAATATTAGCCACTTGTTCGCCAATTTTAATCACTTCATAAATACCGACACGGCCTTTATAACCACCAGTACATTGCTCACAACCGACAGGTTTAAATAGTGTAAATTGACCAATTTTATCTTCTGGGAAACCTTGTTTAAGTAATTCCGCTTCTGGAATAACTTCTTCTGTTTTACATTGGGTGCATAACCGACGTGCTAAACGCTGAGCAATAATAATACTGACAGAGCTGGCTACGTTATAGGAAGGCACTCCCATATTAAGTAAACGAGTCAAGGTTTCAGCGGCTGAATTAGTATGTAGGGTGGATAATACTAAGTGACCAGTTTGAGCAGCTTTGATAGCAATTTCAGCGGTTTCTAGATCTCGAATTTCACCTACCATGACAATATCGGGATCTTGACGAAGAAAAGAGCGTAGTGCGCTTGGAAACGTTAAACCAGCTTTAGTGTTTATTTGTACTTGGTTAATCCCTTCTAAGTTAATTTCTACCGGATCTTCGGCGGTGGAAATATTACGCTCTTGGGTATTTAATATATTTAAACCGGTATAAAGAGATACGGTTTTACCCGAACCGGTTGGGCCTGTAACTAATATCATGCCTTGTGGCTGGGCGAGAGCATCCATATAGATTTTTTTCTGCTCAGCCTCGTAGCCAAGCATATCGATACCAAGCATGGCACTGGAAGAGTCTAAGATCCGCATTACAATTTTTTCGCCCCACATGGTGGGTAGGGTACTGACACGAAAATCGATGGATTTACGTTTGGATAACGCCAATTTTATCCGACCATCTTGCGGCACACGACGTTCGGCAATATCAAGCTTAGACATAACTTTTAATCGGGCTGCCATTCGAGATGACAATGAAATAGGCGGTTTAGCAACTTCGGTTAAAATGCCATCAACGCGAAATCGAATACGATAAGATTTTTCGTAAGGTTCAAAATGTAAATCTGAGGCGCCTTTTTTAATCGCATCGAGCAGTATTTTATTAATATAAACAACGATAGGGGCATCTTCTTTACCGCCAGTAGCGCCGTCGCTGTCATCTTCGGTTCTTTCTTCTTGAACATCAATGCCAGAGAGTTCTTCAGTATCAATATCACTGATATCTAATGCATCGCTTTCTTCTTCTAATACTTTATCAATACAGGCATGTAAACTTTTTTCATTGGTCAGTACTAATTCAGTGGTAAAGCCGGTATTAAATTGAATTTCTTCAAGTGCGTCTAAATTGGTTGGATCCGACATAGCAACAAACAACACTTTACCACGTAAAAATAACGGTAAGGCATTATGTTTGCGGATCAGCTTTTCATTGCGAATACCTTCTGGGACTAAGCTCGTATCGAAATGTTGTAAATCTATGAGCGCATAGCCAAAACTTCGCGATAAAATACTGGCTATATTTTGGGCGTCAAAGTTTTTATCTTCAACCAGATAACGTACAAAAGGTTTTTTCTGCTGAATAAAATCAGCACTGATTTCATCTAGTCGCTCTGTAGGCACTAAATTATGCTTAGATAAAGCCGATAAAACACTTGATTGTTGATGCAGTCCCTTCATAAGGCTTTGGTAATACTCAAATAATTACTATCAATCACAGTGTAACGTATTTTTGTATGAAAAAACAAAAACAGTTATTTATAAAATAAAAAAGCTCCAATTAAGGAGCTTTGAGAAATATGTTTTATGTTAACAAACACCAGCTGCTAAACAAGTACTATTTGGGTCAACGGCCCAAGTAACCGATTTATTTGTAGTTACTGTAGGTACTAGGATGTAGGTTTTACTATCCACTTCTGCACCACCAGTAGCAGTTACTTTACCATCAGTCGCCATAGCTACTGTAGATACATTAGATGCATCAGCTGAACCGGTTAATGCTCCTTTAACAGCAGCACCAGCAGCGGTAGTACCACCATCAGCACATGCAGTAAGAGTATTACCATTTTGAATACATAGAGAGAAGGCAGTTTTAACTGGACTAGTTGCAAGTATTACTTCACTGAATTTTGCTTTTTTAGTGTAAGTATTATAAGCCGGTAATGCTACCGCGGCTAAAATACCGATAATCGCAACTACGATCATCAATTCAATTAATGTAAAACCTTTGTTAGTTTTTGCTGTTGCTAAGTTTTGTAATGTTTTTTTCATAATAATTAAATCCATACTCTAATTACGGGGGCTGACTTCATACTGCGACAAAATTTGTGAAATGTAAAATTTTGTATCGATTTTTTTTGCATTTTTTTACTTTTTTTTCAAAAAAGTCCATTTTTAGGCGAAATCAGCTTGATTTTTAACAGAATGTTTACGAATTTTTTTTGCCTTTAATGGTAAAAAAATTGGTTCAAGTAAAAAGTAGTTGAAAAATAGTTAAATGATTACTGCTAACATGCCAAGAAAATTTATGATTTTGATTGAGGGAGTCAAAAAGTTAGTTAAGCAAGTTTTTACTTACCGAATAAACTGTTTGGTATAAAAAAAACGGGCTGATCGTGAACAATTGGCCCGTTTTTTTGATGATATGAATTCAATCAGACAAAACGCATTGAAAGATCAACGGCGTTGACATGTTTTGTAAGCGCACCTGACGAAATAAAATCAACGCCAGCTTTGGCATAGGTGGTTAATGTTTCTATGGTCATATTGCCGGATACTTCTAGCTTTGTTTTACCTTGAGATATATCGGCTGTTAACTTAACTGCTTGTTCTATCATCTCAGGAGTAAAATTATCTAACATAATAATATCCGCTTGGGCATTTAACGCTTGAGTTAGTTCTTCAATACTCTCTACTTCAACTTCAACGGTAATGCTAGGGTGGTTTGATTTTGCTGTGCTGATCGCTTTTGCAATACCACCACAAGCGGCGATGTGATTTTCTTTAATTAAAAAAGCGTCAAATAACCCAATACGATGATTAACGCCACCGCCACATTTTACCGCGTATTTTTGTGCGCTACGTAAACCTGGTATCGTTTTTCTGGTATCTAATAACTTCGTATTAGTGCCTGATAAACATTCAACATATTTACAAGTAGTTGTTGCTGTACCAGATAAGCTTTGTAAAAAATTGAGTGCGGTACGTTCACCGGTCAGTAGAGCTCGTGCATTGCCTGATAATTCAAATAAGGTGGTATTGGCTTTAACCGCTTGTCCGTCAGTAACGAACCAAGTGATTTTTGTCGCTTGTTCTCCGGTAAAACCAAAGGCGTTATCAAGTTGTAAAAAAACTTGATTTACCCACTCTACGCCACAGATCACACATTCATCACGGCAAATAATATTAGCAACTGCTTGATTGTCTGCCGGGATCAGTTCGGCAGTAATATCAAGGGTATTGGTTATTTCTGTAGGTTGAGTGACGCCAAGATCTTCACATAATGCCCAAGCAACAGTTTGCTCAATATCGTGTTGAAGTTCTGATGAATGTTGAGAAGAGGTCATTAAATTTTCGCTTAATAATTTTAAAAGGGTAAAACACTAACGCTCACGTAAAATGAGCAAGTTTCCTGATTGACTAAATTCTACCTTTTTTAAGGCACTCATGCCCAATAGAATTTCATTTGATTTCATACCTGGGTTAATACTTGCGCTGATATTATATAAAAACAAGTTGCCAATATTAAGTTGGTCTATCATCGTTTTATACACTCTGACATTACCATTAGCGGTTTGTGCAATATGACTTCCTTGACTAGTTAATTGTAATTTGTCAGCAATATGAGCAGGAATTGATACATTTGTCGCGCCCGTATCAAGAAGAAAGGTTACGTTTTGATTATTAATTTTGCCTTGAGTAACATAGTGACCTTGCTTATTTTGCAATAATCTCACTTCTGCTTTTCCAGATTCAGTTAGACGATACTCAGGTTGTGCATTCGGATTCCATTGCTTTTCCAAAATATCTTGAAAGACAAACACCAGTAAAGCTAACACTATTAACCATGCAATCCAGATAAATATTTTGCCCATTTTATTGGTACTTATTTCTGGTTGTGATGTCATTAGCTTTAATTTCCTTGCGATCATTTAACGTTGCGGCGGTACCGTGTTACAGCAATTGCGTGATTTGTCGTTGCAGTTTATAACCTTGGCTTTGAATACACACATACAAACAGTATGATAGTGAGTATATCAATATTTATTGTGCGATTTGTATGCCTAAACCAACAATTTCTCAATCTGACGCAATTATGACTATCAATCAAGGATGGTTAGAGCAGGCTGAAAAATGTATTTCACCTCATTATGACCAACGTGAGCACTGTGCAAGTGACGAAATATCTTTACTTGTGATCCATAATATTTCACTTCCTGCAAGGCAATTTGGTGGTCAGTATATTTCTGATTTATTTTTAGGCCAGTTAGATCCCCAAGCTCATCCGAGTTTTGAAGAAATTTATCAATTACGCGTATCGGCCCATTGCCTTATTCGTCGTGATGGCCAAATTATTCAATATGTTTCTTTTAATGACCGAGCCTGGCATGCGGGTGTGTCAAACTATCAAGGCAAAGAAAAGTGCAATGATTTTTCCATAGGAATAGAGCTGGAAGGTGCGGATGATATTCCTTATACTAACGAACAATATCAACAACTTAGCCAGTTAACTTTATCACTGATCACCACTTACCCTTTAATAGCGGGTAATATCACTGGTCATTGTGATATTGCACCGAGTAGAAAAACAGATCCTGGTGATGCCTTTGATTGGCAAAAGTATCAGCAAATGATATTAAATAACTAGTTCACGAATAAATAACGACCGAGTGTAAAGCTTGTTACTTACTTTTTTGCTTTTTAAGCATAATAATATAATAAATACCGATAACATTAATGGATAATAAACATGAGCCTAATTAGTTTACTTATTGCTTTAGCGGCAGAACGCTATTTATCTTCTTCTGCTTGGCAGTTTTCTGCATATTATTCTCGTTATCATGCGTTATTTCAGCGCTATTTAGCCTTGGGCTCGCCTAGCAAGTCAGTGTTAGCTAATAGCATATTTTTACTTTTACCTGTTATCGGTTGTTACTTTCTATTAAGTGTTGTTGACAATAGTTTAATACACCTTGTGATCTCAACATTACTCTTAATTTTGTGTTTTGGCTGTGTAAAAACGCGAGATATTTATAAACAATATTTAATGGCTGCTTTTCGAGGGGAAACAACCACGTGTGATATGCATCATAAACAATTATTACAGGATAAAAACTTACCTGATATGGGCTTTGGGCAAGCGTTAATTTGGCTCAATTATCGCTACTTTATTGCAATCATGATCTTTTTTGTTGTTTTTGGTGCACCGGGCGCTTTATTTTACCGACTGTTAAGTCAGTTAAATGAAGCAAGCGATGAACAAGAAAGTGAGAAAAATGAAACCGATGAGCCTGAAATTAGCAATGCGGATAAAAGCGTCGATGACACTATTGAAGCGACAACGGAATATCAACGTAGCGAAGATGAACTAAAGGTCAGTGAATATAATCAGCAATTACTTTTCTGGTTAGATTGGCTACCTGTTCGGATGCTTGCTTTTGGCTATATGCTAGTAGGGCACTTTTCACGAGCCTTACCTGTGTGGTTGGAAAACTTCTTTGATGTAGGAAAATTACCACATAATGTATTAATTAGTGTTGCCGAGAAATCTGAAGATTTTATGGTTGATGTCAATGATTGTACTGCTGAGCCCTGTTTGTTGGTTCGATTAGCAAAACGATCTTTATTATTGTGCTTTTCAATTATTGCATTGCTGATTCTTACTGGGGTTATTAGTTAAATTATAATTATTTTCTTAACGTTATAGCCGTAACTTCTATCCCTATAAGTTACGGCTTTCTCACTCTTTTTTAATCTGTTTTACTCTTTTTAACGCAGTTCTTTCACTAAAAAAAGCGACTTTACTGATCAATTTACAGTTGTTTTTTTAGCCAGCTGAACTATGTTCTATTTACAAAATCAAAATATTTTGTTATTTTTACGTCACTTTTTACAATGGTAATACCAATTGACCGCGAGTTTTTTGCTTGTTTTTAAAAGAGTATTTATCAAATTAGGTAAAGATTTTACATTATGGTCCTAGCCAATATTAAACAACCAGTGAAGCAAGCAAAACTCTCAGATGTGATTCAATCACAACTGGAAGCGATGATCTTGGAAGGTAGTTTAATCGCGGGCCAAAAGTTACCACCTGAACGCGAATTAGCCATTCAATTTGATGTTTCTCGCCCCTCGCTTCGCGAAGCCATTCAAAAATTAGAAGCCAAAGGTTTAGTGACACGCAAACAAGGCGGTGGCACTTTTGTCAGTGAACAAATTCTCAAAGGCTTTTCTGATCCTCTTTTTGATTTAATGGCACAAAGTAATGAGTCGCAATTTGATTTATTAGAGTTTCGTCATGGTATCGAAGGAATGTCTGCTTATTATGCGGCAATGCGTGGCACGGCCGCAGATTTTGATGAAATTAAAAGCAAACATGAAGCGATTGGCAATGCCCAACTTGAAAATGACTATTGTGATGAAGCGAAAGCGGTATATGAATTTTATTTAGCGATATGCTCGGCATCACATAATGGTGTGATTTTGCATTTAGCGAGAAGTATGTCTTCAATTGTCATTGATAATATCGAGCAGAACTTAACAATACTGGCTCAACGACCTGATATTTTTGCGAAAATTGCTGAGTATCGAACCCGTTTACTCGACGCAATTGTCAGTGGGCAACCTCAAAAAGCTTGGGGTGCCAGTCACCGCCATTTAGCTTTTATTGAAGAAGTATTATTGAATTTAACGGAAGAACAGAGTCGGATGCAACGCTCAATGCGTCGTATGCAAAAGATTTGATAAAAGAAATTGGTTTTTATTTGTTTTCTAAGAACCTAACAAGAAATAGGTAGATTAAAGAGACTAAAGTTATGTTCGAATTTTTAGCACTTTTTAATCTACACCTTATTTACCTTAACTAACGAAAGAATGGAGACTAAGTAATTATGTCTGAATTCCCAAACATTGATATTGATTCATTAGAAACCCAAGAGTGGTTAGAATCAATGGAATCGGTTTTAGAAAATGAAGGTCCAGAACGCGCACATTTTTTATTAGAAAAACTAATTGACCATGCTCGTCGTAGCGGTACACATTTACCTTTTGACGCAACGACTGCGTATGTGAACACTATCCCTCCAGGGCAAGAACCACATATGCCAGGCGATCAAACGATCGAAGCGCGTATTCGTGCGGCTATTCGTTGGAATGCATTAGTATTAGTACTTAGAGCGTCAAAAAAAGATCTGGAATTAGGTGGTCATATTGGTTCTTTTGCATCATCTGCGATGCTTTATGATGTAGGTTTTAACCACTTCTTTAAGGCCGCTTCACCAGAAGATGGTGGCGATTTTATTTTTGCTCAAGGCCATATTTCTCCAGGGATTTATGCACGTTCTTTCCTTGAAGGTGCATTAACTGAAGAACAATTAAATAACTTCCGTCAAGAAGTAGATGGTGGTGGTCTTTCTTCATATCCTCACCCACATTTAATGCCAGACTATTGGCAGTTTCCAACTGTTTCTATGGGCTTAGGTCCATTACAAGCTATTTATACTGCGCGTTTCTTAAAGTATTTAACGGATCGTGGTATTAAAGATTGTTCTGGCCAACGTGTTTACGCTTTCCTTGGTGACGGTGAAACAGATGAGCCAGAATCATTAGGTGCGATTGGTTTAGCGTCGCGCGAAGGTTTAGATAACTTAACGTTTGTTATTAACTGTAACTTACAACGCCTTGATGGACCTGTTCGTGGTAACGGTAAAATTATTCAAGAACTTGAAGGCACGTTCCGTGGTGCAGGCTGGGAAGTTACGAAAGTTATTTGGGGTTCATACTGGGATGCTTTATTAGCTCGCGATACTTCAGGTAAGTTATTGCAGTTGATGAATGAAACCGTGGATGGTGAGTACCAAAACTGTAAAGCGAAAGGTGGTAAATATACTCGCGAGAACTTCTTCAATAAGTATCCTGAAACGGCTGAAATGGTTGCAAACATGTCTGATGAAGACATCTGGCGTTTAAACCGTGGTGGTCATGATCCTGTTAAAGTTTATGCTGCATATGATAAAGCCATGAAAACTAAAGGTCGCCCAACGGTTATTCTTGCTAAAACGGTTAAAGGTTTTGGTTTAGGTACTGCCGGCGAAGGTTTAAATATTGCGCATAACGTAAAGAAAATGGACGTTGAGTCAATTAAATATTTCCGTGATCGTTTTAATATTCCAATTGCTGATGAAGATATTGGCGATTTACCTTATTACAAATTTCCAGAAGATAGTGTTGAATACAAATACATGAAAGAGCGTCGTGAAGCATTAGGTGGTTCATTACCTGCACGTCGTCAACAAGCGGAAGAAACGTTAGAAATTCCACCGCTTAAATCTTTTGATGCGATTTTAAAAGGTTCAGGTGAGCGTGAAGTTTCATCGACGATGACTTTTGTTCGTGTATTAAACAGCTTATTAAAAGATAAGAAAATTGGTAAGCGTATTGTGCCAATTATTCCTGATGAAGCGCGTACTTTTGGTATGGAAGGTTTATTCCGCCAAGTAGGTATTTATGCGAATGAAGGTCAAAAATATATTCCTCAAGATGCCGACCAAGTTGCTTATTATCGAGAAGATAAAAAAGGTCAGGTATTACAAGAAGGGATTAACGAATTAGGAGCGATGGCGTCTTGGGTTGCATCTGGTACTTCATATTCAACTTGTAACGCGACAACGATTCCATTTTATATTTATTACTCAATGTTTGGTTTTCAACGTGTTGGTGACTTAGCTTGGGCGGCAGGTGATTCGCAAGCACGTGGTTTCTTATTAGGGGCAACGGCAGGTCGTACTACGCTAAATGGCGAAGGTTTACAACATCAAGATGGCCACTCACATGTGCAAGCGGGATTAATTCCAAACTGTGTTACCTACGATCCAACATATGGTTATGAAGTGGCGGTTATTGTGCGCGACGGTTTACGTCGTATGTATGAAAACAATGAAAATATTTTCTACTACTTAACGTTAATGAATGAAAATTACCAACATCCTGCTTTCCCTGAAGATAGCAATGTTGCGGATGAAATCATTAAAGGTATTTATAAGCTTGAAACTGTTGCATCTAAAAAATCTGTTGCGAACGTTCAGTTAATGGGCTCAGGTACTATTTTATTACAAGTGCGAGAAGCTGCTCAGATTTTAAGTGCTGATTACAATATCTCAAGTGACGTTTATTCTGTTACTTCATTTAACGAATTAGCGCGTGACGGGCAAGAAGTGACTCGTCAAAACATGCTTAACCCTGAAGCAGAGCAAAAAGTACCTTATATCAGTACCGTTATCACTAAAGAAAATGGTCCTGCTATTGCTGCAACTGATTATGTGAAGTCTTATTCTGATCAAGTTAGAGCATTTATTGATACTGAATATCGTTGTTTAGGAACTGACGGTTTTGGTCGAAGCGATAGCCGTGCTAACTTACGTCGTCATTTTGAAGTTAATGCGGCTTATATTGTGGTAGCGTCATTATTTGAATTAGCCAACCGTGGTGACATTAAGTATTCGGTGGTTACTGAAGCGATCAAACGCTTTAATATTGATACTAACAAACTTAACCCACTTTACGCTTAATAAGGACTAGGAGAATAATTATGTCTGATATTCAACAAATACTAGTCCCAGATGTTGGTGGTGACGAAGTTGAAGTTATTGAAATTTGTTTTGCGGTTGGCGACACCTTAGAAGCTGATGAAGGTATTGTTACCGTTGAAACCGATAAAGCCTCTATGGATATTCCGGCACCCGTTGCCGGAGAACTCACTGCGTTAAATGTTGCCGTTGGCGATAAAATCAAAGAAGGCGACTTAATTGGTGAAATGAAAGTTTCTGGCGGTTCATCACAAGAAGCGCCGGCAGCTGAACCAGAGCCGGCTCCTGCAGTAGAAACGCCTGCTGAACCAGCACCAGCTGCTGAAGCGCCAGCCGAAGCACCTGTTGCTGCTGGCGGTAGTGAAGTGATTGATGTTGTAGTGCCAGATATTGGTGAAGATGGCGAAGTAGATGTCATTGATGTCTTGATTGCTGTGGGTGATGAAATTGCAGAAGAAGACGGTTTAATCACCTTGGAAACTGACAAAGCAACCATGGATGTACCTTCTTCACATGCAGGTATTGTTAAAGAAGTGTTAGTAGCTACTGGCGATAAAGTTAAGCAAGGCTCGTTAGTGATTAAATTAGAGACTAACAGTGGAGCTCCTGCAGCAATTGAACAACCAGCGGCGCCAGCACCTGCTGCACAAGCACCAAAAGCTGAAGTTACCGCGCCGGTGGAAAAGAAAGCCGCGCCAGTACCTCATCATCCTCAATCAGGGGTGAAATCTTCAGGCGCAATTTATACTTCTCCTTCTATTCGTCGATTAGCACGTGAATTTGGTGTTGATTTAACGTTAGTGAAGGGGACAGGTAATAAAAACCGTATCTTAAAAGAAGACGTTCAATCGTATGTTAAATATGAATTGTCTCGTCCTAAAGCGAGTGCTTCTAACTCAGTATCGGGTGGCAGTGGTGGTTTACAAGTAGTGGCGAGTAAACCTGTTGATTTTTCTAAGTTTGGTGAAATTGAAACGAAAGAATTATCACGTATTCAAAAGATATCTGGGCCATTTTTACATAAAAACTGGGTGACTATTCCACATGTAACGCAATTTGATGAAGCTGACATTACTAATGTTGAAGCATTCAGAAAAGAGCAAAATGTAGTTTGTGAAAAGCAAAAGCTTGGTTTTAAAATTACGCCGCTAGTCTTTATATTAAAAGCAGCGGCAGATGCACTGAAAACTTTCCCTACGTTTAACTCAAGTTTGAGTGAAGACGGCGAAAGCTTGATTTTGAAAAAGTATATTCACATTGGTGTAGCGGTTGATACACCGAATGGCTTGGTTGTTCCTGTAGTGCGTGATGTTGATAAAAAAGGCATTCATGAATTATCTCGTGAATTACTTGAAATTAGTATCAAAGCACGTGAAGGAAAATTAAAAGCGGCTGACATGCAAGGTGGCTGTTTTACTATTTCAAGTCTTGGTGGAATTGGTGGTACCGCGTTTACACCAATCGTTAATGCTCCTGAAGTGGCTATTTTAGGTGTTTCTAAATCTGAGATGAAACCTAAATGGAATGGTAAAGAATTTGAGCCTAAACTAATGTTACCTTTATCTATGTCATACGATCATCGTGTAATTGATGGCGCGTTAGCAGCACGATTTACGGTACATTTAGCAGGTGTGATGAGCGATATTCGTAAATTAATTTTGTAAAAGTAGTGATAAAAAAGTGAGAATGAGACAATCTTTCTCACTTTTTACTACTTTGGTCAAAGAAGGTACGATAAAAGATAGCGATTTGGTGCGAGTTTAAGTAAAATTCCGCCCAGAAAAATCATAAAAATTTATATTTGCTGCTTAACGTTGTAATAAAGTGGTGAGTGACAAAACAACAAGTTAATTGAGGTTAGCATGAGTAACGAAATTAAAACTCAAGTAGTCGTTTTAGGTGCAGGTCCAGGTGGTTATTCAGCAGCATTCCGTGCCGCTGATTTAGGTTTAGATGTCGTATTAGTTGAAAGCCGCGCTACGTTAGGTGGTGTTTGTTTAAATGTTGGTTGTATTCCTTCAAAAGCATTACTTCACGTAGCTAAAGTAATTGATGATGCAGCGGCAATGGCGTCTCATGGGGTTACCTTTGGTCAACCTAAAATTGATCTTGATAAAATTCGTAGCTGGAAAGAAGACGTTATTGGTCAATTAACGGGTGGCTTAGGCGGTATGTCTAAAGCGCGTAAAGTTAAAACAGTAACAGGTTATGGTAAATTCACTTCAGATAAAACGGTTGAAGTTGAAGGTGAAGACGGCAAGACTACAATCACATTTGATAATGCGATTATCGCCTGTGGTTCATCAGTTATCGATTTACCATTTATTCCAAATGATGATCCTCGTGTTATTGATTCAACGGGTGCATTAGAGTTAGAAGACGTACCGGGTGAAATGTTAGTACTTGGTGGCGGTATCATTGGTTTAGAAATGGGTACAGTTTATAACGCCTTAGGTTCTAATGTATCTGTGGTAGAATTTGCGGATCAATTAGTACCAGCTGCTGATAAAGATATCGTTAAAATTTATACTAATTTTAATAAGAAAAAATTCAACATCATGTTGTCTACTAAAGTGGTTGCAGTTGAAGCGAAAGATGATGGTTTATACGTAACATTTGAAGGCAAGAATGCGCCTGAAAAACAAGTGCGTTATGACAAAATTTTAGTAGCGGTTGGTCGTAAGCCAAATGGTCATTTAGTGGCTGCTGACAAAGCAGGCGTGAATGTTGACGAGCGTGGTTTTATTAACGTTTCTAACGAATTACGTACAAATGTAAACAATATTTTTGCGATTGGCGATGTGGTAGGTCAACCTATGCTTGCACATAAAGCGGTACACGAAGCACATGTTGCTGCTGAAGTTATTGCGGGTAAGAAACACGTATTTGATCCACGTTGTATCCCTTCAATTGCTTATACTGATCCTGAAATGGCTTGGGTTGGTGTGACTGAGCGTGAAGCGAAAGAGCAAGGTTTAAATATTGAAGTTGCTAACTTCCCATGGGCTGCTTCTGGTCGTGCTATTGCTTCAGCGCGTACCGAAGGTAAAACGAAAATGATCTTCGAAAAAGAAACTGGCCGAGTTCTTGGTGGTGCTATCGTTGGTATCAATGCTGGTGAAATGCTAGGTGAAATTTGTTTAGCAGTTGAAATGGGTGCTGACGCTGAAGATGTGGGTTTAACTATTCATGCTCACCCAACGTTAAACGAATCTATTGGTTTAGCGGCAGAAATTTTTGAAGGTTCAATTACTGATTTACCTAACGCTAAAGCCGTTAAAAAGAAAAAGTAATACGTACTTTATCAATATAAAAATAAAAGCCAGCATAACGCTGGCTTTTTATTTTTATTAACTTTAATATATTTATACATATAAATTATTCATGGAAGAATATGAAACTTATCACATACCTAATCGTAGTGATGGCGTTGATGTCAGCCGTTACGTTTGCAAAAAATCCCCCCCTTACTTATAAAGAATTCGGCCATTTACCTATGCTCGAATCACCTACTGTCTCACCCAATGGTCAGCTTATTGCGTCTGTCTTTAATTCTGAAGATGGTCCTAAAGTTGTGTTAAGTGAGTTTGCTTCAACTGAAATCACTACTTTAGTCCAATTGAGAAAGTCTGAAGATAGAATAGAAGATATTTATTGGGCGAATAATAATAGGCTACTTATTTCAGCAAGCTACTCTGAAAAAATAGTTAACAGATATTTTAGAATGAACCGTATTTTTTCTGTTGGAATAGACGGTAAAGAAATACGTGAATTGAAAACAAAAGTTGTTAAAGAGCTTGCTCCTTGGGAAAAAAGAGCGATGGCTGATATTCATTTAGTGTCATTACTAAAAGATGATAAAGAGCATGTTTTACTTCAAATGTATGATGTTAGAGATGAGGCCCAAGTTGTTTATAAAGTAAATGTATATGATGGTAAGTTTACTAAATTATTTGCGAATAGGTATAACGTTTTCAACTGGGTAGTTAATGAAAACGATACAGTAACCTTCGGTTATGGAGCGATGAAAGAAGATCCTGAAATTCGAACGATTTGGCATCGAAACAATGAGAAAGATGAGTGGCAGTTGTTACATAAACAAAAAGCTTTTGAAGGAGAAACTTTTATACCCATTGCTGTAGAAGGTAATAAATTGATCGTTTTAACGGATCATAAAACTCGACGCACGTCATTATGGGAATACGATATTGTTAGTGGAGAATATACTAAGTTAATTTATGGTCATGAAAAATACGACGTAAATAATGTCATTTATAATACTGGTCGTGATGAAATTATTGGTGTCACGTATTTTGAGCACTTTCGTCAAGATCATTATTTCTCTGAAAAAAATAACCAATTAGCAAAAATTGTAAATAATACGTTCAAAGGCTTTTATACCAATATATACAGTAAAAACAAAGATGATACTAAATTGCTTATTTTCGCTGCAAAAGATAATAGTCCGAGCAAGTTTTTTTGGTTAGATCTCGCAAATAAAAAAGGTGGCTTATGGTTCAGCCAGTTTCCATATCTTGAAAATCAACCTCTTGCTAATGTTATACCGATAAATTTTGACGCTCGTGACGGTGTTCCATTAAGTGGTTATTTGACTATGCCAATTAAGAATATGGCAACTAAACCGCCATTAATAATTTGGCCGCATGGTGGTCCTATAGGTATTCGAGATTACCAATACTTTGATCCTTATGTGCAATTTTTTACTAATAAAGGGTTTGCCGTTTTACAAGTCAATTATAGGGGGTCCGGAGGGTTTGGCTCTGATTTCCAGACTTCTGGCTATCATGAGTGGGGACAGAAAATGCAAGAAGATCTCTATGATGGTATACATTGGTTGCAAACTAAAAATTTAGTTGATGAAGATAATTCATGTTTCGCGGGTTATAGTTATGGCGGTTATGCGGCATTGACTGCTGCTTTTCAACAACCTGATAAATATAAATGTATTATTAGCATTGCAGGGGTAAGTGATTTATTAGAGCTTGCTGAGAAAGATTATAAATGGGAAGGTAGAATTAGAGCTCATATAGTTAACACTATTGGAGACCCCACCAATGATGAAATTGCAAATACTTTAAAAGAAAACTCAGCTATATATCATTTAAATAAAATTAAAGCCCCCATTTTATTGTTGCATGGAACGCACGATACGCAAGTTAGATTAAATCAATCAAAAGAATTTTATGAGAAAGCTAAGTCAGCAGGGTTAAAGGTAAAATATGTTGAATTTAAGCATGGAACTCATTACTTAGACGAGTCTGAAAATAGATTAAAAGCTTTTGGTGAGTTAGATGCCTTTTTATCAAAACATTTATTAAATAAATAAATAAATAAATTAAATCCTGAAAATAAAAGCCAGCATAACGCTGGCTTTTTAATGTCTTAGAAAGTGAGCTTGAATTATCTTTTTATCGCAACTTTCTTAGTCGTTTGTACTTTTGCTTGAATACGTCTGTTTTGAGCATGAGCCGCTGGCGTGTTAGCTTCATTCACTAATTGTGCTTCACCGTGACCAATTGCCGTTAATCGGCTTTGTTCTATAGCAAAGTTATTCACTAATACATCAACGATTGCTTGAGCACGTTTTTCAGAAAGTTGCTGGTTGTAAGCCGCTTCACCAACAGCAGAGGTGTGACCATTGATCGTTAAATCAACATGAGAATATTGCTTCATAAACTCAGCAACTCTAGCAATTTCAGATAAATACTGCTCATCAACATCACTCTTATTGTTAGCAAAGTTAACAATTAAGTTAATGGTTTCTTGTTGCTCTGTAAAAATAGTACAACCGTTAGCATCAACTTTGTCAGTCATTGGAGTATTTGAACATTGATCGTTTGCGTCAAATACACCATCGGCATCTGAATCTTTTGGAGCAGAAACTGCCTTGTTAGTTGGCTGAGCAGCTACTTTTTTAGCGTGTTTAATAGGTGCGGGTTTCGTACCAAAATAATAAACAAAACCAATTTTAGAAGAGTAATCAACATAGTGATCATCGAATTGGTAATGACTTTTTCCTTCAATATAAAGTGCGGTGTTCTCACTTAAGTAATGACGATAGCCCATACCTAAATCAGCAGATAGATTAGAATGATTGATGTCTAAAAAGTCAGCACCGGCAACAAAGTAAAAATTTGCTTTTTTAGGGAAATATAATAAATCAAAGGCGGTACTCGTGCCTGACGGTACATCGAAACCTTTATGACCGGTATCTATGTTTAATTTTGATAATGATAAACGTGCTTCATAAAAAGGGGTGATACGGTAACCGAATTCACCACCAAATCCCGCAGCGCCATCAATAGCTGACTTACTGTCCGAAGTGAATAAACGGTCTAGGTCAGTTTTGAAGTACGTTAAATGTCCACCTAGGTAAGTGTTCCCTACTAATGAATCAGCATCAGGCTGTTCGCTTGCTGAAGCGGTGAAAGATAAGGTTGCAAAACATATGGCTTGGCAAAGCCTTGAAGCATTAAATAGACGCATTAAATATATTCCTTTTTCGTCGTCAAAATGAAGTAAATAATTATGGTGTATTTTACTTTATTCTTTATAGCAAGTGATATAAATATTTCCAAATTGCCGATAAATAGCTGTTAAATTACCGAAAAAGCAGTAGATATTAAGCAATGTGTTATATTCAATGAAGGAAGTTATGAAAACTGAGATTAGTTGAGGAGAGAAAAATGAAGAGAATATTTGTGATAATTTTATGTTTACAAATTTCGTCTTGTACTTTGGTAAAAAATGATTCAAATAACTGGGATTTTGATCATGATTTACAGTTTAATCAACAACAATTATCAGAAAATGTTTACCAAGTCGTGATTCATCGCAAAAAAAATACTCGATTTACTCAGCTTTCCTCTTTTTTACTACGTCATGCTTTAGAGGTGTGTCAGGTGTACGGTTTTAAACTTGAGCTCTTAGAAGGTGTGGAAGGTTTTTATGATAAACAAGTGGCGAAAAGTTACATACAACCGGATTTAAAGGCAATAATAGAGTGCCCTAAAAAATAGCAAAAAAAAGGGTTACTTCTAAATATTTCCAAGAAGTAACCCTTTATTGTTTTTGTAGTGTAAACCTTAGATAAGAGGATTAAACTACTTTAATTGGTACCGCTTGAGCAACGTACTTAGTGCTCATTGCTTGTGTTGGCGGAGCAAAACGTGTCAAATTAATACCTTCAACAGCGGCGAGGTACTCATCCATTGTCGGGAAACGACCTAATACCGATGATAGTACTACAAGCGGTGTAGAGCCTAGTAAAGATTCACCTTTTTTCTCGGTAGTATCTGCCACGACTCGACCTTGGAACAAGCGTGTAGACGTAGCAATAACGGTATCACCTGGTTCAGCTTTTTCTTGGTTACCCATACATAAGTTACAACCTGGGCGTTCTAGATAAAGAATGTTGTCATATTTAGTACGTGCTTCGCCTTTAGGTTTAGCATCATCAAATACAAAACCTGCGTATTTCTCTAAAATATCCCAGTCACCTTCAGCTTTTAACTCGTCAACAATATTATATGTTGGTGGAGCAACCACTAATGGTGCTTTAAATTCAATCGCACCATTTTGTTTCTCAAGATTACGTAACATTTGAGCGATAATTTGCATATCACCTTTGTGAACCATACAAGAGCCCACAAAACCTAAATCAACAGGCTTGCCATTATAGAATGAAACAGGGCGAATCACATCGTGGGTATAACGCTTTGATACATCTTCGTTGTTTACATCAGGATCGGCGATCATCGGCTCATCGATAGCATCTAAATCGACTAATACTTCTGCGTAGTATTTAGCATTATCATCCGGTGATAATGCCGGTTGCTCACCAGACTGAATGCCAGCGATACGCTCATCAGCTAATTTAATAAGTCCTTTCAACATGCCCGCTTCGTTATCCATACCTTTATTGATCATGATTTGAATACGACTTTTTGCAAGTTCAATAGACTTAATTAACGTTTCATCGTTAGAAATACAGATTGAAGCTTTCGCTTTCATTTCTGCTGTCCAGTCTGTGAAAGTAAATGCTTGGTCAGCTAATAAAGTGCCAATATGAACTTCGATGATACGACCTTGGAATACGTTTTCTCCGCCGAACTGCTTAAGCATTTGTGCTTGTGTTGCATGAACAACGTCACGGAAATCCATATGACCTTTCATATCACCTTTAAAAGTAACTTTTACAGATTCTGGGATAGGCATTGCAGACTCACCGGTGGCAAGCGCGATAGCAACCGTACCCGAGTCAGCACCAAAGGCAACACCTTTAGACATACGAGTATGAGAATCACCACCAATAATAATAGCGCGATCATCAATGGTAATATCATTTAATACCTTATGAATAACGTCAGTCATTGCATGGTATTCGCCTTTTGGATCACGAGCTGTGATTAAACCAAATGCATTCATAAAGCTCATTAACTTAGGGATATTCGCTTGTGCTTTGCTATCCCACACTGAAGCGGTATGACAACCAGATTGATAAGCACCGTCTACTAATGGAGAAATAGTCGAAGCAGCCATTGCTTCTAATTCCTGACAAGTCATAGGGCCAGTTGTATCTTGAGAGCCAACGATATTTACCTTAACACGCACGTTTGAACCTGAATGTAGAGGTGTTTCTGAAGCAACTCCCACAGCATTTCGGTTAAATATTTTTTCAACAGCCGTTAAGCCTTGTCCTTCATGTGATATTTCTTTCGAAGGTGCATATACTTGAGGGGCTTCAATTCCTAATGTTTCAGCAGCAAAGGTTTGTAATTTTTTACCAAAAGTAACCGCGTAAGAGCCACCAGCTTTCATGAATTCCACTTTTTGCGGAGTGAATGCTGAAGAAACATCGACTAATTCTTTATCGCCGTTATATAATTTTTTCGCTTTTGTATCGATCGTAAGCACAGTGCCTGTGGCAACTGAATATGCTTCTTCTAATACTGGGTCGCCATTTTCATCTGTAACCGTATTACCGTTCGCGTCTACTTTCTTCACCCAATTTTTAAGGTCAAGACCAATACCGCCCGTGACATCAACGGTAGTTAAGAAAATTGGAGCAATACCGTTAGTACCAGCAACAACCGGTGCGATGTTAATAAAAGGCACATACGGACTTGCTTGCTTACCCGCCCAAAGTGCAACGTTATTGACACCAGACATACGTGATGAACCTACACCCATAGTACCTTTTTCAGCAATAAGCATGACTTTTGCATTTGGGTGCTTGGCTTGTAACGCTTGAATTTCTTCTTGAGCTTCTGGAGTGATCATACATTTACCATGCAATTCACGATCAGCTCGAGAGTGGGCTTGATGACCAGGAGAAAGTAAATCAGTTGAGATGTCACCTTCACCAGCAATGTATGTTACTACATCAATTTTCTCTTCAATATCAGGTAATTTAGTGAAAAACTCTGCTTGAGCAAAGCTTTCTAAAAGTGCTTTAGCAACAAGGTTGCCTGCTTTGAAAGCTGCTTCGATACGCGCCATGTCAGCGTCGTATAAGAATACTTGAGTTTTTAACACGTCAGCAGCTGGGTTTGCAACCGTAGGGTTATCGCTTAAGGCAAGATCAAGTAGTACTTCAATTGAAGGACCGCCTTTCATATGTGAAAGTAATTCAAATGCGAACTCAGGCGTGATTTCGGCTACTGATTCTTGACCTAAGATGATCTCTTTTAGGAATTTTGCTTTGACACCAGCAGCACTGGTTGTGCCTGGTAATGTGTTGTAAATAAAGAAGTTCAGTGAATCTTGGCGATACTGATTTTCTTTATCTTTAATTTGCGTGATAATTTCTGATAATAAATCTGCGCTATCAATTGGTTTAGGAGCTAGGCCTAGCTCATTTTTACGATTTTCAATTTCTTTGATGTATTCCAAATAAAGACTCATTTAATACTCTCTTTAGGATTGATATGCTAATGTAAATTTAACGAGGGGATAATTTATCTCCCTAGTTTACCTTATTTCCTATCTGACATAAATCATTTGCTTTAATACACGCTATTCACGATATTTATATCAATAACAAAATATAGTCATGCAATTTATATACTCTTGACTTTAAAATAAGAATAAAAAGCAGTAATTTTTATCAGTTACTTTGTCATTATTAACTCTTTAGTATTGATGAAAATTGTCTGGGATCAAATAAATCGTACAAAAAATCATCAAGATGTTTTTACTTTAAACGTGACTGTTTGAAAGTGGCTTTAACGTAAGAATATATAAAGGGTTTGAAGCAAGATACCATCAACTTTTTATTGGTCATAAAAAACCACTGATAACAGTGGTTTTATGAAGATAATAAAAAGTACCGATAAAAATTAATCAGTTCTTTTCGTTACTTCGACTAAATGATAACCAAATTGGGTTTTAACGGGTCCTTGTACTTTATTGAGTTCAGCGTTAAATACCACCTCTTCAAATTCTTGCACCATTTGTCCTTTTCCAAATGAACCTAGTGCTCCGCCTTGCATTTTTGATGGACAGTTAGAATGCTCTTTGGCAACTTCAGCAAAATCGCTACCTGATTCTATCTCACTTTTTAATGCTAGACATTGTTCTTCTGTATCGACAAGAATGTGTCGGGCTGATGCTGTTACCATTATTCACCTTTAATTTGAACTAAAATATCGGCTAACAATATCGTATTATTCACGTAAGGAATACTGGTTTTTCATTATAATTTATTCTTTAGTTTGTTTGTTGATTTTTTGTACTAATTAATTGTTATTTATGAACATTATCGGGATTTAGTCAGTTGACTAATCACGTGTTTTTTAATTACTTGATATCTAAATAAAATGTATTCACACTTTTAATCATTAAAATATTTAAAAATTAATGTAAATATTTTCAAACTATTTTCACTTCGTACTCTACTTTAATAATAACGAACAAGTTATTTAACAAAAACAATAGGACATTGCGTGTTTGAACGAAGCGATGAAACGCTAGTAAAGCAAGCGCTTAACGGGAAAAAGTCAGCATGGATAACGCTGGTTAAGCGTTATGAAAAGCATTTATTTAATTACACCTTGCGAATGGTCAGTAATAGAGAAGATGCGATGGATCTGATGCAAGATGTGTTTGTCGCAGTCTTTCGTAATTTGTCATCTTTTCGTGGCGACAGTCCATTTAAAGGTTGGCTCTTTAAAATTGCTCATTACCGCTGTATTGAATTTTATCGCCGGAAAAAACCGATGCAATCTCTTGACGATACACCGGAACAAGAAGAGGTAGATGATAGTACATGCCCAGAGTTTAACTTTTCATCTGGACAACAAGCGCAAGATATTCAAAAAGCGTTACAACATTTACCTTTTAATCAAAAAATAGTGGTTGAGTTAAAGTTTTTTCAACATGCAACATTTGAAGATATTTCATATCAGTTAGGAATTTCGATAAATACCGCTAAATCGCGACTTTATAGCGCGCTAGATAAATTAAAAGATCATTTGGAGTTGGATTATGTCTGAAAATAAAGATACCGACCTTGAACAAAATTTTGCTCAGTGGTTAGCCAGAAAAACGAGCGATAAAAATAAGCAAATCGATGATGTAGAGTTCGAGCAAGATAGCCAATGGCATGACAGAATGGCCACCGTTAATAAGCTTGCGCATTATGTTGATATTGCGAATGAACACAATGTGCCTCATTGGGACAGAGGCTCAACATTTACGTCTGATAAAAAGCCTTGGTGGCAATGGAGTGCTTTACCTGCCATGTCATTTGCTTTTTCGTGTTTTGCCATAGCGTTAGTGTTATTAAAAGTAGAATTAATTGTAAAACCGGAAGGTGTGATGTTGAGCTTTGCCGACAATTACCAAGCAAGTCATCAAGCGAGTCAGGATGAAAGAATTGCTCAACTTGTTGATCAAAAATTGCAGGCATTTGCCAGCGAACAACAAGTGATTCTTGCGAATTATGCTGCGGATATCAAGGTAAAGCAGCAAGAGAGTAATTTACAATTGGCCAGTTATGTTATTGGCGCATCGCGTCAGGAACGTAAAGAAGATCTGTCTGATTTTATTAAATATATAAACGAGCAACGTGCTGACGAGCAATTTCAGCAAAAAATGAAATTTAAAGAGTTAGAGCAAACGATTAACTATCGCACAACTCAATTAGATAAGCGTTTAGATAGAAATTTACCAAATTTAGGTTTGCAGTCGACACCTGCAGACTGGACAACAGAGGAATGATCATTATGAAAAAATTAACACCCTTAGTTTCCGCGTTAGTTCTAGCTTTTTCTGGCAATGTAATTGCTAGTGAATTTGACACTATGCACAAACAACTCAATATTATGAGCAAGATTATTACCTCATCAGTTGCAGTTCAAGAAGGACGGAAAAGTTCGAAAATAAACAGTGTAGAAAGTACTTATTTGAAAGGCCAGGGCGTTGTTTTTACCATAAACTCAAGCTCACGTTCAAATAACTGGGGCAACTATAAATTTGATTTTGTCATGCCTGATCTACCGCCGGTAGCGCCATTACCACCTACGGCTGAAATTGCGAATTCCGTGATAGTTGAAATGTCACATGACGAAGAGTTTCAAGAAAATATCAGTGAACAGGTTTCAAATGCCATGGAAATAGCGGCAGAAAGTTATGAACGTGCCATTGATTCACTAAATAACGATAGAGAGCTTTCCCGAGAATTACGAGATCAGCAACGTGATTTAGCTTATCAAGTAAGAGATCTTGAACGTGAAAAGCGTGACTTGGAATATCAGATGCGTCGAGCTGATGAAAATTCTAAAGAAGAGTTAGCCGAAAAAGTGAAAACGCTAAAAGCAATGGAAAAAGAAATCGAGAAAGAGCGTTTGAAGTTGACTGAAAAATCCAATGCTTTAAGCAAAAAACAAAAGGAAAAGAAATTAGCGCAAGAGCAAGAACGTGTTAAATATTATCAAGGATTAACCGCTTCTTTAGTCGATACTTTTTGTTTATACGGGAATGGTTTAAGGGCTGTACCAAAAAATGAAAACGTCAGTTTGATTATTAAATCAGCGGGTGATAAAGAAGCTCGTCGTTATAAAGATAAAATTTATGTATTTAGTAAACAAGACATAAGTGATTGTGCTGCGGATAAGATCAACGTGGCAAAATTGCTAGAAAAGGGCAAAGGATATCAATTTTAAATCAACAGGTTAATTTAAGAATCTGAAGTAAAAAGCCGTTCATTGAACGGCTTTTTTAGTATTCGATTTTGTGAATCTAGGCGACATAAAAATTAACAGTGTTAATAAATTCGAACGTTATTGTTGATATTTAAATCATCCGTTGAATCTTTTTTTTCGGCGATGGGATAGTCTTTAGCATTATCAATATACGATAAAAACATCTGTAACTTATCGTTAAATATGGCAGAAAGTTCGTAAAGTTCGTTTTTCTTCTTTGACTGACAGCTTTTATAGGTGACTTTTTTCGATGAAATACTCGGTAAAATAAAGTTTTTATGAGTATACGCTATTTTTTTTGTTGCAATTTCTACTGATTTTTTAGCGTTGTTTTCTACGTTTACCACAAACATGAGTAAATCGTCTTGTTGAATAATTTTCTCGTTCACCGTAGTTATTTTATGGTTTGTTGCATTGGCAACAGTACATGCAAGCGTAAATACGCCAGTTATCAGTAGAGTTTTCCCCAGTGATATCATTGTTCCATCCTCGCCCAAGTTTCACTATCTATTGCTACATTTATTTAACATATGAAACAACAGTAGTTGCATTTTAACTGTAAATGCAAATTGATGCTATTGCTATTTTTATGGGATAAGAGGTCAGTTTTATGGGATTAAATGCTTATAACGATGTCTTTCTTCAGCTAAAAAGCGTGGATTGATATGTTTATAGAGTGTTAATTATAGATTTACTTTGACATCACAAAATGTAAAAAATCCGTTTTTTACATTTTGAAAGTCAGTTGGTCAGCTGTTATATCGAATTGCTTTGCTTTTTCTTTAGTCTAAATTGATGTAACAGAGGCTCTGTGTAGCCGTTAGGTTGAATTTCACCTTTAAAAACTAAGTCACAGGCTGCTTGAAAAGCAATGCTGTTGTCTAAATCGTCAGACATCTTAGTATATAGAGGATCTGTACTATTTTGTTCATCAACGATTTTTGCCATTTTGCTAAGGCTCGCCAAGACCATTTCTTTGCTACATATATTATGTTTTAACCAATTAGCCATATGTTGACTTGAGATCCGAAGTGTTGCTCTATCTTCCATTAAACCAACATCGTTTATATCTGGCACTTTTGAACAACCAACACCTTGGTCTATCCATCGTACAACATAACCTAGAATGCCTTGGGAGTTATTATCTAGTTCATGTTGAATTTCACTAGTAGACCAGTGGGTATCTTTGGCTAAAGGTATAGTTAAAATATCATCGACATTGGCAGGTGTACGTTTTTGAATCTTTTTCTGTAAATCAAATACATTAACCCGATGGTAATGCAGTGCATGAAGCGTTGCTGCTGTCGGTGAAGGAACCCAAGCAGTATTTGCACCAGCTTCAACATGATTAATTTTCGTCGCTAACATATTTGCCATTTGATCTGGTATTGGCCACATACCTTTACCTATTTGGGCTTTGCCACTAAAACCGCAGGCTAAACCTACATCAACATTATTATCTTCGTATGCATTGATCCAAGGTGTTAGCTTTATGTCGGCTTTACGTTCCATAGCACCGGCAGACATAGACGTATGTATTTCATCTCCTGTTCTATCTAAAAAGCCTGTATTAATAAATACCACTCTTTCTTTTGCGGCAAATATACAAGCTTTTAAATTCACACTGGTACGTCTTTCTTCATCCATAATGCCAATTTTTATGGTGTTTTTGGCTAAAGATAAAGCTTGTTCAACTTGTTCAAATAGTAAGTTTGCAAAGGCAACTTCTTCAGGGCCGTGCATTTTAGGTTTAACAATATAGATTGATTGTTCGGCACTATTGCTTAATTGAGTTTTTTCTTGAATATCGTAAAGGGCGATTAATGAAGTGATCATCGCGTCTAGAATACCTTCAGGTACTTCTTCGCCAGTTGATGTTAAAATGGCATTATTCGTCATTAAATGGCCAACGTTTCGAATAAACATTAAGCTTCGACCTTTTAACTTCAGCTCGTTGCCGTCAGTTGTTTTGTAGTAACGATCTGGCGCCATGGCACGAATAAAACTTTGACCGTTTTTAGAGATGTTTTCAGTTAACTCACCTTTGTTTAAACCTAGCCAGTTTTTGTAGGCAAGTACTTTATCTTCGGCATCAACCGCTGCAACTGAGTCTTCACAATCCATAATGGTGGTTAACGCAGATTCTAAAGTAATATCACTGATTCTTGCTTTATCACTTTGGCCAATAACACTTTCTTTATTGAAATTTATTTCAAAATGCAGGCCGTTATTCATAAATAACAGGCATGAAGGATCACTGGCTTCTCCTTGAAAAGCTAGGTATTGTTGAGCTGATTGTAGGAGAGTTTCATCACCATTATCTAAGGTAATGGTTAACGTGTTATTCTTTAAACCATAATGTTTAGCTTGATGATGTGAGCCAGATTGTAATGGTAAATGTGTGTCAAGAAAGTCGCGTGCGAAAGCAATCACTTTAGTGCCGCGAACCGGATTATAATTGCCTTGTCGCTCTGCACCATCGTCTTCTGAAATGATGTCTGTACCATATAAAGCATCATATAAACTTCCCCAACGCGCGTTCACGGCATTGAGTGCAAACCTTGCATTCATTATAGGTACGACTAATTGTGGTCCTGCCATGGTTGCTAATTCTTTATCAACATTTTCTGTTGAGATGTGAAAATCTTCTACCTGAGGTACTAAGTAACCAATTTCAGAAAGGAAGGCTTTATATTCTGAAAAATTAAATGCTGGCCCTTGATGTGACTGATGCCATTGATCAATTTGTAATTGCAATGTATCTCGTGTGGTAAGCAATTTTTTATTTACCGGCATTAAGTTTTCTATAATCTTGGCAAAATTGTGCCAAAAGTTATTAGAATCAATAGATAAACCAACCAGTACGTCTTGCTCAATAAAATCATAAAGGCATTGTGCTACTTGTAAATTGGCTATGTTTTTTCTTTGAGACATAAATAATTCCTTTAATGATTTGAATTGGAAAGTTTTCATTATTCGTTACAGTTTCTAGCGATGAATGTAAAAATTTTCTGGCAAACAAGCAATAGCTCTAACTAGTCAAAAAAAATTATAATGAGTATTTCCAAGTAAGTGATTTTTTAAAGTGTGTATAACTTATTGTAAAATATGTGTTTATCTTTGGTGTTTTTATTTTTTGTGCTTCATTGAGCATTGTATTGTCATTTTCAATATCTACTATTGATTTTGTGAATATTGATGGTTTTAACGGTTTTTCATATGAATATGAGTTTTAAGAAAGGGATAAATTAGAACAACAATAAATCAAGCTGATGGATCAATGAAGGAGAAACGATAGCTGTGATTGTTGCTGAAATAATTAACGCTAACGAACTATAAGCGGCATGTTGATAACTTAATTGACTAACGGTTGCTGTACCTAGAGCGTGACTTGCCGTTCCTATCGCTAATCCTTGTGCTTTTGGAGAAGATACCTTGATAAATGTTAACCATTTTATGCCAAAAATAGCGCCAAAAAGCCCGGCTAAAATTATTGCAAATGCGGTGATCGCCGAGTTGCCATTGAGCTGTTCTGTTAAAGCTATACCTACAGGTGTAGTTATAGATTTGAATGATAATGACACGGCGATTGACGGTGATTTTATCAATAGCATGGTCAATATATAGCTTATAGAGAGTAATAAACTGATTGATATGGTTAAAAAACTGACTATTTGTTTCCATTGTGACTTCATCGAATTTAAGTGTTGATAAAGTGGAAAACCAAGGGCAATTACAGCAGGTTCTAATAAATTACTCAAAATACTGGTGGATTGGCGATATTGTTGAAAATCTATTTCAAAGGAAGTGATCATGAAAATAAGCACAAATATACATAACAACATGGGGTTTAGCCATATTTTTCCGGTTTTCTGTTGCAGTCGAACAAAGCTGTGATACACCGCTAATGTAAGGCCACTATATAGAAGTACATCAGTGAGTAATGATAAATTAATCAACTGCATTGCCTTTATTTTCAAGGTGTTGAAATAACAATCCAACGAAAGTTAATACCATCAAGGTGCCGATAAAAGTAATGGTGACTAGCATCAAACCATGAGTTTTTATTAATTGATAATGGTTGATAATACCTACCCCTGCCGGGACAAAGCATACCCCCATATTTTTAATGCCCCAGGCAATTGATGCTTTAACTCGACTGGCTTCACAGACACGAAAATGTAGCAATAAAGTAAAAACTACCATGCCATATAAACTGGCCGGTAAACCGCCTAAAAGATGATTAAGGAAATAACCAATTATTAGACAAATTGAAATGCATAATATTGTATAAATAGAGTTCAGCATAAGTAGGCGCTAACTATTTTCATGTTCTTTAGCCGCTTCTATCACTAACTGTCTGAACCAGATATGACTAGCATCGTGATGTAATAAAGGGCTCCAAATCATTTTTAATTCGATATCTGGGATCTCAAAAGGAGGCTTTAAAATAGTGTAATTTACATCATCTTTATGCAACATGGCGGCTTTGGTGGGTAACGTGGCTACTAACCCGTCTTCGTGGGCAAGCTTCATCGCAACATGGTAATTACGCGTAAAAACTTTAATATCACGTTTTTTACCTAAGCGTGCTAAGGCTTCATCTACCCAACCAAGTTTTTGAATATCTTTGGGATCCATACCAACGCCAATGCCAAAACCAGTTTTAGACACCCACACATGTTTAGACGCTAAGTAACTATTAAGGTTAAACTTAGTTACTACTTCATTATCAGCACTGAGTAAGCAAGCAAAAGTATCGCGCCAAATTGTTTTCTGATGAAAAGACTGGGGTAAATCATCAAAACGATTAATGGCCATATCAATTTTTCCCGCCTCTACGTCATGAAAATTAACATCACTTGGCGTCATAATATCGATGATCACATTTGGGGCTACCTGATTTATTTTTCTTAATAAGCCAGGTAGAAGCGTTGATGCCGCGTAATCACTGGCCATGATTCTAAAGACACGTTGACTGTGTTGTTCATTAAATTCTTCTTCGCCTTGCAGGGCTTCTTCTAACTCTAATAGAATTTTTCTGATGATAGGTGATAAAGCACGCGCACGTTCGGTAGGAACCATGCCATCTGACGTTCTAACCAAAATAGGATCATTAAAAAGCGTTCTTAAACGTTTTAAGCCATTACTCATGGCCGGTTGAGTAATATTCAGTTGGCTAGCTGCACGGGTAACATTTTTTTCTCTTAATAAAACATCCAAATAAATCAAGAGGTTTAAATCGATCTTAGATATATTCATGTACTAAATGCTCTTCATAAAAATCATAAATTTAGTATATGTCATTGTTGGCTGACGTTTGCAAGTAGAAATTAGTACTAGAGGGGACTAATTGAGGTAAATTAAATTTTTTTAAATACTAATTGTGTTTATTACTTATTGAATTAAAAGCATTAAATTAGCATTGTTAACCTCACTATTTATGTTGTGAATACTGGCGATAGGAAATATATATTTCATTAATGTTGTTTAGATCGATTAACCTTTTTGTTGTTCGGTATGACAACTTACCAATCGAATTACAAAAACTGGAAAGCTTATTGATAGCGCACTGAAGTGCCGGGAGAAATGAAATGACTAATTATCGCGAAGAAATAGCAACAATAGAAAACCAAATTAATTCACAAAATAACTGGCAAGCCATTGACGCTGAATCAGTAGCGCGTATGCGTTTACAGAATCAATTTAAAACCGGTTTAGACATTGCAAAGTATACTGCGGCAATCATGCGTAAAGATATGGACGCCTATGATAAAGATTCGAGTAAATACACGCAATCACTTGGTTGCTGGCACGGTTTTATTGGTCAACAAAAAATGATTTCTATTAAGAAGCATTTTGAAAATACTGATCGTCGCTATTTATATCTTTCCGGTTGGATGGTCGCCGCATTACGTTCTGAGTTTGGTCCATTACCTGATCAATCAATGCATGAAAAAACATCGGTTGCGTCACTTATTGAAGAATTATATACCTTTTTACGTCAAGCAGATGCTCGTGAATTAGGCGGTTTATTTAGAGAATTAGATGCCGCTAAAGAAGCGGGTGATCAAGTAAAAGAAGCGGAAGTGCAAAGTAAAATTGATGGTTATGTAACACATGTTGTGCCAATTATTGCTGATATTGATGCCGGTTTTGGTAACGCAGAAGCAACATATTTGATGGCCAAACAAATGATTGAAGCGGGCGCTTGTTGTATTCAAATTGAAAACCAAGTGTCTGACGAAAAACAATGTGGTCATCAAGACGGTAAAGTAACGGTGCCTCATGCTGACTTTTTAGCAAAAATTAATGCTGTACGTTATGCCTTTATGGAGCTTGGTATTGATGATGGTGTTATTGTAGCTCGTACTGATTCTTTAGGAGCCGGATTAACCAAGCAAATCGCTGTTACTAAAGAGCCAGGTGACTTAGGTGATCAATATAATAGCTTTTTAGATTGTGATGAAGTCTCTGAAAGTGAGTTAGGAAATGGCGATGTAGTTATTAAGCAAAATGGTAAGTTAGTTCGTCCTAAACGTTTACCAAGTAACTTATTCCAATTTAAAAAAGGAACCGGTGAAGCACGTTGTATTCTTGACAGTATCACTTCTTTACAAAACGGTGCTGATTTAATTTGGATCGAAACAGAGAAGCCTCATATTGGTCAAATTGGCGGCATGATTGACGAAATTAAAAAAGTAGTGCCGAATGCTAAACTCGTTTATAACAATTCACCTTCATTTAACTGGACGTTAAACTTCCGTCAGCAAGTATTTGATGCCATGGCAGAAGCAGGAAAAGATGTGTCTTCTTACGATCGTGACCGTTTAATGAGTGAAGAGTATGATAATACAGAATTAGCGAAAACCGCCGATGAAAAAATTCGTACTTTCCAAGCGGATGCAGCTAAAGATGCAGGAATTTTCCATCATTTAATTACCTTACCTACTTATCATACTGCAGCATTATCAACCGATAATTTAGCCAAAGAGTATTTTGGTGACCAAGGCATGTTAGGTTATGTGGCAGGTGTTCAGCGTAAAGAGATACGTCAAGGGATTGCATGTGTTAAACATCAAAACATGGCGGGCTCAGATATGGGAGATGATCATAAAGGTTACTTTGCTGGCGAAGCAGCTTTAAAAGCTGGCGGTAAAGACAATACAATGAATCAATTTGCCAATATTGCTTAATTGAAAATTAACCAAAATAAAAAGGAAATACACCTTTTTTGATAAAGAACTTTGTTCTTTTTAATGGTCACTTGTTCTCTTTAAAGTCGATTGAATATAAATTCAATCGACTTTTTTATTATCATGGCTTTTCAATACATGAGACTTAACCATCAAAAAACTTTACCGTTTTAATAATTTTTTATTGTATTTATGTATAAAAGAATCTGAAAAATCGCGTTAAATCAAATACAAAAAATATCATAGATGCTATGTTAATTATGTGGATGTTAATTTATCTACCCACCTTTCATATTTACCAGCTTGTTTAATTTTGTATACAACAATTATTCTTCATTTAGGGATGAATCATGGCGCTTTCAGATGTTTCTTTTAAAAATAAAATTCTATTATTACTTGCTTTACCGTTAATTGGTTTTGTTTGGTTAAGTATTTCTTCAATTTCACAAAGTTATTATGTGAACAAGGAAATGGCACAACTTTCACAATTAACTGAGTTATCAGTAACCTACAGTAAATTGGTCCATGAGTTACAGAAAGAGCGGGGCATGACGGCAGGTTTTCTTGGCTCAAATGGATCGAAATTCACTTCAGAGATAAAAAGCCAGCGCATTGAAACTGATAATAAACATGCTATTACTCAACAATTTCTCAATAAGAATGAGTTTGAGCAAGCTGGGGTGATTCAGTTAAATCAACACATTCAAACCGAATTAAATCAACTGAATCGGATCAGACAACAGGTAAGTAGTTTAAATATAGCTGTTGGCGATGCGATTGGCTTTTATACTGGTTTAAATGCAAAGTTATTAAAAGTGGCTAGTTTAATTGCTGAGTCGAGTTCCGATGCCGATGTGACAAAATCAATCACAGCCTATTATAATTTTTTACAAGGTAAAGAAAGAGCGGGTATAGAAAGAGCAGTATTGAGTAACACTTTTGCAAAGGATGAATTTTTACCAGGAATGTTTGTTAAATTTATTGCTTTAGTGACCCAACAAGATACTTACTTTGCTAATTTTATTGCTTTTTCAAACGCAGAAGAGATTGCACTGTACGAGCAAAAGTTAGCACATTCTTCCGTGTCTGAAGTGGATAGAATAAGAGAGGTTGCGAAGAAAACACAAAGCAATTTTTCTATCGATGCACTCTATTGGTTTAAACAGTCAACCCAGCGTATTGGTCAACTTAAACAAGTAGAAGAAGGGTTAACAAACCGCTTGTTAACCATGAAAAAAATGAAAAAAACAGATGCCTTTAATACTTTAATTATCAATATATTATTCAGCTTTTTATTAATTACTTTTGCCGCAATTATCAGTTTTTTTACTATTAAAGACTTATCGTCAAGAGTTAGCGCTTTAACGCAGGTCATGACGAAAGTGAGAGTTGATAATGATTTAACGGCACGAGTTGACGGTGAAAGTGACAGCGAGTTAGGACGAATTGCTTCAGGGTTAAACTTAACCTTAAGTACATTTTCTGGGGCAATTAATGAAATATCTACATCAAGTTTAACCTTAGCCTCTGCTGCCGAAGAAACGTCACAAACTTGTGAATATAACTCTGCATCTATGTTAGATCAGCAAGAAAGAATTGGACTTATCGCCACTGCGGTAGAAGAATTATCCGCGTCAGTAAAAGAGGTGGCAAGTAATACTCAACTAACGGCTGATTCCGCGCGAGATGCAGATTCCCAAGCACAAAGTGGCTTGGCGGTTGTGCAACAGTCGTATCACTCTATTGAAGATCTAGCGCTTGAAATTGACGGTTTAGCGAAACAGATCACCAGTTTACATGAGAGTAGTAAAAATATAACTAACGTGGTTGATGTCATAAAATCTGTTGCTGAACAAACGAATTTACTGGCATTAAATGCTGCTATTGAAGCGGCAAGGGCTGGCGAGCAAGGACGAGGTTTTGCCGTTGTTGCGGACGAAGTAAGAACCCTTGCCCAACGTACTCAACAATCAACTGCTGAAATTGAAGGTTTCATCACTTCACTACAATCAGACGCAAATGCCGCCTTTAATGTTATCGAACACAGTCAGCAAAAAGCAGCTGATGCGGTTGAAAACTCTAAAAATGTTGAACATACCTTAGAGGGAATTTCCGAAGCGGTTAGTCATATTTTCACTATGACAGAACAAGTGGCGACGGCGATAGAAGAGCAATCGGTGGTGACTGAAGATGTCGCGCAAAATGTTGTTTCAATTGAAGAAAAGTCAACAGAAACGACAACAGGTGCTGCTCAAATTGCTGCAACAGCCAAAGAGCAGGCGTTACTAGCCACAACCTTACAAGATATTGCGAAAACCTTTAAAGTTTAATTGCTAACCTTTAACTAGTTTTACTTACATAGTGAAAGGGAGTCATCAGTAAATTTTATTAACCTTGTTTACGTATTAATTTAAAAATTATGAGCATGTGACGTTTTGGAGTATTACGAGAATGATATACTCTTAAACGTTAAACGCTATTTAGATTATTTCATATGAGTGAAGTGACGACAAAAAATATACCTGATGGGAAATTTAGTGCCCATGGGCGAGTTTCATTAGAAGTGATAAACAGTAACATTATTGTGTATCACTCAAAGGGGCCATTTAATCTAGAGCTACTAACAGCTTTAGAAGAAGTGGAACAAAATACCTTACAAGATTTAAAAAACAATGCGATAAATTGGTGCGAGATTGTAGTGTTTGAAGAATCATGTATGGCTTTAGACGAAGTCATTTTAGGCCTTACTGATTATTTAAAGGAGTTAAAGGCTAATCGTTTATCTCCATTAGCTTCGGCATTTGTTATTTCAGAAGGTGTTGAGGGCGAATACGTGATGAAAGATAAATATGAAGCATGTTATCGTGAAGCTAACATTGACTTCACTGTGTTTAATACTATACCTGACGCGATGCAATGGGTAGGTAAGTATTTAGAAAAACACTAAACAGTGATAGTGTGGCACTGTGATATTTAGGCTCAGTTTCGCTGCTATTCAGCCGTTAATCAAATAATATAATGTTAACTTACTTTTAAAGGGATAGGGAGTTAACTAAGCATGGAGTGCAAATGAAAAATAGTTGGACAATGATAGCGCTTTCGTTATTGGGCTTGTTTGCTTGTGGTGGCTCTGAAGAAGACTCTGAAACTGGGGCCTCGATAGACAACTCTAAAACATCGTTATTTAATACATACCGGGAAAAAGGTTGCTCCCCATACAATAAACTTGCAAGTGACGAATTAAAAGATGCTTGGAACGTAAAAATTGAACTGAGTATAGACTCTTCACTGAAAGCAACATACCGAACAGAGTACTTCCATCCCACTGATAAAACATGTGACTTAATGATGTTTGATACGCTGGATATGTCAAAATTTGATATTAAGGGGAAAGTAACAACTGATGAAGGCATTAAAGTTAACGCGTTAAATGAGACGTTTACTTATAATTCAGATAATCGAGATCTTCCGCCGAATTATACGTTAATTTACATTGCGAGTGAGAAATTATATTTTGGTTATCAGACGCCAGAAAATTCAGGTGAAACGCTTAAAAAAAGGCATTCGTCTATCTCTCTTGAAAATTATTTCAGACAAGTTTTAAAGTAATAATTAACACGAGCATGAGGCAGGGCGAAAGCAATTTGCTGTATTGGATTTTCAATCGTTTCAAACTATTATAATTTTTCGGTACTGATAGCTTTTTGTATAAGGAAATAGCTATGTTTAAGTGTATCCTAATAATGTTCTCTATATTGCTGTGTTCTTGCACTTCATTAACTTTTATGAATGAAGCAGGTGTAATTACAGTCGAAAAAGAAAAACCGTTTTGCGATATTAAGAAAGTTGACCCTAATTGTAAGCTTGAAAAGGAAGTAAAATAGACTCGCTCATCATTTATCATACTGTCAAAATTAGTTAAGTCTGTCTGATTTAGCTAAACCTTGATAGCTAAACCACCAACTCAACCTTGATTTCATGTATCTTTATTTGTTCATATATGTCGCATATTTCTCAATGTTTTCTCCAGATCATTAAATAGTTTCATACTTTAGACTGAGGTTGTTATACGGTAGAATCACGGTTAACTAATGTGCAATATTTTTGTGGCAATGATGAACCAAGCGTTTAATTTTCAAATCAATAATCAATTTACCCTTCAATTGCCTGCAGATACACAACAGCAGGTATTTCCTCGTCAAGTTGAAGGGGCAGCTTTTTCATATGTTTTACCACAAAAAACGCAGCACCCGTCACTTGTTTCACTGAATGAACCTTTAGCATTGGCATTAGGGTTTACCTCAAAAGATTTATCTAATAACGAGATTGCCGAAGTATTAACGGGCAATAAAATTATTGATGGTATGCAGCCTTATGCGATGAATTATGGTGGCCACCAGTTTGGTCAGTGGGCAGGTCAATTAGGTGATGGCAGAGCGATTAACTTAGGGCAAATTCAAACAGACAATAGTGGTTTACAAACGTTACAATTAAAAGGCGCAGGAAAAACCCCTTATTCTCGCCATGCTGATGGTTTAGCTGTGCTTCGTTCGTCCATTCGTGAATATTTATGCTCTGAAGCTATGTTTCATTTAGGCATACCAACCACTCGTGCATTAAGTTTGTGTTTAACGGGGGATAAAGTAACCCGAGATATGTTTTATGATGGTAATCCTCAAGAAGAGCTAGGTGCTGTGGTTTGTCGAGTATCGTCTTCATTTATGCGCTTTGGCAGCTTTCAATTGCCTGCAATGCGAGGGGATAAAACGTTATTAAAACAAATGGTTGATTTCTCTATTAAACAAAATTTTCCACATTTAGGAGAACCTTGTTCTAAGGTTTACATAAAATGGTACCAAGAAATTAGTGAAAGAACTTGCCAATTAATTGTTGATTGGATGCGAGTTGGCTTTGTTCATGGAGTAATGAATACTGACAATATGTCAATTATTGGCGAAACCATTGATTATGGGCCATATGGTTGGATTGATGCGTTTGATTTAACTTGGACACCAAACACCACCGATGCTCAAGGTAAACGCTACAGTTTTGGTCGCCAACCTGAAATTGGTCAATGGAATTTATTTCAATTAGGAAATGCAATTTATACCTTAATTGATGATGCCGAACCACTGAATAAAATTTTAAATGATTATGCGGTAAAGTATCAAAGGTTGTGGCTAGAAATGATGCAAGCCAAATTGGGACTTGATAAGTTAATTGAGGAAAGCGACGCGCCATTATTTAATCGCTTAGAAAAACTCATGATGAGTATTGACGTTGATATGACGCTATTTTATCGGGCCTTGTCATCTCTGCCTCAACATGCTCATTTATGGCAAGCTCATTTTTTAGATTGTTTTTATCAAGATGAACCTTTAGTTGAACATTATTTTGAGCCATTTTCATTGTGGTTAAGCGATTATCAACAACGACTGACATTAAATAGCAGCACACAACAAGAACGCCAGCAGGCGATGAATTCGGTAAACCCTAAGTTTGTATTGAGAAACTACTTAGCTCAGCAGGCAATTGAAAAAGCCGAGCAAGGTGATTACTCGATGATTGAAGAGTTGTTACAAGTATTACAACGACCTTATGACGAACAAAAATCATACGAACAATATGCTGTAAAACGTCCAACATGGGCGAAGAATAAAGCTGGCTGTTCAATGCTATCGTGTAGTTCTTAATAGGTAATTGTGTTTAATTGTGTTGATTTGCTAATTTCATACGATATTGCAAAGCAATGATCTTAATAATGTCACGCCATGAAATAATGCCGATAGGCCGAAAGTGATCATCAACAATCGGTAAACATGAAATGTGATGATCATGAAACAATAACACCGCATCATTTAAGCTGGTGTTTTCTTTTGCGGTGATTAACTCTCTACTCATGATCAAGTTAATTTTTTTACTGAGTAAGAAGGTATCTTTGGGAGTTTCTTTTTTTGTACCAATATTTGGACTTAAATGTTTATACAAATCTCGATCTGTGATGATACCTGAAAGCTCTTTACCGTTTTTTATCAAAATATGGTGGATATTATATTTATCGAAAGCTTGTTTCGCTTTCGATAAATTATCATCAATTTCTAGCGAAATAATTTCTTTTGTCATAAATGCGCTTAACGACATAATTCACCTCAAATATATTGACGGTTTTATATCATTTAACGATAAACAAATTTTTGCTATTAAACAATAACCTCCGTAATCATCGAGCAAACTTTGCTTTTATCTTGCCGGAAATATTGATGGAAAAAATACGCTGTCACAAAAGTGTCACATAACTGTCTTATACTTGCGCCAATTGGATAATTTCTATCTTTTAAGGTGTTTATCAGTGTCAATCGCGCTTCAATCAGTCGGCATACGTCAGGTTAAGAATTCATTAGCCAAATGGTTAATAACACTCGGTGGTATTAGTGTGTTATTTACGTTAGTGCTGATTTTTATGTACTTACTTTATGTAATAAAACCAGTTTTTGAATCAGCCAAAATCTCACCGGTTGTATCTTTTGCTATAGAAGATCAGCAACAAGTACTCGCTACTGGTTTAGATGAATTACAGGAGTTAGCTTATACCATAACGACCAATGGTAAGATTAATTACTACCCATTAAAACCAGCACATCAGTCAGTTACGGGTGATAAAAAGGTTGCTCGAACTTTTCAAGAATCGGTAATTGACAGCAAAATAAAGCATGTGATTAAAGCGAGTGAAAATTATAAACTGTTACTCGATGAAAATAATCATGTCTTTTTAATTTCGCCTAAATTTCAATCCAGTTATGACTCGGGAGTAAGAGAAGTTATCCCGCATATTAGCTATCCGTTAGGTGAAGCGTTTATTGCCGTTGATGAGCAAGGCGCTGAATTTACACATTTATCATTTGCCATGAATGATGAACGAGCGGTGTTTGTTGGTTTTACAAAAGATAAACGATTAATTAAAACCATCTTAGTTGCTGAAGATGATTTTAACTATGATCCTGCTTATGAAATTGAATACCAAGCGATCGATCTTTCGACAAATCAAGTCGATGAAATTCTTGTCACGCCTGATCTTTCCATGGCATTTATTCAAAGTGGCGATCAAGTCTTAGTTTTTGATTTATCAGATGACAGTGAAGTCACGTTAAAAGCGACAATTATTCCACAGCTTGCTCAAGGTAGAGAAAACCCTATGCATATTACTGCCATGGCATTATTGTCAGGCGGAAGTTCAGTGCTGTTGGGTGACAGTAATGGTGTTGTGAGTCAATGGTTTGAAGTGGCTACAGATAATGGTCGTCAGTTTAAACAAATCAGAACTTTTAATGTCAGTGATTCGGAAGCTGTTCGGCAAATTCACACGGAACAATATCGAAAAAGTTTTTATACCCTGACCGATTCTGGCGAAATGGGCACTTTTTATACCACCAGTGAAGCCGATTTATGGCGTGGCAATTTAACAAATAATATTCCTGATGCTTTGGTCATTTCACCAAGATCTGACGGATTATTAATGTTTACGGATAATCAATTTCAATTATTTTCGGTTGTAAATGAACATCCAGAAGTGACATGGCAGGCTCTTTGGCAAGAAGTTTGGTATGAGGGTTATCCTGAAGCCGAATATATTTGGCAATCAACCTCAGGTTCAGATGATTTTGAAGGCAAATTTTCGTTAGTACCAATCTCTTTTGGTACCATGAAAGCAGCACTCTACGCGATGTTATTTGCGGTACCTATTGCCTTAACTGCGGCAATTTATACAGCGTATTTTATGACCCCAGGTTTACGTAAAAAAGTGAAACCTACTATTGAATTAATGGAAGCTTTACCAACTGTTATTCTTGGGTTTTTAGCTGGTTTATGGCTTGCACCAATCATTGAAACGAATTTACCTGCGATTGCGCTATTGTTTATTATGTTGCCCATTTCTGTGTTTATTACAGCGTTTGCTTGGCATAACTTACCTAAAGAAATAAAGTCTCGAGTACCTGAAACTTGGGCTCCAATCATTTTAATACCCGTATTAATTTTAGTGGCATATCTTGCATTCTCGTTATCGCCTGTCATGGAAACGTATTTTTTTGGTGGTGATATTCGACAATTTATTACTAATGATTTAGGGATTAATTTTGATCAACGAAATGCTTTAGTCGTTGGTATCGCAATGGGTTTTGCTGTTATTCCAACTATTTTTTCGATGGCTGAAGATGCTATTTTTAGTGTTCCTAAACATTTAACCAGTGGCTCTTTAGCTTTAGGTGCTACCCAATGGCAAACTTTAATAAAAGTCGTGTTGTTAACTGCCAGTCCTGGGATTTTCTCTGCAGTAATGATGGGGTTAGGTCGGGCTGTAGGCGAAACAATGATAGTGTTAATGGCAACAGGTAACACACCTATTTTAGATTGGAGTATTTTTCAGGGAATGCGTACTTTAGCGGCGAACATTGCGGTTGAAATGCCTGAATCTGAAGTTGGTAGTTCTCATTATAGAATTTTGTTCTTGGCAGCATTTGTCTTATTTGTATTTACTTTTGTGTTTAACACGCTCGCTGAATTTATACGTCAGCGTTTACGTGAAAAATATAGTTCGTTATAGGTTGAGGTCTGAAAAATGAATAAATGGTTTAAATCAGGCTCACCCTGGATATGGTTATCAGCGGGTGGTGTAAGTTTAAGTTTAATCTCAGTTTTGGGATTGTTATGGCTAATCGCCTCTCGTGGTCTGTCGTATTTTTGGCCTGCACAAGTGCATCAGTTTGAATTGATGGATAAACAAGGGAATGCAAGTATAGTTATTGGTGAGATTTATGATCGAGAACATATTCCAACTCAACAACTTGTACATTTAGACTTGGATTTAGATCCTAGCGAAGAAACGGTTGAGCGATTATTAATTAAAACCGGTAATCGTGAGCTTGTTAGCTTAGATTTTCGTTGGATATTAGTCCCAGAAATTACTCAGCAATCAACCCCTGAAAAGCTGGTTGTGGTTGAACGAAGAACCAATGGTAATTTTTATGGTTATATCGAATCTGTGATCCAAGACGGAAATGTCGTATCAACAGATAAATTGCCGGAACTATTAACGCGTGTTATCGAAATTCAAGATAAAATCGAAACGCTTCAAAAAGTAGAGATTGGTGCCGTAAATTACCAACTTGAACGGTTACGATTACGCGAGCGTAAACATAGGTTACAAGAAACGTTAACGCCGGATAAAGCACAAGATATAGCGAAAGAAGTCGCAGGCTTACAAACTAAGTATCAAGCGCTGGAAAAAACGTTATTAGCATTACGCGATAAAACTGAGCGTGATCAAATTACACTACGTGCAATGGATGATCAGGTTGTTACAGTGAGTTTTGCCGATATTTTAAAAGTCACCAATAATAATCAGATGAACTTTTTTGAAAAGTTAATGATGTTTTTCAGTCAAATTGCTGTGTTTGTTAGTGATGATCCCAGAGAAGCAAATACAGAAGGAGGCGTTTTTCCTGCTATTTTTGGTACTGTTTTAATGGTGTTACTAATGACAATCATTGTTTCTCCGATGGGGGTGATTGCGGCGATATACCTACATGAATATGCTGGAAATAATGCCTTAACTAAACTGCTAAGAATAGCGGTGATTAATTTAGCAGGTGTACCTTCTATTGTTTATGGTGTTTTCGGATTAGGCTTTTTTGTATATATGGTCGGGGGGAGTTTAGATCAGATCTTTTACCCTGAAACTTTACCAAGCCCAACCTTTGGTACACCAGGTGTTATGTGGTCTGCGATAACGTTAGCGATATTAACTTTACCTGTGGTGATTGTATCTACTGAAGAAGGTTTATCGCGTATACCGGCTGCTATGCGACACGGGAGTTTGGCTTTAGGGGCGACCAAAGTTGAAACCCTTTGGCGGATCATTTTACCGATTGCAAGCCCTGCGATCATGACAGGTATTATTTTGGCTATTGCCCGCGCTGCAGGTGAAGTTGCTCCTTTAATGCTCGTTGGAGTAGTTAAAATGGCGCCGAATTTACCGCTTGATGGAAACTTTCCATTCTTACATTTAGATAGAAAGTTTATGCATTTAGGCTTTCATATTTACGATGTTGGTTTTCAAAGCCCGAATGTTGAAGCTGCAAGACCATTGGTATACGCAACGGCATTATTATTAGTGACAATTATCATTTCATTAAATATGACCGCAGTATCCATTCGAAATAAATTACGTGAAAAGTATCGAATGTTGGAACATTAAACTGATTCAAACATGTTACTTCGAGTCGATTAACGATCAAATGAAACGATTAAAAAATAATGAATAGTAGAGAAAAATATGATTTCTGTTAGCCCTAAAACAATATTAGATACCACAACTAAGATTGATTTAAATAATATGTCTGCAGAGCAAAAAGCGCTAGATATTAAAAATTTAGATTTATACTACGGTGATAAACAAGCGTTACAAGATATCACTATGTCTATTCCTAAAGGACAAGTGACAGCCTTTATCGGGCCTAGTGGTTGTGGTAAATCAACCTTACTTCGCTGTATTAATCGCATGAATGATCTAGTTGATCATTGTCGGATTGAAGGCGAGATCAACCTACATGGTGAAAACATATATAACAAACATATCGATGTTGCTGCGCTTAGAAGAAAAGTAGGTATGGTGTTTCAACGACCTAACCCGTTTCCGAAAAGCATTTATGAAAATGTTGTATATGGTTTACGTATTATGGGTGAAAATAATCGCCGAGTTCTCGATGAAGCGGTTGAAACGGCGTTAAAAAGTGCTGCGCTGTGGAATGAAGTAAAAGATCGATTACATGACAGTGCTTTAGGTTTGTCAGGTGGTCAGCAGCAACGTTTAGTTATTGCCAGAGCAATAGCGATAAAGCCAGAAGTTTTGTTATTAGATGAGCCAACATCAGCGCTTGATCCTATTTCAACGTTGACCATTGAAGAATTAATTAATGATTTGAAGAAACAATTTACGGTCGTGATTGTTACGCATAATATGCAACAGGCTGCTAGGGTTTCAGATCAAACGGCGTTTATGTATATGGGGGAACTGATAGAATATAGTGACACCAATACCTTATTTACTACCCCCGTTAAAAAGAAAACCGAAGACTATATTACTGGGCGTTACGGCTAATTAAAGCGTTAGGAGAATTATATGGATAACATGAATATTGGCCGTCACATTTCCGGGCAATTTAATGAAGATTTAGAGCGTGTGATAAATCATGTCATGCAAATGGGTGGTTTAGTTGAAAAACAATTAAACGATGCATTAACCTCAGTTTGTGATGCTGATGAAGATCTTGCTAAGAAAGTATTAAAAAGTGATGAACCAATCAATGAGTTAGAAGTAAGCATTGATGATGAATGTACCCGTATTATTGCAAAACGTCAGCCAGCAGCTGGTGATTTGCGATTAATAATGGCCATTGTTAAAACTATCGCGGATCTAGAGCGGATAGGTGATGAAGCTCAGAAAATTGCGCAAGTTGCGTTAGAAAGTTTAACTAAAGATCATAAAGAATTACTTCTGAATTTAGATAATTTAGGCCGCCGAGTATTAGAATATCTTCAGTTAACACTTGACGCATTTACACGAATGGATGTTGAAGCGGCTATAAAAGCGCACAAAACCGATGATAAAATTGACCGTGAATATGAAGCAATAATGCGGCAATTAATGACATATATGATGGAAGATCCACGTTCTATCCCTCAAATTATGAGTGTTATTTGGTCTGCTCGTGCGCTAGAGAGAATTGGTGATCGTTGTCAGAATATTTGTGAATACATTATTTATTTTGTCAAAGGAAAGGTGGTTCGACATTCGGCTCCCGAATAACTAGTAAACTTATCGTATAACTTTTAATCAAAATCCTGCTTGAGCGTTTGTCTTCTTTGTGTTTTGATTAGAAAGTTTTAAAGAAAAAGGCTATGTTTTATACATGAGTGTACATAGCCTTTTTTATATGCGGAAATAAATATCAAATTCGTCATTATTTCTTTTGTTAATTCTGAGAAATGAGTTAATATCCGCGCGAATAATAACAAAGAGCGAAATTGCTCCTGGAAAACTATTATGGCCAGAAATTCAATTCTTGGTGTTTTTGCAAAATCACCACTAAAACCATTAGAAAAACATATTCGAATGGTTTCAAAATGTTCTAAACAACTTGTTCCATTCTTTGAAGCAGTAACCGAAGAAAACTGGAGCACAGCGGGAAAAATTAGAACAAAAATATCAAAATATGAGCGTGATGCTGATGATCTAAAGCGACAACTTCGTTTAGAGTTACCCGGCGGACTATTTATGCCGGTGGATCGAGCTGATTTATTAGAGCTACTTTCACAACAAGATAAAATTGCCAATAAAGCGAAAGATATTGCTGGGCGTATTTTAGGGCGTAAACTTATTTTGCCTGAAGTACTTCATGAAGAATTTAAGCAATATGTCAAACGATGTATCGATGCTATTGAAAAAGCCGCAGAAGCAATTAATGAGTTAGATGATTTACTTGAAACTGGTTTTAAAGGCCGAGAAGTAGAGTATGTTGAGAAAATGATCAGACAATTAGATACGATTGAAGATGATACTGACGCCTTACAAATTACTATTCGCAAAAACTTACTGGCAATTGAAGACGATTTAAAACCCGTTGACGTAATGTTTTTATATCAAATTATCGATTGGGTAGGAGACCTAGCAGATTTAGCCGAAAGAGTCGGTGCTCGATTAGAAATTTTATTGGCTAGAAAATAAGGCTCAGTCATGGATATTTTAGTACAACATGGTTCAATATTAGTCATGCTCGCCGCTGTAGTCGGTTTTTTTATGGCTTGGGGTATTGGTGCAAATGACGTTGCAAATGCAATGGGCACCTCAGTTGGTTCAAAAGCATTAACAATTAAACAAGCGATTATTATCGCAATGATTTTCGAATTTGCAGGTGCATATTTAGCGGGTGGAGAAGTAACTTCTACTATTCGTAAAGGCATTATCGATCCTGGTTTATTCGTTGATATTCCTGAATTACTAGTTTTCGGTATGATCTCGGCACTGTTTGCCGCGGCAACGTGGCTATTGGTTGCGTCAATATTAGGTTGGCCGGTTTCAACAACACATTCTATTGTCGGCGCTATCATTGGTTTTGCTGCAATTGGCATAAGCCCTGAAACGGTTGCTTGGGGAAAAGTCGGCGGTATTGTTGGTAGTTGGATTATTACACCGCTTATTTCAGGTGTTATTGCTTTTATTATCTTTAATAGTGCTCAAAAACTTATTTTTGATACGGATAAACCTTTAGATCAAGCAAAACGTTATGTGCCTTTTTATATGTTTTTAGCGGGCTTTGTTTTATCGTTGGTAACTATTAAAAAAGGCTTGAAACATATAGGTTTAGAGAATGTAAACTTTGGTTTTTATAATTTTGAAATTAAAGGTGCTGGTGGTTATTACTTAGCAATTCTTGTCGCCATCTTAGTCTCTTTGATTGGTAAATATTTCATTACTAAAATAAAGTTCGATGAAAAAGCCGATAAAAATACTCAATATGGAAATGTTGAGAAAGTATTCGCTATATTAATGGTTGTTACCGCTTGTTGTATGGCTTTTGCCCATGGTTCAAATGATGTTGCAAACGCGATAGGTCCATTAGCAGCCGTCGTAAGTATTGTTGATAATGGTGGCGAAATAGCGAAGAAAGCAAGCTTGGTTTGGTGGATATTACCTTTAGGTGGCTTAGGTATTGTTGCTGGTTTGGCTTTATTTGGTCATCGAGTAATCGCTACTATAGGGAATGGCATAACACATTTAACGCCAAGTCGAGGATTTGCGGCTGAGCTTGCAGCTGCTTGTACTGTGGTTATTTCCTCAGGCGCTGGTTTACCTATTTCAACGACACAAACCTTAGTTGGTGCTGTTTTAGGGGTAGGGATGGCGCGTGGTATTGCAGCAATTAATTTAGGTGTAGTACGAAATATTGTTATTTCTTGGGTAATCACTTTACCAGTAGGTGCTGGACTTTCAATTGTCTTCTTCTGGATAATGAAAGCGATATTTTCATAATCTTTATTGTGGAATTTAAATGAAAAAACCAGCAATTTTGCTGGTTTTTTCTGTTTTAAAATAGAGGAATGTTCAATTTTATATTTTATTTACCAAGTTTTTTCAGAACTTTTTTCATGTGTTCTTGAAAGCTTTTATCAAATTTAGATTTACCACAATTAAAACCTTCAACTGATTTAACCCCTTCAATACCGACTGCGGTTAAGTCTCTTACTATGGTGCATCGTCCGTCATCTCCTTTCGTGATAAGGATGTCACTACTGATTTGTTGACTGTTATTTTTCTTAATTTCATCATCGTTTAATTGTTTTGTTGAATGGGGCACTAGGCTTGGCGTGCCATCTAAAATTGATGCTGACTTTTTTTGGCTATAACGATAACTTTCTTGCTCTATTATTTTGTTTTTTAGCTTGTTTTGCAGGTTATTCAGTTGGCCAAAGGCAGAAAAATTTCGTGGCAGTTGGCCGGTTTGACTGCTTTGAGAATTATTATCATTGCTTTTTGTTGTTGTCTTTTCAGGTACTATTTGGGGTAACTCTTCAAGTTCAACAGATTTTTCCGCTATGATGTTTTTTGGTATTTCTTCCTGAATAATAACGCTTGGTTCAGTTTCTTTTGGCTCAGTTGCTTGAGTTTTACTGTCAGCTTTTTTCTGCTCTATGTTGCTTTCTTGCTGAGGTGGAACGTAGAGAAAGCTTTTGATGGCTTGTGGGGAAGTTTTATGTGAAATCGACGGGACGGTTGTTGTTAAACTGAGCAAATAAAAAATAGCAATATGTACAACCAGTGAGAATAATATTGTTTTGTAATATCCCTTTAGCACAACTATTTTTCCAAATGATGAAGCAATAACTTTCTGATGTTTGATAGACCATAGAAAGTATTATTTGTTCAAATGAATTAATTATTGTCTCTAATAGCTTGAATATCACCATTTTTTATAAGTTGATTTTGCATAAGAGAAAATTGTTCAATTTCATTAATAAAAGTGGATTTCTTTGAAAATGCAATATACCCATCTACGGATTTATTATATAAATAATCAGCGAGTTTAATTTTTTGTTTATAATCAACATGGTCAATCCAAGGCTTTACAGACTCTTCTCGTTCTAAGAACGTATCAATACGATCTTTTAACAGCATTTGTATTAATTGATTATAATTGACCACTTCTACCTTATTTAACGATTGGTCATGATCAAAACGATCAAAGTAGGTTGCAGCCCTTAAGGTACCTATACGCAATTTTGCCAAATCTGAATAATTAGCAATATGTAGATCGCTGTCTTGACGGATATAAAACTGTAAAGGAAAGGTTTGTGTACTAATGGGTTGATCTAAATAAGTTAAATATTGAAGTCTTTCAGTTGTCTTTCTAATGCCAATAATAACGTCAGCTTGGCCATTTTCTAAAAAAGATAAACATCGTGCAAAGGGGCATTGAACAAATTTGACTTGCTTGTTTAACTTTTCCGCTAATAGGGTGATAATTTTGACGTGAATGCCTGCAAATTCATCATCAATATAATAAGAATAAGGCGGTTCAATGTAGGTTGCCACAATAAGGGGGGCTTTATTTTCAGCAGACGCTGAAAACGCGATGACGATTAAACACAGTCCCCTTATTAAAATATATTTCACTAAAGCTCCCACCTTTGCGTCTTGTCTAATACATTATAATTTAAATTCAATAATCTGGCGAAACTATGTTGATTTAAGTCACTTCACTCGCCATTTTCTTCTATAATTAAAGCTGAACAATCATTTTATTACTGTGTTCTATCGTATATTTTTCTGAGGTGTTTATGGAATACGAATTTATTCATGATGCAATAACTGGTGGCGCTAAAGCCAAATTTTCATTAGAACATCAAATAGTAGGTCCTTGGTTAGAAATTGAATTAGGACAAAATACAGCTAAACTTGAAGAAATTTTGACTGCGATTGACCAAGTAGAGTCAGGAAAGTGCCAAGAAAAATTGATCACTGGTCATGAGTATTCCTTGGTGGTAAATCAAGATGACGTTCATATTCAGGCAAATGCTTTACTCAATGGTGAGGCTAATTTGCCCGAAGAGTTTAGCGAAGATGGAATGAACTTTGATGGTCAAGATAGCTCCTCTTGTGGGGTTGAAGATTTCCGTACCTTGTTATTATCGTGGGCAAAATTTACTAAAATTTAACGAAGATAAGCGGTTGTTTGTTATGTAACAACGCTGATACTGTTACGCTGGTTATAGTTGCCAAAAACCTATTAAACCTAATGAAAGAATTAAATTAATGTTTATAAAAGCTAACCAATTGAGTTGTTTATTTTTAACAATGGCAGTGATTACTTGTAGCTTATTTGTTGGTTCAAGTTTTTCCTTCGATTCACATCCTTTAAATACTTCTCGATTTTCTGAGCAATATCGATTAGTAGAAGTAAGTCATGGCTTTGATATTCCTTGGGCTATGGTGCAGTTGCCCAATCAGGATATTTTAGTTTCAGAACGTCGTGGTGAACTGCGCGTTATTCGCCAAGGGCAATTACTTAAACAACCGATCAGTGGCTTGCCGACTATAGACAATAATGGCCAAGGTGGTTTGTTAGATTTAGCCTTAGATCCTGATTTTGTTAACAACTCTTGGTTATATTTTACCTACGCAGATGGTTCCGGCCCTGGCAGAGGCAGTAATACAGCATTAATGCGAGCTAAACTCAATATTGCAACCATGTCGTTATCTAATCAAACACGTTTATATAAAGGTAAAGTTAACGCTTCTAAAGGACAACATTACGGCAGTCGTATTGCTTTTGATCAAAAGGGCTATGTTTATTTTTCTATTGGTGACAGAGGGAGTCGAGATGAAAACCCTCAAAATTTAAATAAAGATGGTGGAAAAATATATCGTTTACATAAAGACGGAAAAATTCCTGCGGATAATCCGTTTTTGAATGACAAAGGGGAGAAATCTGCCGTATTTTCATATGGCCATCGCAATCCTCAAGGCTTAGCGTTTGATAGTTCGACAGGAGTATTGTGGTCGCATGAACATGGCCCTAAAGGTGGTGATGAAATAAATGTCATTACTGCAGGGAAAAATTACGGTTGGCCAGTTGTCAGTTATGGAGTGAACTATAGTGGTACTTCATTTACAGAATTAACTGAAAAGCAAGGTATGGAAAACCCTGTATTGTATTGGCTTCCTTCAATAGCACCGTCGGCAATGGTTTATGTTACTTCAGATAAATACCCAAAATTGAAAGGGAAATTTTTATTAGGTTCAATGAAGTTTGGTTATATTGTTGCCGTGAGTATTAATGGCAAAACAGTAGACCAACAATACAAGTTATTCAATAACTTAGGGCGGGTACGCAGCTTGATGCAAGGGATTGATGGTTTCATTTATGTAGGTTTAGACGGCGGAGGGATTAAAAAAATATTACCGATTAACTCTTAAACCTTGCTTGGCTAGTTTTACTCATAGCTCGACAAATTGACGAGCTAGTTTGTACAGCTTAATTGTTTTGCCTAATTCAGCGCTTCATTCGTTAAGAAATTACTCATTAATCTTGAAAATCAGCACTGTCTTCAAGTAAATCTTGATAATCTTCTTCGTCGATATCTAATAAAGTAAAAATTGAATCTTGTAGGTAAGCCCAGTCAGATGCATCCCGAAAGTGCTTATGGTTATGAACAATATTTTCTGCCATTTTAAGGGTAGCAAAGTAATATTGTTCACTTTGATTGGTTAAGATATTTAGAAATGTTCGGTCATGATGACAGAGAATTAACTGACAAATATCTTTTGGTAATCGCCATGATGAAGCAACATAATAACCTAATGTGGCATGATTAACTTGATAAATACTTTCCTCGATGGATGTTAATGTTTCACTAGGCGTTTTCATCGCATGTTCATAGGTTTCAGTGTAATCATCATATTTCATTGCCATGACAGGGATCCCGCAATCATGAAATAATCCGATGGAAAATAACTTATCTGAAGAAAGTGGCTGTTTAATTGATTTGCCAATAAAGACATTGGTATTAGCGATATTACTGGCATTTGTCCAAAATTCTTCTAAAGCAATCCCGCAGTCGTTTTGTTTAAAACTACGCTTGATTAATGTATTTGTCACTAATGAGAGAATACCGTTTACACCAATATAACGAGCGGCTTTGTGAATATCAGCAATTGAACGGGCTAAACCATAGACGGGTGAGTTGATGGTTTTAAGTACCGTCGCAGAAACGGCAACATCCTGAGCGATAGTATCTGCTATCACATTAATATCTGGATCATCCTCTGCCATAAGTGATTGTAATTTTAACAACAACTCAGGCTGTGCTGGCACTGAGAATCCGCGTCCGATATCTGCAATTACTTTGTCATCAATAGTTAGCATTTTTAAGGGGTATTATTTTAAGTTTATTAACTTACTGGGAAAATCAATGTATTAACTATCGCTTAAATCTTGCCAACATACAATGATAACCGCGGTTTATCATTACCATAAGCTTATTTTAAAGCACTAGATTTTTACCGTTCGTATAAAGTAATAAGCTTGTTATTTACGTAAAATTGTTGAATAGTAAAATGGTTTATAATTCATAAAAAATTTTCTATATGTTAAAAAAATCAACAACTAACCGGTTTAAAAGTTATTTCGGTTTGCCATTTCTACTGGCAATCATGTTTATGGGGATTGCTCAATCAGCATCAGCGACAATGTCGATTGATTTACCTCAATGGCAATATATCACAATGAAAGGCAGTCCTTCACTTCGTGGCAGCGCTATGATTGATCATTCATACTGGGTAACTGGTAGCAATAATAGTATTTTTGTTAGCCAAGACGGAGGTAAGACATGGCAAAATAAATCTGTTGACTCAACCATGAAAACAGATTTTAGAGATATTGCTTTATTTGACTATCAAACTGCAATCATTATGGGGGTAGGCAATGGTCAATCTTCGATGTTATATAAAACAGTTGATGGGGGAGAAAATTGGCAGTTACTTTATCAAAATACTGATGAACAGGGCTTTTTTGATTCAATAGCTTTTTGGGATCACAATACAGGATTGTTACTTGGCGATCCTGTTGATGGTTACTATGTGATTAAAAAAACGCTTGATGGTGGAAAAACATGGCGAAGAATAGCCAAACATAAGCTTCCGCCGATATTGGATAAAGAAGCTGCATTTGCTGCCAGTGGCAACACTTTGATTGTGGGAGAAAAGGGCAAAGCTTATTTTACCACTGGGGGATATTCAGCATCAGTTTATGTGAGCGAAGACTTTGGTGAATCTTGGCAACGTCAGGCGGTGCCATTGTATCAAGAAACACAAACGGCAGGCGGCTACGGTTTAGCACTAAATCATAAACAAAAACCTTTTGTTTTAGGTGGAGATTATCTACAACGACCTAAACAATATGCCAATATGGCAAGCTTCGATAATAACGTTTGGGTTACAGTGAATTCAGGTGAAAATGGTTTAAGGACAGCCATGAGTTGCCAAGGTAATATTTGTATAACTACAGGTAAAACAGGGATTGATGTCTCTTTTACTGCGGGGCAACATTGGCAGGTTTATCCTGGTCAAAATACCACAGAAGGTGATAACGGCTTTTATACGATAACTTCGGATAAGTTTGTATTTCTTGCTGCTGGTGCTGATGGAAAAGTAGGGATTTTGTCGTTTCAACGTTAATAAAAAACAAATGTTAAAATAAAAAACGCTAGAAAGTTACTTACTAGCGTTCCATATTTAAATGCTATTTTATTAAAAATAGTTTTTATTATTTTATTTTTCTGCGACGTGATGCTACTAAACCTAACGTCGCTAAACCAAATAATGCGATTGTTGAAGGTTCTGGAACCGTTGCGGTACGTAAATCCCAACCAATAACATCAAATGCCAATAAATCGTAACCAGTGACATCTACAAATTCACCTGGTGCCGCGGTTGGATCTAATGCGCCAATATCCAAATGATCTTTCCAATGACTTGCTTGATTGCCATCACCCGTAACTATGCCGGTAGACATTGGTGCTAAGTTTGTTGCGCCACCATCAATCGAGAAATAGCTATTTCCTCCCGCTCGAAAATCTTTAACGCCCGCACTTACTTGATAGCTTTCCTCTGAGTAACGGAATAAGTCTAAAGTAGCGGCAATCGCATAGTTATCTAAATCGAAAGCATAATCTGAGTTTGGATCGTTATCGTTATATCTATCATATACATCCACACCACTTACAAATCCTAATGCATGGCCAATCTCATGGATTGCTACGCCAACAAAATCCCATTTATCCGAATCAATACCGTCAGAAGGGTCAAAATCAAATGCAAAAGTGTTACTAAAGACAATATAAGCATCAGAGTTTGAGAAAGGATTGCCAAAAAGATCGGTTGTGAAACCTAATGCCTTAGCATTTGCTTGGGTCATATCTAAAAAAAAGTTATCGTTAGAGCCGTCTGCATCATGCTCTGTGATATCATTGCCATTAATATCTTGCTCAGTATCTAAAAAAGTCATCCCGCACATTGGTTCGCCTTGTGGGGCACATTGTAGGTTATTAGTGGCAATTTGATCTCCTACAGATGTAGCATCGTCAATCATTTTATAGGCAGTATCGTGGTACGATTGCAGCGAATATGTTGAACTAGTACCACCTAAAGTGGTTTCTCCAAGAGAATCAAAGGCAATTGTTAAATTAACAGTCACACTGTCGGTAAACATACTTTCCCAAAATGATGCTGCTTGCTGGAAGCCAGCTAAGGCTTGTTGCCCTTTGGTGTCAGCAAATTGACTAGGCTCATAGTCTAAAGCAATGGTAGTCGCATTAGCCGTGGAAGTTGCTAACATTGCGCTTAAAACTGCGCCGGTAAGTAATGAAGTTTTTGACGTAAACATATATCGTATCTCTAAAGTTATTATTTTGATTATTACGGTCTGAAAATGTTAATTTTTTGTTAAGGTAGATGTATGCGATTTTTGTTCCAACATATTTTATTCTTTAAAAACAGGTTGTTAGCATGATGTTGAAATATTGGATTTTAATGTTGTAAAAAAACTCGACACTTAATTGTGATATTTCAGTTACATGTAGAATGCTTTTTATATTCGTTTAACTCAATATCTATAGGTTTTATCGGTTATTTATTCTTTGTTGGTAGTAAAAAGTGAAGAATACATACCACTAATAGAAAATGAACTAAAATTGGCGTAATAATCCAGTAAGAATATTGCGCTAACAAGTCAGCTAAAAACTCATAGATAGATCTCCTGATACAATTCCAGAAATTGCTCAAATATAATTTAGGAAAAATTGTTTCCTAAGCTTACTAATGTTTGATCTTGGATAATTTTGGAATCGGAATTTTGCGAGATAAAAATGAAGGTTCAGTGTCTCTATGTGAAGCATTAAAAGTCACATTGTCGGATACCAACATGAGTTTGTCGGTTAAGTGTATGAGACAGAGTAAGAAATAAAGTATGATTTGTTTATCTTTATAATTTTGAAAAAATTAAATTCAATTATGGTGTTACTGCGGACATTTTTACTTTTTTTCTTCATCTATTCGACCTCATCAGGTGCGCAATTATTACCTAACCCTAATTACATCAGCTATAACATTGAAGATGGGTTATCCAATAGTATGGTATACACCATTAGTCAAGACGATGATGGTTATATGTGGTTCGGTACTGAAGATGGACTGAACCGTTTTGATGGTAAGAATTTCAAGGTTTACCGTTATGATCCGACTGATAGTAAAAGTTTGGCAGGGAATAGTATTAATCAGGTTTACTTGGCGCCTGATAATTCGCTATGGATCGCGACCCACAATGGGATTAGTCAATATGATAAGAAAATGGACAGTTTTAACAACTTCAGTGTTTCTAACGGCTTGTCTCACAATAACATTCAATCAGTGCTTAAAGTTGGTAAAGAGCTATGGTTAGGTACCGATAATGGTTTAAATGTTGTCAACCTAATAACACAAGAAGTGACCGTTTTTCCTATTAATGATAACGGTCAAGGTACGAGCCATAAATGGATACGCTCACTCGCGCATCAAGGAAATTACGTTTGGATTGCTACATGGGGAGGCGGCTTAAATCGCTATGATCTTAGGTTAAAGCGTTTTGACTACTTTCGTCATGATTTGCATGATAATAGGAGCCTAAGTGCCGATACTGTATATTCTGTATTTAATGCGGCTCAGAATGAAATTTGGCTTGGCACGGTCCAAGGGGGCTTAAGTCGTTTTATCGCAAATTGTCAGTGTTTTGAACGATTAAACCCAAGTCAAGGCTATCAACAGGTAACAGTCCCTGATTTGGCTGAAGGTGCTAATTCGTTATGGGTTGCAACGAATAATGGTTTGAGTCAATTTTCATTTGAAACACAAACATTCAATCATTACTCAATGCTTAAACCTTTTGAGCTTGGCAATATCACCCGTGATATTCGCTCAGTATTTATAAGTCGTGATGGCACTATTTGGCTAGGTAGTTATCAAGGCGGTGTACTTGCTATTCCGGCGAATGGCTTTGCCATTCAAACCTATCAATATTCTGAACAGGCTCATAATAGCCTTATTTCTGACGATATAAATTCATTAATATTCAAAAATGGTTATCTTTGGACAGGTGCCGTTGGTGGTTTATTTCGCTATCCAATCAGTGATAGCGGAGCGTTAGGTAAAGCCGAGTTAGTGCTTGATGCCTTCACCTTAAAAATAGAACCATCCAGTGATGGCAGCTTTTGGTTGGCGACAAATAATGGTTTATATCACCTTGATGCAGAACTTAACACTATCTCATTCAATGATCATACCAAGCTAATACCCGACAAAGCAGGAGAAGGAGCCGTTTTAGATGTAGTTGAAACTGCCCAAGGTCAGATTTTCGTAGCGAATTGGCGTGGTGGATTAACAACACTGCTGGATGAATATCAGGGGGAGTTTAAGCAAGTGGGTGTTAATGGTGATGCACGTGGAATCAAAGCAAACTCTAATATTTATGCGCTTGCAGAAGACTTGAATAACCAACTTTGGATTGGCACGATGGACGGGGTGAATCGTTATGATATTGTAAATGATGAAATCTACCACTACCCATTACAATTAAGCGGTAACCAACCTCCAGTGACTGTGTATTATGTATATGTAGAAGGTGCAGAGCTATATCTTGGCACTAGCAACGGGGTTTATCAATATCAAACCTCTTCAGACACCTTTAAGCACTACCCCCTTCCTCTAAAAAGTCACTATATACAAGCAATAGCCAAAGAATCACAAAGCATTTTTTGGCTGTCGACATTCAATGGACTGTATCGTTGGGATAAATCAACCAATCAATTAAAAGCATTTTATAAACGTGATGGCTTACAAAGTAGTGAATTTAATACTAAAGGCGTTGCTATTGGAGATGATGGAAATCTTTATTTTTCTGGTATCGATGGTGTTTCGAGAATTCGTTCCGAACGATTATTGCAAAGTAATTCTGCTGCTAGTTTAAAGTGGATTTCACCCGTTAGCCAAACTTTAGTTAGTGATACCCTAAATTTAGAACTCACTCAATCAAAAAACACCATTTCGCTTGAGTACTTCGTCGATGATTTTTTTCAACCAGAACAACGCCAATTTAGATATCGTTTAAATGAAGGTAGATGGATAAATAATGGAAATGCTAGCAGTATACAACTTGGTGGTTTAGCAAACGGTTTATATCGTATTGAGCTGCAATATTCACGCGATAGCGAAGAATGGCAAAACGCACAAAGCAATGTACAAATATTAATAAGCCCCCCTTATTATCAATCAAATGTTGCCCTAGCTTTTTACTTCTTGCTCTTCATATTAATGGGGTATGGCTATTATCGTTATAGAACAAGCTTTCTGTTAAGGAAAAAAGCGCAACTTCAGAAAACAGTAAATGAAAAAACGGCTGAACTAGCCGCTACGTTGGAGCAAAAAAATCAGCTGTTTGCCAATATCTCTCACGAACTTAGAACACCAATTACGTTAATAAATGCCCCAATTGAACAATTAGCTCAACAACCTAATTTAACTGAGCAGCAAAAAAAGCTTATTTACTTGGCTCAAAATAATGGCAAACGATTATTTGGTTTGGTTGAACGGATATTGCATCTTAGTAAAGTTGAACAAAAAGAAAAGCAAGTTGAGCCCATTAATATTGATGATCTGCTTATTCGTTATGTCATTGCTTTTAATCCTTTGATGCAGCAGAAGAAGATTGAACTGCAACAGCAGCTTAGTAGCAATGCAATTATAGAAGCTGATAGAGAAGATCTGGTCTCCATACTGGAGAATCTACTTTCTAATGCGTTGAAATACACCCAAGCTGGTGGTTGGGTAAAACTCAACTCAACGCTGAACGCAGGAAATTATCAGCTTAGTGTTGAGAACAAGCATTCAGGATTAACAACTAAGCAAATCGACAAAATATTTGAGCGATTTGAGCGCTTAGGCCAATCCGATTCAGAGCAAGGCTTTGGTTTGGGTTTATCACTCGTAAGAGATATTTGCCGTCAAAATGGTTGGAATATAAAATGCTTAAGTAAAACTGGCTCTGTCATTTTTATTTTAACTATTGATGATTTTTGCATAGAGAGCAATCAAAGCACTCCAGCTCAAAGGCAAATCGTAGAGCTGGGCGCTAATAAAGCTGCATCAAGTAAACAAGAGCGACAATCATTATTGATTGTCGAAGACAATGATGAACTTCGTGGCTTTTTGGTTGATTTGCTATCAAGAGATTATAAAGTTACCAGTGAAGACAACGGTTCTAAAGGAGTAGAGGCTGCTATAGAGCAGATCCCTGACTTAATTATTTCAGATGTGATGATGCCTGAATTGAATGGTTTCTCGCTGGTTAAAGCCCTTGCTGAGCATGACAATACCAGCCATATCCCTACTATATTATTAACAGCAAAAGCGGATGAAGAAAGCGAATTAACAGGGCTCGAAGTGGGGGCGGTTGACTATATAACAAAACCTTTTGAAGCTCGTCAATTGCTCTTAAAAGTCAAAAATACACTAGAGCGTCAGAAACTAAAATTTAATGTTAAACAAAGTCAATATGAACCTATCGAAACCATTATGAATGAACGCGATCAACACTTCATTGAGCGTTTAAATCAAATCGTCGAACAAAGTTATGCGAATAATGAATTTACTGTAGAGAAGCTGGTTGATGCAGTGGCAATGAGTGAAAGGCAGCTACAACGGAAACTGAAGGCATTATTTAACCAAACGCCAGCCGAGTACATTAGAAATTATCGATTGCTAAAAGCAAAAGAATTATTGCTTGAAGGTAAATCCATTTCACTGACGTCTGATTTTGTGGGATTTAATTCTTCAAGTTATTTTAGCCGAAGTTTTAAAAGCGCTTTCGGACTATCACCAAAAGAATTCATAACAAAGCATACTAAATAAAATATAGCTGACACTGAAAAAGTCGGCTTTGTACACTTATCTGTCGGATTAGTTCACCTCCAAATAACTGAATTTACTTACCTTTATTATTATTCCCTTTTAACTTGAACAAAGGCAATTGAATGAGAACGTTACAATACTTTCTAATAACACTTTTATTTTCTATATCATCAGCTTATGGTACGGATTTCGCAAATTTTACAGATAATGATGATGTATATGCTTTATCATTAACACCCTCATCTAAATTAAGCACTGCAATAACTGAAAACCTCGATGGCAGTTATGATTATCAATGGGATAACTTGATTGTTTGTTACAGTCCGGCACTTGGCGGTCATGAAGAACAAGAGATGCTCAATAAAAGCGTGAAGTGGTTCTCTAAAACTAAAGTCACCCCTTTCTTCGAACCTATTCAATATGCGAGAAACATAGAACAAATCATTGAAACAATTGAAAATATTAATGAATATAAAAAAGAATTCTCTTTATCGAAAAATAAAAAGGTACTTGAGTGGATATCGCATAATCAACTAGGGTTAGAGAAATTATTTAGTATTAAAGATGATATGTCAGCTCAAATTAAAGGCAAATATATAAACTTAAATAACAAAGGAAGAATAAAATTAGGTTATGAATTTCAGGAAAGCCACTTTGCATTTCCCCAAAATTCTGATTTTGTCTTGGATGGTATTAGAGGTTTATATGGTCGGGTAAACTCTAAAAAATGCGATCGAATTCTTTTTACCGGAAATGAACTTGTCCTTTTAGTGTTAAATGAAATGAAAAAAGGTACAGATAAATTTGCAACAAAATATAGGACATATGGTTCCAAACACCTACTTAATGGTTACAAAAAATTTGTTACCGCGAAATCTTCATATCTGAATCAAGGTGACATCTACTACGATAATTTCGATGATGTGTTAGCTGACGCCAAGGTAATGTGGCAGTCTTCAGATATCTATAAGAGACAAAAAGTAAGTCCTTTGTCCTTAGAAAAAATTTTAGAGGCTGAAACCGGGTATTCATACTTTGATGAACTATCTCAAAATTTAGATAAAAAAATTAGTAATTTGACTGAAGTATACGATTCAGGTGAGGGGTACTTTTTAGGAAAAAGAGATAGATACAATGTCGATTATGAGTTTTGTAGTATCAAGTATATGGAAAATGAAGAAACGGGTTTTGCAGTATCAAGTCAATTGTTTCAGGGTGAACCTAAATCAAGTTATATTGCTCGAGACTTGAAAGCTTTATTTAATCACGTAATTAAGGATCTAAACCATTGTGGAATTATTTTAGCAAAAAACTCGGATCTAAAACTGCTAGAAAAGCCTTTTGAAAGAAAAAATATAAAATTCGAACTGCTACCTGTTTATAAAACCATCGAAGAATACGAGTTAGTAGATAAAAAAATTACTCAAGAAAAATTACAACGGAAAATATGGGAACAAGAACTAGCTACCCAGCAACGAGAAGTTATGTGCGGAACCTATTTAAAAGCATTACAAGCGGCATGTGCTGTAAATGGGGAAAACTGTTTACGATGGCAATATGTCAAAAATAGTTGTAATTAATTGCTGCTTGAAAATTGCAAAACTATAACTGCGATATATCTGATTGGACTTCCCAGACTTTGCTAGACACCAAATGAGTTACATTGTAACTTCAATTAGAGGTGTTTATGAGCAAAGGCAAACGGTATACCCAAGAATTCAAAATCGAAGCAGTGAAGCAAATCACTGAACGAGGTTATTCAGTTACAGAAGTGTCTGAACGATTAGGTATTTGTACCAAAACGTTATATCACTGGCGAAGTCAGTTATCAGAGAAACCTAAGCAAACCAAGTCATCAGATGAACAACTCAGGATCGCTAAACTTGAGGCTGAGTTAAAACGTGTCACGGAGGAACGGGACATTCTAAAAAAGGCCGCAAGGTACTTTGCCAGCAACCACGAGTAAATTACGGCTTCATCCGAGATCATCAAGATGAGTTTTCTGTCGTGGCTATGTGTCGCCTTTTCAAGCTGAACCGCAGCGGCTTCTATGCATGGTTAAAAAAGCCCTTAAGTGACAGAGCGATCGAAGATAATCGTTTGCTCAAGCTTATTAAAGAGTTCTATGTGGCCAGTGGCGGTACTTACGGCAGTCCTTGGATACACGCAGATTTACGTGAAACTGGTGAGCAATGCAGTGTTAATCGAGTAGCTAAGATCATGCGCCAGCATAAACTCAAAGCGCAAATAGGCTATAAACGTCGCCATATTAAAGGCGGTAAAACATCACGCATTGCAGATAACTTACTAGCTCGCCAGTTTAATCCTCCTGCGCCCAATCAAACGTGGGTGAGTGACATTACCTATGTGAGAACCTATGAAGGCTTCTTGTATGTAGCAACTGTCATGGATTTATTCTCAAGGCGTATTGTTGGTTGGTCGATGGATAAGAACATGGACAAACACCTGGTAATTAAAGCATTACTCATGGCTGTTTATCAACGACAACCCAAAGCTGAAGTGATGGTACATAGTGATCAAGGCAGCCAATATGGTAGTGCTGATTACTTAGCGTTTATGAAAGAACATAATCTTGTGCCATCAATGAGTCGGGCAGGAAATTGTCATGATAATGCGGTTGCTGAGAGTTTTTTTGCTACGATTAAAAAACGGATAATTAAACGCAAGATATACTCAACACGTAATGATGCGAAAGCTGAGATATTTAATTTTATAGAAATGTTTTACAATCCTAAAAAGCGTCACTCACATACAGGCGGTGTTTCACCTGCTAAATTTGAGGAAGCGTATTTTTCTGAACTAGAAACTGTCTAGTGAAATCTGGGAAGTCCAGTGTGCTCTCAACATTTTCAGTCAATAGCCCTTTAAACTTTACAAACTTATTCAATACTTCAGTAACGGTATAAATAGGTATTTCTATACACTTACTTAAATGAGCATCAGTATAAAACTCTTGACCATTTTTATTTTCCATATCGCCCTCACGTTTCTACATAAATTCACTAAGCCAAAAGTTGGTAGGTAATCAACTTCTTTCGGGAGCTACCCTAGACTTAGTAAAACTAGATAACGGCTTTTAAGCCTTTATTAGATTTATTAAGCATTCCATTTTGCGCATTTGATATATGCGCAGACCACCAATACATTAATTTGCGTCTGCGTTCTAAATATTCGGCGCGGTTATATGCGCGCCTTACTTCATTTTTATCCACGTGTGCTAATGCTGCTTCGATAACATCAGGATCAAAGCCTTGTTCATTTAATGTAGTACTGGCTAGTGCGCGTAAACCATGAGAAACCAATTCGCCAGCAAAGCCCATACGTTTTAATGCCATATTTACACTTTGGCTATTAGCGTGTTTGGTTGGGTCGCGGTGATTGGTAAAAAGATATTCTTTACCGTCAGACATTGAGCGGATAGTTTCTAATAGTAAAAGTGTTTGTTCAGTCAACGGTATGGTGTGTGGCTTTTTCATTTTCATCTGTTCGGCAGGGATAACCCAAACTTTGTTTTCAAGGTCTATATCATGCCAACGTGCGGTTGCTGCTTCTATTGGTCGTGTCATGGTATGAAGTTGCCACAGCACTAAACAACGAGTAGTGCGTAATAAATTAGCTTCTCGGATCGCTGCCATTAATTCGGGTAATCGTTCAGGCTTAATGGTAGCCATGTTTGTTTTTTTTGCGGCTGGAAAGAGCTTGGTAATATCAGCTAAGTAGTTAACCTCTATAATGCCTTGCGCAACCCCTAATCGCATTACTTCGTTAATGTTACGGCATAGTCGTTTAACTGTTTCTAAGCTGCCTTTATTAGCGATAGGAGTTAGTAGGGTGATAACGGTTTTAGGCTTTATTTTATCAAGTGGCATATTAGCTAGAGTAGGTAATACATGCCTTTCTAATCCTCGCCAGGCATGATTAGCGGTTTCTTCTTTTACTTGGGTAAGTTTTAAATCAAACCATTTTAGCGCTAATACGCCAAAGGTGTTTTCTATCGCTTCTTTTTTTAATAATGATTGTTCTTCTTTATGGATTTTGGGATCAATATCTTGGGCAAGTAATTCGCGCGCTTCTTTCCTTTTGTTTCTAGCTTGGGCCAGTGTTACTTCAGGATATTTACCTAATCCTAAGTTAGTACGCTTTTTTGTATAAGGTTGAGAATATTTAAGTACCCATAGCTTTGAACCATTAGGGCGCACTCTAAGTTGTAAGCCGTTACCATCGGCTAGGGTATATTCTTTTTCCCTAGCTTTGGCTTGTTTTACCTGTGTAGGGCTTAATGGGGTGATTATTTTAGCCATAATGTACCAATAAAATTCATCAAAAAAGCTGTTGGTACTATTGATGGTACATCAAATCCTGAGTTTTACAAATCGTCTTTGAGTCTTATTGATACATAAAAATAGGCGGTGTAGCCGTATTTACTGAATTTCAGACACAAAAAAAGACGCTAATGTGCGTCTTTAATCGTCTAAATGGTGGCCCCTCCCTGACTTGAACAGGGGACCTGCCGATTATGAGTCGGATGCTCTAACCAACTGAGCTAAGGGGCCATTTAGATTTGAAGTGTTATACAAAGCGGATTTGTAAAACGGCGTGCAGTATAAGCATTTTTTATTTTGTTGTCACTATCACTTAAATAAAAAATGATAATTTTAATGCTGTTAGCTCATTTGTTAAGCAACTAGCGCTGAAGTTACGCTAGTTGCTCTATATACTCACATTTATTGTGTTTTACTTAATCATTTAAATTGGCTATTTCGAAAACTTCTGAAAGGAAATATAAACATTAAACTAAGTAGTGTTAGCCATGTTGTGCTGCCTCCACCACTGCTTTTTTGCGGTGTCACTGTGATCACTTCTGTAGGCGCTACCACTGAAATGGTGATTGAGGCCGTCGTCGCAGCACCTCGGTAGTCTGTAGCGGTGAAATTAAACACTAATGAGTCTGCAGTAGTAGGAGCGATAAAACTTGCTGTTAAACTATCCGCGTTTGTTAATGTGATACTTGTACCAGAGGTTTGTTCCCATAAATAGGTCATTTCATCGTCGTTACTATCTGAGGCTTCTGCGCTAAGTTCTACCGTTTGTTCGGTGTTTACCTGAAAACTCTCGCCTAGGGTAACTGTTGGCGCTTCGTTTTTATCATCATCTGTGATAGTAAATAAAATTTCACCATGTGTGCCAACACGTGCATTATCGATAGCACTTAAACTAAGTACAAATGTTTCATTTTCTTCTTCTATTTCGTCGTTAATAATTGCGAGCGTGATCTCTTTGCTGGTACTGTCGCCATCAGCCCATGAAATCTCACCTGATATATCTTCAACATCACTGCCTAATGTGGCACTAGATGCGGTTAGTTGATAATTAAAAGTAAGCTCACCTGAGGTGCTACCGATGCGATTGACTTCAACGACATATTCACCAGTATTTTCACTTAAAGTTACTGCGGTTTCAGTAAATGTCCCCGAACCTGAATCGACGATTCCAATGATATTTACTGTCGCATAACTGTTCTCACCTAATACCGCACCATTAATAGGGTTGTATAAACGAATAAAGAAACTTTCTTGAAATTCACTAGCCGTTAAATCGTCTTTAATTTCAATGTTAATTGTTTTATCGGCATTATCATTAGCTGCCCATGTGAGTGTATCGTTTGCTACCACAAAATCAGAGCCGGCTTGAGCACTGCCTTGAATGATTTGATAACTTACTGCCACAGCTTCATTGGTTTCAGTGCCATTTCGTTGTACATCAATGGATAAATTGACGCCTTGTTCCGTTGTGAATGTATTCTTAGTAAAAGCAAATTTACCTTTAGCTGAGGTTTTAGCATTGTCTTTGAGTACGTATAGGCCACTGTTTATATCACTGACGAGGATATTACCCGATGGTAAAAATGGATAAACCCCCCATGCTCCGTTAAAGTTTGCACTATTGCTTGGTGTGTAAGTATCAAAAAAACCTACTTGTGTTGGCGAGGTAGGATCTGTGATATCTAATATAGTTAAACCGCGCTCATAATTAGACATGTAATATCTATTGCCACGAACAAAACCATTGTGGTCTATTGCTCTTGTTGGGCCTGTCCATTGTCCTACTTGTATTGGTGAAGTTAAGTTTTCGATAGAAAATATTCTTACCGTGGTATTTAATCCGCCGCGATTTTCGTCAAATTCGTCGTGTAATAATACAAATTGCTTATCTTCAGTGCCCCAACCAGAGTGGACATATTGATTACTTTTCGCAACATCGTTGTACTCTGCGCTACCTAATTGTGTCGCGTTTTCTGGGTCGGTGATATTCCATAGTTTCATTTCTTTTTCGTTAAAATCAACAAAAACCGTACAACTACCTGAAAGTAGCGCACAGTCATTAACTGCACGTTGGTCATCAACCACTAAAGACGTGCCATCGTGGGTATAGCCATTTCCATAGTTTTTAGCACTGCTTAAATTGAGTGTTGTTGGTGTGGCTAACGAGTAATTTTGAAATGCGCCACTTCTAGTGTTGGCACCAACAAGTTGTAAACTGGCGGTTTGATCAGGTAAGGGGATATTTAAAGAGTAATCTACATTACTGATATAGATATTATGGGAAGTACTGACGACGTTGTTTTTTTCAATTAAGCTAACGGAATGCGGTAAGTTATTTAAATCAATAATTGAAACGCCGCCATTATAACCTTCTGTTGTAACATAAGCATAGGCCTGCCATAAGTTTATGCTTTCATCGAAGTGTTGATACACTTTGACATCGCGCCAAGATGAATTAACTCCTGAAATGGTGCCAACTTCAACAGGTTCACTTGGATTAGACACATCCACAATGATCACACCGTTGTTTATGGTCATTAAGGCAAATTCATTGCCGGTATTTAAGTCGACATGTCCCCAAATATCACTGCCTGAACCAGGTTTACTCGACATTTGTGTTAATGGAAGATGCGCAAGTAAATCAATATTTTCACAATCAAAAATATCGGCTTTACCGTCAACACAGCTGGCATCTTTTTGACTTTCACTCAATTGTTGATAACTTGCTAGTTTTGTTTTTAACTGTTTGTCGTTTGCAAAAGATTTACCATCAGCGATGATATGAAATCCCTTTTTTCGCAATGTTTCTGTCATATCATAAGGGACATTTTTCAACGTAGTTACATTTGATTGTGGACTTTGCGATTGAAAATGATCAAAGCGATTATAGCCTCCATAAATTGGCACTAAGGCGCTTTTCAAATAAAACAATTCATCACTTGAGGTGATTTGGAATTCTCCAGCGGAAAGCAAAATTTTATCGCCTTTATTGGCTTGGCTCACTGCGTATGAAATAGATTTACAAGGTCTTAACACGTTGTCGCATCGGCTATTGTCTGTGCCATTAGGAGATACAAATCGAGACTTATCATGCTCAGAGTGACTGTAAGCACTGATACTGATAGATAACAGCCCAGTTAGGGATAAAAGCGTAAAAAACTTATTCATGTAAATTCCTTTTTCATTGCTCTGAAAATGAAATAATCAACAGGGCAGGTGAAAACTTATTTAACTTAAGTAAGGTTGTGGTTAACTTAAATGGTTTAACGATAATTATAACTTAGCATTAACGTCTCATATTTTGAATGTTTGCTCTGTTTTAAATGTTAATTTATTGTAAAATAAAATGTGCATCAACGAAGTGTCTAGGAATTTTGATGATAAGAAAATATACAGTCTATCTGTTTGTCATGTTGGTTATATGTGGCTGTAGCGAACAAAACAGCCAGGCAAAATTAGTGTTTGAGCCTTCATATAATGGGCAAGCTATTGCATGTAATAATACGATTAATCATCAAAATAATGAGTGGTCTGTTAATCAATTGCAATTTTTTATTAGCCAAATTCAGTTGCAAAATAAACAAGGCACATGGCAATACATGTCGCTAGCGAAAACAGCTAAACAAACTGAAAAAATCGCGTTAATTGGCAGTACTTGCCAAAAGACAGAGTTTGAACAGTGGCAATTAATCTTCAATGATGTGTTTGATATTACTGATTTTCAAGCGCTACGTTTTTCATTAGGCGTACCTTTTGAGCAAAACCATGTTAACCCTCTGGAACAACCGAGCCCGCTTAATGATTCTGCTATGTTTTGGGTGTGGCAAACGGGTCATAAATTTCTTCGACTTGAACTAAGTAGTGGGGCTGACAATTGGCTATTTCATTTAGGCTCAACAGGTTGTCGCTCGCAAAGTGTGATGCGAGCGCCTCGCGAGGCGTGTCTTTATCCCAATTTTTTTCAATTTGAACTGCCCTTGGATGATTCAAATACAATTGGTTTTGAGCTCAGTAAATTAATTGATGGATTAGAGCTTACAATGGAGACAAGTTGCCAATCTGAACATGATAACTTAGCGTGTCAGACATTATTTTCACGGTTAAATGAAAGTGGCGAACAAGCGGTATTTCGAGTTCCAGTTAATGATTAATCGATGCGGTTTATTATTAAAAGGATCATTGACGACGGCTACCTTGATGATAGTCATGTTGACTCTTGTGAGTTGTGGCGAAAATAAAAAATCAACAGCTCAATATCAATGGTCAATTCCACAAGGTTTTCCAAAGCCGCAAGTGCCAAGCAATAATGAAATGTCTACTGAGAAAGTCGCATTAGGTAAACGACTTTTTTATGATAAAAATTTATCATTTAATCGGCAGCAATCATGTGAAAGTTGCCACCAACAAGCGTTCGCCTTTGCTGAGCCTAAAGTAACTTCGGTGGGAACAAGTGGTGAAACTCATCGACGAAACGCCCCCGCACTTGTCAATATTGCTTATAATAAAACCTTAACTTGGGCGCATGATGGTTTAACCTCGTTAGAGCAACAAATTCTGATCCCTATGTTTGGAGAATCTCCAATAGAACTGGGGATTACTCATCATGATTCCGAGGTGTTAGCTCGTTTTAACACCGCAGAATATAAGCCACTGTTTAGCGCTGCGTTTCCAGGGCAAACGATAAGTTTTGATTTAATGGTTAAAGCATTAGCGAGTTTTGTGCGAAGTCTAATCTCGTTGAATGCGCCATTTGATCAATATGCTTATCAGGGCGATGATAGTGCGATTTCAACATCAGCGTTACGTGGTATGAATTTGTTTTTTTCGGAAAAGCTAGAATGTCACCATTGTCATGGAGGTTTTAATTTTACCCAATCAACTAGCCATGAAAAGCAATTAATTGACCGTCGACCTTTTCACAATACAGGTTTATATAATGTAAAGATTGGAAATAACGTTATCGGTTACCCTGAAATAGATGTCGGACTGGCCGAAATTTCTACGCTCGCTCGTGATAATGGTCGTTTTAGAGCGCCAACGCTACGCAATGTTGAAGTAACTGCACCTTATATGCATGACGGTAGCATTAGTACCTTGTCGCAAGTGTTAGACTTTTATGCCAGAGGCGGGCGTAAAGTTTCTGAAGGTAGCTATCAAGGAGATGGTCGGGAAAACTCATTGAAATCTCCTTTTATTAAAGGTTTTGAGATGAGCGCACAAGACAAAACTGATTTGATCAACTTCTTGAAAACACTAACTGATCAATCTTTTTTAGTAAACGCTGAATTTGCAAAACCGGTAGTAAGAAGCCAATGATATCTACAAAGTACTAAGTATCGCTTTAATTTAGAATCGGTTTATTTTAATGAAAAAAAACTCCAGCTAATAAGCTGGAGTTTTTAAAATATATCACATAACGGATTTTATTTATTCACCGTCTAAGAAACTTTTCAGTTGTTCAGAACGAGAAGGGTGACGCAGTTTACGTAAGGCTTTCGCTTCAATTTGACGAATACGTTCACGTGTTACATCAAATTGTTTACCTACTTCTTCAAGCGTGTGGTCAGTATTCATGTCAATACCAAAACGCATTCTTAACACTTTCGCTTCACGGGCAGTTAAGCCTGCTAATACTTCATGAGTCGCATCTTTTAAGTTTTCAGATGTTGCCGAGTCAACTGGTAATTCACCGCTGCCATCTTCTATAAAGTCACCTAAATGTGAATCTTCATCATCACCGATAGGCGTTTCCATTGAAATTGGCTCTTTAGCTATTTTTAATACCTTACGAATTTTATCTTCAGGCATGATCATACGTTCAGCTAATTCTTCTGGTGTTGGCTCACGTCCCATTTCTTGCAACATTTGACGTGAAATACGATTTAATTTGTTAATCGTTTCAATCATATGTACAGGAATACGTATGGTTCTGGCTTGGTCAGCAATAGAACGAGTAATCGCTTGTCGGATCCACCATGTAGCATACGTTGAGAATTTGTAACCACGACGGTATTCAAATTTATCAACCGCTTTCATCAATCCAATGTTACCTTCTTGGATTAAATCTAAGAATTGTAAACCACGGTTGGTGTATTTTTTCGCGATAGAAATTACAAGACGTAAGTTCGCTTCAACCATTTCTTTTTTCGCACGGCGAGCTTTAGCTTCACCAATTGACATACGACGGTTAATATCTTTTATGCCATGTACATTTAAGAAAGTTTCTTCTTCTAATTGATTTAACTTATAAATACAACGTTCAACATCTAGTTCAATATCTGCCATTTTTGCAGAATGAGGTAAACCAGCGGCTTGTTGTTCTTCAAACCAATTTTTAGAAGTTTCATTACCTGGGAATATTTTGATAAAAGTCGCTTTTGGCATGCCTGCACCAACTACACAGTGCTTCATGATCAAACGTTCTTGCACACGTAAGCGATCCATTACGCTACGCATATTCTTCACTAATTTATCGAAAACCTTAGGTACTAAACGGAACTCTTTAAATACTTCCGCGAGTGCATCAATGGCTGTTTGTGCGTCTTTATGTCCACGACCTTTTGCCGCAATAACTTTGTTTGCACTTTCATAAGCTTCACGTAAAAGAGTGAATTTTTCGCGCGCTAATTCAGGACAAGGACCTGTATCTTCTTCTTCCTCGTCTTCGTCGTCATCATTGTTATCATCTTCATCTTTAAGTTCTTCTTCAGATAATTCAGAACCAATGTGAGTTGCTGCTGCTGGGATCTCTTCTTCTTCTGCATCAGGGTCTAAAAAGCCAACAATAATGTCGCTTAAACGGCCTTCTTCTGCTTCAAAATTATCCCATTGCTCTAATAAATAATTAATTGCAGGTGGGTATTCAGCAACTGAACGTTGCACTTCTTTGATACCTTCTTCGATACGTTTAGCGATAACAATTTCGCCTTTACGTGTAAGAAGTTCAACGGTTCCCATTTCACGCATATACATACGTACAGGATCAGTTGTTCTACCAATTTCACTTTCAACGGTAGCAAGTGCCTGAGCTGCAGCTTCTGCCGCATCTTCATCAGTATTTGCTTCACTCATCATTAGCGTATCGCTATCAGGAGCATTTTCAAATACTTGAATACCCATGTCGTTGATCATACGTACGATGTCTTCAACTTGGTCTGAATCGATAATGTCTTGCGGGAGATGATCGTTAACTTGAGCAAATGTTAAATACCCTTGCTCTTTACCTTTGGTAATTAACTCTTTTAATCTAGATTGTGGGGCTTGATCCATTGACGAGTGTCCACCTAATTTATGGCTATCAAATTGAAAACAGTAAGCCGGAAATTATAGCCAATCAGTGACTAAATTACCAGCGATAAACTATTATCGTATTATTTATATGTTATATAGTTAAAATATGTTTTAACTTCAACCTGTTTAAGCTGTTAGCAGGCTATATAGCTCTTGTTTTTCTTCTTTGCTCAGCCCGTTTTTTTGCTCTTTCGCAATTAATTGTTCTGTGCGCTGTTCAATAAATTTATTCAAAAAACTTTCTAAAATATCTAAAAAAGTACTCTCAGCGTTTTCTGCTTCAACATAATGTTCAAGGCACATTAATTTTGTTAATTGCGCTCCTTCAGGTGTGCCGCGAAAATACTCAATTAATTGCGCACTATTAATCTTTTCATTTTCATTACACAACTGAACTAACCGGTTTAATAACGGCATTCCTGGCATATCTAATTGCTGTAAAATAGAGCTGTCAGGAATTGCTTTTACTATATGGGGATGCTCAAGCAATAATGCAATAGCCAGACGAATTGGCGTGATTTTAGGTTGTTTGTTTTTTGGTTTGTGTTGTTCTTTACTATGATGGCGACGCAATTCTTCTAAGCGTTTTTCACTGCCACGGGCAAACTTATTGGCAATCGATGAAATAATACTTTGCTTAAGAAAACTCTCAGGTAATTTATTTAGATAAGGCTGAAATAGCTCAACAAGTTTTGATGTGCCTTCATTGGTATTTAAATCGGTTTGCTCAGTTAAGTTATTGAGTAAAAATTCGGATAACGGCATGGCATTATCTAAAATATTTTCAAAGGCTTGTTGGCCTTGTTCGCGTATCAATGAGTCAGGGTCTTCACCATCAGGCAAAAAGACAAACTTTAACGAATAGCCATCGCGGATCAGCGGTAAGGCGTTGTCCATGGCGCGCCAAGCTGCATCTCGACCGGCTCTATCGCCATCGTAACAACAAATAACTTCTTTGACGGTGCGAAATAAAGTTTGCAATTGCTCTGGTGTTGTTGCTGTACCAAGTGAGGCAACGGCATAGTTTACGCCATGTTGCGCTAAAGCGACAACATCCATATAACCTTCAACAACCACTAGACGAGTAAGTTGTTTATTGGCTTTTTTAGCTTCAAAAAGTCCGTAAAGTTCTTGGCCTTTATGATAAATACGTGTTTCAGGCGAATTTAAATATTTAGGCGTGCCGTCGCCTAATACTCGACCACCAAAGCCTAATGTTCGGCCTCGTTTATCACGAATAGGAAACATAATACGGCCACGAAAACGATCATAAGGTTTGTTTTTATCCCCTTGAATCGCCATGCCTAAATCAATTAACTGTTGCGTTATGTCGCGGTTTTTTGCAAAAGCGCTCATCATGCCATCCCAAGCATCACTGATGTAGCCCATGCCAAAGTGTTTGACGATTTCTCCGCTTAATCCACGACCTTTTAAATATTCAATGGCGGTTTCTTTATCAGTTGCAACTTTAAGTTGTTGTTGATAGAACCGAGCAATACTGTCCATCAATTCGTAATCATTTTGCTTTTGTTGATAAGCTTGCTGTTGTTTTAATTGTTGTGCAGGTGATTGATTATTCTGTTCTCTTGGCACTTCCATATTATAATGAGAGGCGAGTTCTTCTATCGCGTCAGGGAACTCTAGTCGATCAAATTCCATTAAAAATGAAATGGCATTGCCGTGTTCACCACAGCCAAAACAATGATAAAATTGTTTGTCTTGGCTAACAGTAAACGAGGGAGATTTTTCGGTATGAAATGGACAGCAAGCTTGGTAGTTTTTACCTGCTTTTTTTAAGGGTACTCTCGAATCAATTAGTTCTACGATATCAGCGCGTGCTAATAAATCGTCGATAAATTGTCTGGGGATCATACCTGCCATGTCTTTTAAAAACCTATTTGAAAAGAGATTAGTGGTTCAAATAAATTTGACTACTATCAAAAATAACCTTGCTACTTTAGCGTAAATATAAAAAAACCGCATCTAAAAGATACGGTTTTATGTTCATCAAGAACGCTATAACGTGCTGTCATTGATCACGACAAACAACTAATTATGTTCCGATTGACTTTTAACTATTTAAGGCCGCTCTCACTTGACCACTTACCGAACCCATGTCTGCTTTACCTTGCATGGCAGGTTTTAATAGCGCCATTACTTTTCCCATGTCAGCCATAGAAGCTGCACCAGTTTCAGTAATTGCATTGGTGATCAATTGTTGGATTTCGTCTTGAGTTAGTGGTTGCGGTAGAAACGTTTCTAGTGCGACCACTTCTGCTTGTTCATTCGCCGCCATATCTTCTCGACCACCATCGGTAAACATTTTGATAGATTCTTTGCGTTGTTTAACCATTTTGGTTAATACCGCAATGATGTTCTCATCAGTTGCTTCCGTGTTGTGATCAATTTCAGCTTGCTTGATAGCAGACAATGCCATGCGGATAACGCCAAGACGTAATTTGTCTTTAGCTCGCATGGCATTTTTCATTTCATCTTTGAGTTGTATGAGTAAGCTCATAATAACTGGTTCAGTTAACTCAAATAATAACTAAGATTTTTCTTAGTACATGCGAACGCGACGAGCGTTCTCACGAGAAACTTTTTTGGCAGCACGTTTAACAGCAGCTGCTTTTTTACGTTTACGTTCCCAAGTTGGCTTTTCGTAACATTCGCGACGACGAACTTCTGAAAGGATACCTGCTTTTTCACATGAACGCTTAAAACGACGTAATGCTACGTCAAATGGTTCGTTTTCTCTTACTTTAATTACTGGCATGTACTGTTTTACCTTAGTTATGTATCTATATAAATCGGTGTTCGATTTCAGCCATTTGGCCTCATCTTCACCCACTCTATTAAAAATTGGTGCCGTATTCTAATGCTAAGGTAAGGTACTTGTAAAGTTATAAATGATTTTTATCCTGTAAAGCCGCTGGTGAAAAAAGTTGTTAACAGGTAAAATCGGCGACTTTACATTCATAGCAGAAAATCTGGGCTTATAAATAATGCGTATTTTAGGAATTGAAACCTCTTGTGATGAAACTGGTATCGCTATTTATGATGATGGAAAAGGCGATTTACCTGAAGGAATAGTTGCGCATCGATTATATAGTCAAATTGCTGTTCATGCAGATTATGGTGGTGTTGTACCTGAACTTGCCTCGCGTGATCATGTTAGAAAAACGATTCCGCTGATTAAAGAAGTCTTAGCGGAAGCTAATTTAACGCCGAAAGATCTTGATGGTGTCGCGTATACCTCTGGTCCTGGTTTAGTTGGCGCGTTACTTGTTGGTTGCTCTATTGGTCGAAGTTTAGCGTATGGTTGGGGGTTACCTGCTGTTCCTGTACATCACATGGAAGGACATTTATTAGCGCCCATGTTAGAAGATGATGTACCTGAATTTCCGTTTGTTGCTTTGTTAGTGTCTGGCGGTCATACCATGCTGGTTCGGGTTGATGGCATTGGTCAGTATGAATTGTTAGGTGAATCGGTTGATGATGCTGCCGGTGAAGCATTTGATAAAACGGCTAAATTATTAGGGTTAGATTATCCGGGAGGCCCAGCTTTATCAAAAATGGCAGAAACTGGCGTTAAAGGTCGGTTTAAATTTCCAAGGCCTATGACCGATAGACCAGGTTTAGATTTTAGCTTTAGTGGATTAAAAACCGCAACGGCAACCGCTATTCGTAAAGAAATAGACATACATGGCACTATGGATGAACAAACTCATGCGGATATTGCTTATGCATTTCAAGAAGCTGTGGTTGATACCTTGGCGATAAAGTGTCGCCGTGCCTTACAGCAATGTGAATTAACACGTTTGGTTATTGCTGGCGGAGTAAGTGCGAATACGGCCTTAAGAGCAAAGCTTGCACAAATTACGCAAAAAGTTGGCGGCCACGTTTATTATCCTCGTCCTGAATTTTGTACTGATAATGGTGCCATGATTGCGTTTGCGGGCATGCAACGTTTAAAGGCCGGAACTAATTCTGATTTAACGTTTAAAGCAACGCCACGCTGGCCTTTAGATAGCCTTTCTGCTATCTAAGTATTTGATATTACAATAGGAAATTTATCGGCAATAGATAAATTTTCTCTTGTAATCGCTTAAATTTTGAGTTTGTTATTTACTTTAGGCTCTGTGCCTTTTATCAAGCGAACAATATTTCCTTTATGCCGCATGATGATGAGCACCGAAAGCATGATCACCGGATAGGTGTAAATAGGTTTTAAGAGCCAGGTATAAAATGGGGCTAACGAAACGGCGACAATTGCGGCTAAACTTGAAAATCGAGTAAATTTAAGAATGGTCAGCCATGTAAAAATTAATAAACCACCTAAGTCTAGTCCTATTGGTAATAATACTCCAAATGCCGTGGCAACAGCTTTGCCACCTTTGAAGTTAAAAAAGACTGGAAACATATGGCCTAAGCAGGTGGCTAATGCAATGACGCCTAAATAGATAGGCTCAACATTAACAAAGTATGCACCCCACACAGGTATTGCACCTTTTAAAATATCAAAAATTAAAACACTGATAGCCGCCCATTTTCCGCCGATGCGATAAACATTCGTTGCGCCGGGATTTTTTGAACCTGTGGTTCGAGGATCAGGAAGGTTTAAGACTTTGCAAACTAAAACAGCACTGGATATTGAACCTAATAAATAGGCTGCAATTGTCAATGCAAAAGTGAGCAAAAGCATGTAAAAGTCCTTTTATTAGGGTGTATGGATGTTTATTAATTCAGTATTGTATAACTTAGTTCACTAGTTTTTCTACTCTTAGGCAGGTAAACTCGCCAATTAATTTGTAATATACCATTAATATTTTATAAGTGGTTGACCTCATCCCAGAGTATTCAAGCCATTTATCGATAAAAGAGTAGCGTTAAGATGGATAAAGTTTTTATTCGAGGGTTAAATATTCAAACCACTATTGGCTTTTTTGCTTGGGAAAAAGAAATAAAACAAACATTAGTCATTGATCTTGCTATGGGTTGGAATACGCAATTAGCTGCTGAAAATGACGAGCTTGATAAAACCTTAGATTACGCTGACATATCGGAAAAAATAGCCTTGTTTGCTAATGACAACCCTGTTGATTTATTAGAAACACTTGCTGAACGTTTAGCGAATTATTTAATGACAACGTTTCATATTCCTTGGTTAAAGCTGAGTATAGGCAAGCCAGGTGCGGTTCATAATGCTGATACCGTAGGAGTAGAAATTGAACGAGGTCAAGCGAAGTAATGGTGCAAGTATATTTATCGCTTGGCAGTAATATTGATCGTGAAAATAATTTAAAGTCTGGGTTAACTGAATTAACCGCCATTTATCATGAGTTAACGTTATCATCATTATTTGAAAGTGAGGCGGTTGGATTTGATGGCTCACCTTTTTACAATATGGTGGTGGGGTTACAAACAAACCAAACGATAGAAGAATTAAGTAAAACGTTACGTGAAATTGAATATAAATTTGGCAGAGAAGCAAACGCGAAAAAATTTAGTCCAAGAACGTTAGATATTGATATTTTACTATATGGCGACCTTGTACAAAGCGAGCCAGTTCAACTTCCACGTGATGAAATTAGTTTTAATGCCTTTGTTTTATGGCCACTCGCCGAAATAGCGCCACAACTATTACATCCTGTTTTAAAACAAAGTTACCATTCGTTATGGCAAAACTTTGACAAAAACACCCAAAAATTAGCAATCATTCCGTTTAACTGGCAAGGATAATCACCAGAAAATGAGCACTATTGAGATTTTTTTATTAGCCATAATTCAAGGCTTAACTGAGTTTTTACCTATATCAAGTTCCGCACACTTAATTTTGCCATCTGCGATTTTAGGTTGGCAAGATCAAGGTCTTGCTCTCGATGTTGCCTTACATGTTGGTACCTTGTTTGCTGTGGTACTTTATTATCGAAAAGAAGTCGGTCGTATGGCGGTTGCTTGGTTTGGCACCGTAGGTATCGGCCCAGAAAAAAATAATCAATCATTCGATGGAAAATTAGCATGGTGGATTTTATTTGCCACCATTCCTTTAGGGGCGGTTGGCTTTATTGGTCATGACTTTATCGACGCAAACTTAAGAAGTGCAGCGGTGATAGCGGCAACCACTATATTGTTCGGCTTATTACTTGGCTTTGCAGATTTCTCAGCAGGTAAAAGAAAAGCAGAACAAAACGTCAGTATCGAAAACTTAGGCCTAAAGGGTGCGATGATTATTGGTTTCGCACAAATGCTAGCATTAATACCGGGTACTTCACGTTCTGGTATCACCATGACTTTAGGTTTAATGCTTGGTTTAAGTAGAGAGAATGCTGCACGATTTTCCTTTTTATTGTCGATTCCAGCGATTGCGATGGCAGGAGGGTATTTAACTTTAAAACTAGCTTCCTCTGCTGATGCAGTTGATTGGCAAGTACTAGGTTTAGGGAGTGTGTTAGCGTTTTTAAGTGCTTATGCATGTATCCATTACTTTTTAATTTTAGTGGGTAAACTAGGCATGATGCCATTTGTTATATATCGCTTAATACTCGGTTTTGGTCTTGTATGGTTTCTAATGAGTTAATCCGTGACTTATTGTTAGTGACAAATGACTTAAGATATCACGCGCTTTAATAGCGCGTTTTTATGTTCAGGATGAACGGTATAACGTAATCACATGGATGTGAAAGAGCGTATATGTTCAGGATGAACGGTATAACTTAATCACATGGATGTGAAAGAGCGTATATGTTCAGGATGAACGGTATATCGTAATCACATGGATGTGAAAGAGCGTATATGTTCTTTAGAAATACTTACCTTTTGATCATTATTCATGATGACACTTTACGTAAACGTTAAATAGTTGATGAGAAATTTTTAATCTTTGTTTAGTATAGTGGGATTGAAAACTACTTTACAAAAATGAGTGATCCTAATGAATCTTTCGTTAACTGAAGAACAGGTCATGATTCAAGACATGGCACGTAAATTTGCTGAAACAGAATTGGCACCTGTTGCTGCTGAGCTTGATGAAACACAAAACCAAACCATATTTCTAGAAAATTTAGCGAAGTTGACTGAATTAGGTTTTATGGGCTTAAACATAAAAGCTGAATATGGTGGCGTAGAAGCAGGCACTGTTGCTTTTAGTTTAGCGATCACTGAAATTGCACGCGCTTGTGCTTCAACTGCGGTAACTACCTCAGTAACCAATATGGTTGCAGAAGTGATTCAAGCCATTGGTAGTGAAGAACATAAACAAACATATTTACCTAAATTATGCAGCGGTGAATATCCAGCGGGCGCATTTTGTTTAACGGAAAGTGGCGCGGGTTCAGATCCTGCAGGTATGAAAACGACGGCTGAATTAGACGGCGACGAATATGTCTTAAATGGCAATAAACTTTATATTACCAGCGCAAGCTTTGCGGGCATTTATGTCGTTTGGGCGGTGACAGATACCAGTGCGCCTAAAGGGAAAGGTATCTCTTGTTTCTTAGTGGAAGCGAATACCCCAGGGATCACTGTCAGTAAAGCGGAAGAAAAAATGGGCCAGAAAGCATCGCCAACCAATGAAGTGAGCTTTGACAATTGCCGCATTCCAAAAAGTGCATTAATGGGCGGCGAAAATAAAGGCTTTGCGGTTGCAGTAGGTGAGTTAGCAGGTGGTCGTATTGGTATCGGCTCTTTGGCGCTAGGTATTGGCTTGGCTGCGATGGATTACGCCCGTGATTATTTGACTGAGCGTAAACAATTTAATCAGTCGTTATCGAGCTTTCAGGGCTTACAGTGGAAATTAGCCGATCGGTATACCGAACTTGAAGCGGCAAGATTATTATTGATGCAAGCGGCATATACTAAAGAGCAAGGATTACCATTTGGTAAAGAAGCTTCAATGGCAAAATTATTTGCCGCAGAAAAAGCCAACACAGCTTGTTATGATGCACTGCAAATGATGGGGGGAGCAGGTTATATTAAAGAATATCCACTTGAACGTTTCGCCAGAGATGTGCGAGTTACCTCGATTTATGAAGGCACCAGTGAAATCCAAAAGGTGATTATTTCAAGAGCATTATTAAAAGAAGTGAGTTAATTATTCTCGAAAAGTACCGTTACGAACATAAAATGTAACGGTACTTAATTTTTTAATAACTCAGCATTAAGGAATTAAGTACTCACTTTATTGGTATTGCCCAATGTCGAAATTGAATTTTTTCCTTGCGCTTTGGCTTGATACATAGCGTTATCAGCAGAGATAAACCATTCATCCGCTGAGTCTTTAGTATGTAGTTCGGAGATACCGATACTACAAGTAACGTTAGGGCAAGCTTCACTTTTCATTTCTTGCAACGCTTGTTGAAAACGTTTTGCTAAAAGTATAGCTTCATCTATATCGGTTTCAGGACATAATAATACAAATTCTTCTCCCCCCCATCTTGCTACTATGTCTGAGTTACGGGCACATTTGATCAGTACATTCGATAGATTTTTAAGAATATCATCACCGACTTTATGCCCTAAGGTATCATTGATTTGTTTAAAGTCATCGATATCAATCATGATCAAGCATGAGCGTGTGTTGTATCGGTCTTTTAACTTAATTTGTTGATTGATCATTTCAGCTAAATGAGATCGATTATAAAGCATCGTAAGTGGATCTCTTATGGCTAGCTCAGCAAGCTGCTTATTTTTAGCATCTAATTGCGCATGTAATGCTTTTAATTTTTTATTTTTACTAGCTAATGCTCGACTAAAACGCACTGAGCGTGAATATCCCACATAAAGGATAATAAAAATTGCGCTGAAAAAACACGCTAAGCCAAGCACTAAAGTGTAATCTGTTTTATGAACAAAGTTCGTGGTTTTAAAATAATCAAAGACGGTTTGATGATCTTGCTCTGAAATTTTACTAATCGCTTGATTTAAATGAGGTAGTAAAAATTCTGAATGTTTATTGACACCAATTCGCAATTTGTCTTCGAGTTCCGCGATACCAACAATTCTTAACTTGGAAAATGAAGCGTCTTGTATGATTTTATTCGCGCTATAATAAGAACCGACATAATAATCTATTTCTTTGGCTTCAACTTTTTCCAAACCTTCTAATTCATTATTTACAGCGATAACATTTATATGAGGGAAGTTCTTTTTCAAGTAATGATATAAGCGATAATCTAATACAACTGCAATTGATTGCGTGGTAATACTCGATAAATTGCCGATCATCGGTTGATCATAATGAGCATATAAAGCATTAGGAGCATGAAAATATACATCAGAAAACGTTAAAAAGTGATCCCTTTCTGGTGACTGATTAAGCATTGAAATGAAATGGCATTTGTTTGTTTTCACAAACTCTAAGGTTTGATGCCAATCTGTTGTGGGGACAAGCTGAAATGTCAGCGGCGACTTCTGACTAATAATGTCTAAATATTCTTTTGAAATTCCTTCATGCTTTTTATTGTGGATAGCTTCATAAGGTGCCCATTTAGGATCAACACAATATTTAATTTTAGTTAACTCTGCTTTTTGAGCCCAAGCAATGCTTCCCCAAAATATTAAAGTGACCACTAGTAGGCAAAGGATGTTTTTAAACAAATAAAACCTTCTTATTTTTATCTTTCGAAGCAGAAAAAGTGTTCATTCCTTTAACTACCATAGCGCTGAGCTCGTTATACTTTAATATAGAAGGGTTTTATGAAAAATAAAACCCTTAATCTTACCTTGTTAATTATTGAAGCGTCCCCAAATAAAGTGTATTGAAATCTATTAAAGATTAGGTCGAATATGAACGTTGCGATGACAGTAGAGAATTTTCAAAAAATTATTGTTGAAGATTCTAAAGAAAAATTAGTTTTAGTCGATTTTTGGGCAGAGCAAGTGCCTGAAAGTGTTGAATTAAGAGATAAACTTGCCAGTTCACTTAACGCATTTGAAGCACATATTTTATTAGCGACGGTTGATTGCCAAACCGAGCAACAAATTGCCCAACAATTTGGTATTCAAGGCTTACCGACCGCAGTATTAGTGAAAGATGGTCAACCCATTGATGGTTTATCAGGGCCTCAAACGGATGACACTATCAAAGCATTTTTAGATAAACATTTACCAAAAGAAGAAGATCTATTATTTGCTCAAGCTCAAAAGTTAATAGAGGCGAATGATATCAATCAAGCCTTTACTGTTATTTCACAAGCATATCAACTTAATAATGAACGTGCTGATATCAAACTTTTATTGGCGGATGTATATATTCAAACCGGTAAAATTAGTGAAGCAGAGTCATTGTTATCAACGATATTAATGGTTGATCAAGGCAGTGAATATCAAGCGGTCATGGCAAAGCTTGAATTAGCGAGCCAAGCGGCAAATTCACCTGAAATTCAAGCGTTAGAAAGTGAATTAGCAAAAGCGCCTGTTAACGTTGAATTACAACAAAACTTAGCGGCGCAATATAGCCAAGTGAATCGTCATGAAGAAGCGTTAACGCTTTTGTTTAGGTTAGTACAAAAAGATGGTAGCGATCAAAAAAGTAAAGACTTGCTACTTGATATTTTAAAAGCACTGCCAGACGGCGACCCGTTAGCAACCAAGTTTCGAAGAAAGTTATACACCTTAATGTATTAAAAAGAACTGTGCTTAAGCAAGAATGATTTATTGCTTAAGCACTTTTTTTTTGTCAGTTCTTAATTTAGTCTTTATTAATCTTTCAATAGATGTGAAAAGTTGTTTAAAAACTTCTGTATCTTTTTAGCAACCACTAACTGACAATATTGATTGTCAGTGTTGTTGTTATAATAATCTTGATGGTAATCTTCAGCGGCATAATAATTCAATTTATGCTCGACAACTGTCACAATGTCATCTTCAAATGCATTTGAGTCGGTTAACTGTTTGATTTTTTCTAATGCTGCAGCTTGTTGCTCATCATTTTCTACAACAATAATTGACCGGTATTGGCTGCCAATATCATTGCCTTGACGATTAAGTGTTGTTGGATCATGAATGGCAAAAAATACTTCTAAAATTGTCTCGAATGAAACTATCGCAGGATCAAATTCTACCTTTACTACTTCTGCATGATTCGTTGTTCCTGAACAGACTTGTTCATAGCTTGGGTTTTCTATATCTCCATTGGCGTAACCACTTACTACCTTTGTAATGCCTTTGACCCTTGAAAAAATATTTTCAATACACCAAAAACAGCCACCACCTAAGGTTATTTCTTCTAAGTTCATTGCTAAAGCCTATTTAGTAACTTGCTTCATCGATAAAGTGAAACAATCTTTAAAAAGAAAGGGCAATATAATCAATTGTCACGGCAAGGTCTATGTTAATTTAAGCGGATTAAATGCTATGACTGTTTGTGAAAAAGCTCGGTGCAATATTGATATATTGCACCGAAAGCGTTGATTATAAGTTGTACGCAACATGTTGATGAAATCGGATGATAAGTTCTTCTTTGTTGCCGGGTATTTCAAGCTCAGCGGCCAATAATCGCATTGCTTGTTCAATTTGATTAATAAAACGTCCGAAACGATTGTCTGTACCATCAAGCTTAGTTGCAACAAAAATAAATTGAACATTATCAACAAGTTGATCTGCTTGCCATTTACTTACTAAACCGCAAGGACTTTGTTCAGGGTTATAACCTAACATTTGTAGTTCGCCGACACGAGATACAATTTCATGAAGGCTATAACGAACGATTGGCACTAAACCATTTGCTATTAAAGCACCATTATTTAAATTAAACCTTTTTGCTACCATAGAAAACGTATCAGTTAAAAAGGTGTATAACGGGTTGTACGGATCTTTCGAACTTGGGTCTATGTCGACCATATTTAACAAACGGTTATTAATGGTTAAGTTGATTATCGCGTAAGTAATCGCTGAATTTTCTGTCGGTAAAGTCACAGCTTGGCTTTGGTAGCGCTGATCAATACTACGAAGTTTATGAGCAACAGAGCTTGTGCAGCCTTTGTTCTTGGCAAAAATATCGTAAGTGATATGTTGATGATCTCTGACTCGAAGATCCCCTTCTTTTAATGCTAATTGTTGGCAATAACATTTTAGAAGTTTTGTGACTTTTTGGTGAAATTCAGCCGCATTAACCCTAATGTCATTGCCAGAGGCTAAAAATAACAAGGTAATTTTATTCGCTCTGGCATTGGCATCAAAAAATGAATTTTGTAATTCATGTATTTGCGGATCATAGTAAAACAATATTTGTTGGCTAGTTTGCCATTGGTGCATTTCTTGGCTATAGCGCACTCTAACGAGTTTATCATTGGCAACAAACACACTGCTCTTTATGTTAAAATCATTACTTAACGTAAACAGTAATTGTGATAAGTTTTGATAAAACTGAAAGTAAGGTTGTTTGCTGTCTTCAGAAAAATCGGGAGAAATTTGCGTTAACAAAGCATCCGATAGTTGCAACTCTGCCAGGATATACTGATTATCACGATTGTTTGACGGAATATAGGCTTTATTTGCCGCACTTCTTTTTCGAACTATTGACATTGAATGTCCTTATTTGAATGCATAAATATCTAAATAATGCTGAAATTATATGGGTAACTTGTGACAAATTTATGTCAGACACTTTGTTAAAATAAGTTAAACTTTGGCGAGTTAGCCTTTACTATTTAGCGTATTAATTAATAATAATGCACAATAAAAACACTAATATTATTTACAGTTAGGAAATTATGCTTTCAGATCAACAAGCGCTTATTCGCGCCGTAAATCAAGTGATGCCTTTTGGGAAATATGCCGGACGAAAATTGCTGCAATTACCCGAGCCTTATTTAGTATGGTTTCATAGTAAAGGGTTTCCTGAAGGTAAATTAGGCGAACAATTAGCACTGATGTATGAAGTAAAATTAAATGGTTTGGAAAAAATGTTAGAACCCTTGTTAGAAAGTTAATGGTGATTATTTTAACTTTCGTTAAATGATTTTCTTATATAAAAATACTTTTTATTAGCTTTAGATCTAATCCAATTTTAATAACAATCTGTTTTTCAAACACTTCTTTTTTGTTCAAAAAACAGTCGAGTCTTAGCAGCTTAAAATTTCAAATTTTTGACACTTTTATGATCATTTTCAACTTGCTTTAAAAAAATAAATGTTCTTAAATGAAGTGTCAGTTGTTAATTCTTACTGATAAAGAAAACTAAAGAAAAACTATACTTATCATCTAGTTATGGAGACTCGTATATGAGAAGACAGAAAAGAGATCGTTTAGGTAGAGCGCATTCAAATGGTTACCAAGCAGGCCTGTCAGGTAAAAATAAAGAAAATTGTCCTTATCAAAATACTGATGCAAAATCTGAATGGTTAGGGGGATGGCGCGAAGCCGTTACTGACCGAAATTCTGGATTATTTAAATAGGCATTAATTTCTAATTACGCTAATTAATCACCTTAGAAAACGGGTAGAGCCCTCAATATTGAGGGCTTTTTTATGCGTATGTTTTTTAATTTTATCACACGTTATTATTTCGGTTATGCAATAGTAAAATTAATTGCTCTGGCATATGGGGCAATTTACTTGTTTTGTAATGTTGAATTGTTGCCATTGATTGTGTAAGCCATCATAAACGTTTAATTGATTATGTTTAACTTCAATGCCAGCTAATAACTTGATGGCTTGTAATGCTTGTAATCCGGCAATAATTGCTAAAACTGGTCCCATAATACCTACAGTTTGACAGTTGTTTTTGGGAGCTGTTTCAGAAATCGGAAAGAAACATTGATAGCAAGCCGCATTCTCTTTTCTAGCATCAACGACAAGTTGTTGTCCATCAAAGCCTGTTGCTGCACCTAGAATAAACGGTTTTTTGTGTTCAACACATAATCTATTGACTAAATAACGCGTCTCGATATTGTCGCTACAATCAATAACTGCATCAACTTGCGGTATATAAAATTGGCCGAGTTCTTCATCAAGCATTTCATCAATGACTTCAATGTGTGTATCGCTATTGTTTTTAGTGAGTTTTTCTGCCGCGCAATCGGCTTTATTTTGGTGTAAATCTGACTCGCCGAATAACACTTGTCGCTGTAGGTTTGTCACATCAACGTTATCACCATCGGCAATGATTATTTTGCCGACGCCTGCGGCATTTAAATACATAGCAACGGGGTTACCTAAGCCACCCATTCCAACAATAAGCACACTCGCATTACGCAATTTTAATTGGCCATTTTCGCCAATATGCTTAAGCATGGTTTGTCTGCTGTACCTTAGTTGTTCTTGTGATGTAAGCACATGGTTCTCGCTGGTTATAAAATAAAACTAATCAAAATAATAAACGTTATTCAAGCTAAATGGTCAATGTTCGCACCGCACTTGCCTTAAATTGAATATAGACAGCTTGGTTGATGCTTAACGATAACTTATCGAGAGAATAGCTTGAAATATTGGCAAAAAACGTTTGTTGCTGACAGGTTAACGTAAGTAATACTTGTGACTCAACTTGAGATATCTTTGTGATTTTGCCATAGAGTTGATTGACGATCGAACTACTTGTTGGCTCTATAGTGGCAATACTGATATCACTGGCAAAGATATAACAACGTAAAGAATTAAGTTGTGTTAACGCTAGTTTATCTTTCTCGGTTAAGTGATCAATCATCATAAAAATAAATTGGTCATCAAAGGCTAATTTCACTAAACCATGTTGGTTATTTATCTCTGCAACTTTTACAGATAAGCTGGTTTGTTGCTTAATTAACTGTGTACTATTTAATTGGTGTAAAACTTGATGAACCTCGCCTGAATTTATGATTTTTCCACGCTCAATTACTATTAATTGCTCTGCAAGTTGCTGTAATTCTTCACTACTGTGGCTGACATAAACCATAGGTAAGTTTAATTTTTTATTAACCGTTTTCAGTAAAATTAATAACTCTTTTTTGCTATGTCGATCTAAAGCACTTAGTGGCTCATCTAATAACAGTAATGCCGGCTCTGATAATATCGCCCGCGCTAAGGCGACTTTTTGCTGCTCGCCACCGGAAAGTTCAGTTACTTTTTTATTCAATAAAGTACTGAGATTGGTTAATTCGATGATTTCTTGTTTAGTTAATTTACTGTGTTGGCAACGCTTAATCGCAAACTCTAAATTCTCTGAAACAGTTAAATGAGGAAACAATCTAGGCTCTTGAAACACCATGGATATATGACGATTCTCTGCGTTTATATTTTGCTTATTTTTAGTATCAAGTAGCATACGGTCGTTAAAAGATATTTTGCCTTTAACGTGTTTATCAAGTCCGGCAATTGCCCGTAGGAGGCTGGTTTTTCCTGAGCCAGAGTGTCCAAAAACTCCAACAATGCCAGAAAAAGACAAACATTGCTGAATCACTAATGAAAAGGGACCTTTAGTTGATTCAAGGTTAAGAGTTAAACGATTCTTCAAGAGAAATTATCCATGCTTTAACGTATCACTTTCTTTGATTTTATCGGTTGATGATTGAGCAAATAAATCGCAGATAATAAAACTAATGAGGCGATCACTAAACTGATGGCCAAAGTATGTGCTTGCGAATAATTAAACGCTTCAACATGATCAAATAGAGCGATTGACAGCACTCGGGTTTCACCCGGTATATTGCCGCCTATCATTAAAACTACGCCAAATTCGCCCACGGTATGTGCAAAGCCTAAACTGGCAGCGGTAATAAAACTCGCTCTTGTCATCGGGAAAACTAAAGTGAAAAATCGGTCTAACGGACCAGCTCTTAGCATGGCTCCGGCTTCTAGATAATCATTTCCTAATTGTTCAAAGGCTTTTTGTAGTGGTTGCACCACAAAAGGTAAGGAGTAAAAAATAGATCCTATCACCAAAGCACTAAAACTAAAGGCTAACTGTTGCCCTGTAAGCTCTTGCCATATTTGCCCTGGGAGATATTGAGGTGAAAAAGCAATTAATAGGTAAAAACCCAATACCGTTGGCGGTAAAACTAAGGGCAGGGCAACGATTGCTTCAATAAATACTTTACTCCGGCTGGTCATTTTCGCTAAAAACCAAGCTAATGGTGTGCCAATTATCATCAGAAAAAACGTAGTTAGTCCAGCCATTTTAAGCGTCGTGACTAATGCTAAACCGTCGTCAGAGAGCTCAATCATTATCTCGTCCTTTTAAACTGATGAATGGAATGACCGGCTGATAACCTAAACGTGCAATGATTTGTTGGCTTTCCCTTGATAATAAATAGTCACTAAGCGATTGGCTTGGCAAAATATTTTTACTACCAGATAAGATAACGAGTTGTTGTTCAATAGGTTGATAATATTGATTTGGTATTTTGATACCAGATAAATTATTTAAGATCAGTTGGCTATCGGCCACTATACCGAGAGCAACAGCGCCACTTCTAACTTGTTGGAATGTTTGATTAATATTACTGCCCATAATTAATCGTTTTGAACTGATTTTTGGCCAAAGCTCTGTAGTTTCTAAAGTTTGCTTGGCGGCAACACCGTAAGGGGCAATTGCTGGGTTGGCAATAGCCATTCGTAAACTGTTTGCTTGTATTTCCTGTAACAAGCTTTGAAAAGTTGGCAAATTATTTTTCGTTTTGTTATCGCTTTGCCATGAGGATGACCAAAATGAAATAGTCCCAAAAGCATAAGTTTTTAAACTGTTTTCAAGGGCGAGACCCGCGGCGACAAGCCTAGAAGGTCTTATTTTATCGGCAGCAATAAAAATATCAAAAGGAGCGCCGTGATGAATTTGTTGAAATAAATTACCCGTAGAGCCAATAAATAACTGTGTGTTGATACCGCTTTGTTGTTCAAATTTAGGTAATAACTTTTTTAAGGTTGGGGCAAAATTGGCTGTAACGGCAATATTAAGTTTTTTTTCTAGAGGCGCTGATGACCCTTTGGCAAGTATCGCTTGCGAAGTTAACAATGCGAAACAAAACCATGTAGCGGAGCAAAAATTAACTTTCATCATAGTTTAAGATTGCCAGAGTTTTGCTTTAGCTTCATCACTTTGCTTAGCCTCTAACCAACTTTCTACTCCATCACTTAATTCCTTTTTCCAAAATGGCGCGCTCACTTTTAAATAATCCATAATAAACTCGCAAGCGGAAAAAGCATCTTGTCGGTGTTTACTGGTTACGCCAACAAAAACAATTTGTTCGCCTACTTTTAGCTGGCCAATACGATGTATAACGGTAATTCTTCCTAATTGCCATTTTTGTTGAGCTTGCTCAATGATGCTGTGTAAGGACTTTTCAGTCATGCCTGGATAATGTTCTAGGAATAAACCACTGACTTTTTTGCCGAGATTATTGTTTCTTACTCTACCGCTAAAAGTGACAACAGCACCGTCTTCATCATTTTGCTGCTCTAACAAATTAACTTCATCTGTTAAGTTAAAATCAGCGGTTTGAATGGCAATTTTGACTGATGATTCATTTTTAACGTCCATGTTATCCACCCGTTACTGGTGGAAAAAATGCAACTTCATCACCGGAGTTAACAGGATGATCTTTGCTTACCATGTTTTGATTAACCGCATAAAGCATGCTTTGAGAAAATGCTGTCTGCCATTGTGGGTTCAAGGCAAGTAAAGCGTTAATCACATCGGCAACGGTTGCTGGTTTTTCTACGGGTATTGTAATTTGGTCACTGCCTAGTTGTTCACGCAGCGCGGCAAAAAATAATACTTTTATCATAGGATTCTCGTTTTATTTTCAGGTATTTTTCTAACGTATTCTTTTATTGGTTTGCAGTGGCTTTTATAGCGTAATCGAAAAACTATGCCTGCCAGTTTCCTGACTTTCCACCTTCTTTAGTTAATACTTTAATGCCATATATTTCCATTGTAGGATCTGCTGCTTTACACATATCAAACAATGTTAAGCAAGCGACAGAAACGGCAGTTAAGGCTTCCATTTCAACGCCGGTTTGCCCTGTTAACCGGCATAAGCTGGTGACTTTTATTTCGTTTTCCTGACCGTTAATTTCAAAGTCGACATGCACTTTTGTCAACATTAATGGATGACATAAAGGAATTAAATCGCTGCACTTTTTAGCTGCTTGGATGCCGGCAATACGCGCAACGGCAAAAACATCGCCTTTTTTGTTATCGCCTTGCTGTATTAACGCGAGGGTTTCTGCCGTCATTTTTATGAAACCTACGGCGGTTGCGGTTCTTGATGTCATCGCTTTTTCAGTGACATCAACCATATTAGCTTCGCCCTTTGAGTTAACGTGGCTCAAGGCGACTTCTTTGTTTGGCGCTGTCATTAGCTTCTTGTCTCACATTGTTCAGTATTAATATTCAAATGAGGTACAAAATTACATGGTCGATGACTCGCGTCTAATTGTTCTTTGATTAATTTATCCCAAGCGGTACGACATGCGTTAGTTGAACCAGGTACACATAAAATAACGGTTTGATTAGCTATGCCACCAAAAGCACGAGATTGAATCGTCGAAGTACCAATTTCATCTAAGGAAATAGCACGAAATATTTCACCAAACCCTTCTACATTTTTATCAAAAAGTGGCAATAAAGCCTCTGGTGTATTATCGCGTAGCGTAAAGCCTGTACCGCCAGTGCTGATAACTGCATGAATATTTTCATCGGCAATCCATTGAGAAACAGTGGCGCGTAATTGATAAACGTCATCTTTAACAATAGTTTTTGCTGCTAATTTGTGCCCTGACGAGGTAACACGCTCTGCTAATAATTGCCCTGACGTATCATTTGATTCATCACGTGTATCTGACACGGTTAATACGGCAATGTTGAGGGGAATAAATGCTTTACTGTTGTGATTATTCGCTGAACTAGACATGATCTTTCCTGTTTTGCACAATAGTGTTGTTAAACTTTTGCTTAGCTTGTTGCCATTGCTCGGGGGTATTGGCATTAAACAAGCATTGTGAATTTTTAGGGATTAATGTTTTATGGGGTGTTTGCATTAATAATGCTTTAATCGAAGGCCCTTTAACCGCAGGTTTATCTTTAGTTTGGTGAAAGCCCGCTGATTTATCAGAGGATAAAAGTGGTTTAAAGGGCAAAAAGCTTTGCTCAAAAAACTGTTTAACAAACGCATTTACGGGCAAATATAATGGCAACATAGAATTGTGAAAAAAAGTCGCCTTTTGTGATAATTCCCCAGCACGTTTCAGTTGCAGTAATGATTGACTGTCTATTAAAGGCAAGTCAACCGGCAAAATTAACATGGCTTGTGGTTGGTACTTGTTGAGCACAGTATAAATACCGCCCATTGGACCTAATTGCTCATATTGATCGGCAATACCATGATTTTTTCCGCTAACAATAATCTCATCCACGCCTGCATTTTTTAATTGTTGTTTACTATACGACAACATATTTTCTTGAGGCGCATGCTCATTTTGTCGGTTATCACTTTGTCGATAATCACTTTGTCGGTTAAGTAATGCTTTATCACTCCCCATTCTAGAGGATAAACCACCTGTTAATACCACCCCTAAACAATGTTGATTCAGTATTATATTTGCTGCTGTTTTCATCGACTAACCACCCAGCATTGCCAAGTTTTTTGTCGCACCCGTGATTTTGTCATGGAGAAAATGCGTCGCTTTTTTATCACTCATCATGGCAACAATTTGTTGTTTTAACGGTTCCACATCATCTTGTTGTAAGTATTCTTTTAATGACAAGCCTGCTTCGGTAAATAAACACAAATGAAGTTTCCCTAAAGCACTGATTCTTAACCGATTACAAGTGTTACAAAAGTCTTTGCTGTATGGCATGATTAAACCAACTTTTCCTTGATAATCAGGGTGATAAAATTCTTGAGCAGGGCCAGACGATTTATCACGAATAGATGGCAGCCAACCGTCAAGAAGCAAGTTCTGTTTAATTCGAGACGCTTGAACATGTTGCTTATTAAAAAAATCTTGATTATCACCTGTTTGCATTAATTCGATAAAACGCAAGGTAACCGGGGTATCTTTTAACCAATCTAAATAGGTTTTTATGTCATAACCATTAAATTCACGCATTAACACCGTATTAATTTTTACGGATGTTTTACCACTTGCCAATGCCATATCAATACCCTTTAAAATTTTAGGTAATTTGTCATGGCCGGTAATGGCATGGAATTGTCTTGGATCTAAACTATCAATACTAATATTAAGCGCATCAAGGCCAGCATCTAACCAAGGGTTAATATGTTCAGGTAATTTATAGCCGTTAGACGTTAATGCGACTTTTTTGATGTGTTCGGTTTGTTTGCAGGCAGCAATAATGTCGGGAAGATCTTTTCTTAATGAAGGCTCACCACCAGTGATACGAATTTTTTCCGTGCCTAATTGACCAAAGGCTTTGGCCACTCTTTGTATTTCAGCAAACGATAAAAAATCACGGTCGTGATCACATTGATAACCATCGGGTAAACAATAGTTACAACGAAAATTACAGACGTCGGTAATCGATAGGCGTAAGTAATAAAACTTACGACCAAAATTGTCAGTTAACATTCCACCTTTCCAAATGTCGGGAGGCTAATATGTTTCCACATTAACCCTGGCGATTAAAAAATAATCACGGCTAAAATCACGTATCTGTTTCACGAAAGTAAAACAAAGTTAGCAATAGAAGCTCGGCGAATAATCAATATAATATAACATAGTTATGACTAGATGATATGATAATTAACGATGTTCCTAGTTGATTTGTATCAAACAATAACGACGCAATTGACTCGTAGTTCATTGTGGATTATCAGATAATATTGATATCAGTAATTTTAAGGTAAATACAAATGGTTGATTGTTGTTCAGCTCAGGGCTTACTCCCTTTTGAGCAGGCGTTAGAAAATATGTTAACGGTGGTCAAACCGATTAGTGACACAGAGCAAGTTACGCTGACAAATGCGTTAGGAAGAGTCTTAGCACAAGATATTAAAAGTCCAGTAAATGTCCCGCCAAATGATAATTCTGCAATGGATGGTTACACATTTTCATCGCAAAGCTTAGCTGAAAATAACACCCTGAAACTGGTTGGACGCTCGATGGCTGGTGCGCCTTTTACAGGTGAATGTAAAGCGGGTGAATGTGTACGTATCATGACTGGCGCTAAAGTACCTGCCGATTGCGATACCGTTGAAATGCAAGAAAATTGTCAGGTTGATGGTGAAAATATTACTTTTTTATCGCCAAGAAAACGTGCGGATAATGTGAGAAGTAAGGGAGAAGATATTGCTAAAGAGCAAGTTGTTTTTCTTACAGGACGAGAGTTAACGGCTATCGACATTGGCGTGCTAGCTTCCTTAGGTATTGATAAAGTCACGGTTTTTAGAAAACTTAAGGTCGCGTTAATTTCAACCGGTGATGAATTAAAAAAACCAGGACAGTCGCTTAATGATGGTGATATTTACGAAAGCAATAGTCAGTTCTTAACATCATTATTGACTAAACTCGGTGCTGAAATTATTGATTTTGGTATTGTTGAAGACGTAGAAACAAGTATTTTTACCGCGTTTAAAAAAGCCGATGATGTTGCTGATGTGGTGATTTCATCTGGTGGTGTTTCTGTTGGAGACGCTGATTATACCAAAACGGTCCTTGAAGCTTTGGGTAAAATAGCATTTTGGAAAATCGCCATGAAACCCGGAAAACCTTTTGCTTTTGGCACGCTTACTAAGGCATATTTTTTTGGTTTACCAGGTAACCCCGTTTCTGCCTTAGTCACCGCTCATCAGTTAGCACTTCCCGCGTTATTAAAAATGCAGCATGTTAATCGTGAACAACCGTTAACATTGAAAGCGAAAACTACCCAAGTTTTAAAAAAATCACCGGGGAGAATGGATTTTCAGCGGGGTATTCTAAGTCAGGATGAAAATGGTGATTTACAAGTTACTTCAACGGGAAGTCAAGGCTCTGGCATATTGACCAGTATGGCTGCAGCCAATTGTTATATTGTTCTTGCGGCTGAGCAAGGGAAAGTGAATCAAGGTGAATGGGTTAAGGTACAAATGTTTGATAAATACTTACAATAGTTTTACCTATTTATAGACAACTTTTGTTGGCTTAATTTTTAATGAGTTTGGTTTTTGACTATGCGACAGTCTCTCTATTTATTGCCCGGTACTATGTGTGATGCACGCCTATGGCAGCCAATGATTTCAGCCTTGGAAGCGTTGAGTGACATTCATTTTGATTTTCACTTTTTAACTATTGCTCAAAAGCCAACAATCAATGACATTCTTGATGATATAAAACAGCAACTGCCTGATGAAAAAGTCGTCCTATTGGGATTTTCATTAGGGGGATATTTGGCATCTGCTTTTCTATTAAAATATCCTCAATTGATTGAAAAACTATTGGTGATAGCTAATATGCCATGTGCTTTGCCAGAAAGAGAAATGAAAGAGCGTGCTCGAGCGGTAGCTTGGATCAAAAGGAATGGCTATGCCGGTATTGCGCGAAAACGAATATTAGCTTTATTAGATAAAAGTGCTCATCATCGCAACGATATCGTGTCTTTGATTGAAAATATGGATAAATCATTGGGGCAAGAGGCACTCGTTCATCAATTATTGGCCACAACCAAACGAGAGAATATTTTTCATCAACTAGTGTTACTCAATCAGAAAAAATATTTTTGTGTCGGTGAAAATGATCCTTTAGTTTCGATATCATCGTTGACGGATTTCCAACAACTCGATAAAAACATGACCTTAACTATTTTTGAACAAGCCGGCCATATGTTGCCATTAGAAAAGCCAAAGGCACTGGCTCATTGGTTAATGGGAAATCTAACTGATCATACATAAAAACTTACTGTTATTTAGTGTGTTAAGCGTACTTAGTTACAGCGTGGAAGTTGAAAATTAATCATTGACTATGTTCAGCAAACAGCAAGCAATTGAAGAAGGTTCGCTTCAAATTGCTCTGCCGTTGTCGCTTAAACATCATCAGGGATAGGGAACTTTTGCATCTTGCTCTGACTATTCGACAAATTTTACGTCGATTTTACTCAGCGCTGCTACATCCGTAATACTTACATTCCCGTTTAAGCTTTTCTCAAGTTTTGCTGCTACTTTATATGAACCATGGTTTCTAGCAAAATCAGTAATATCGTCACCATTGCACATTACCTTATTGGCAACTGCTTTGTTATTTAACCGATAAGATTTCATGGTTTTGTTAAATTTCAACATGCTATTGGTAGTAGATGCTTTACAAACTTCAATTAAAGAATCTTCTATATATTTGTCCATTGCTGAACTAGTAAAACTCGCGCCTGCTAATAATGTCACTGTAATGGCCGTTGTAATGGTTGATTTAATTTTATTCATGATAACGCTCCTAAAATATCTAAAGTGGTAAAACGACATTTGCAAAATTGCTATGTACAACTTAATAGTGGCGTTTTTTTCAATAAAAGTTGCAAGATTTATCTGGATGAATGTAAGGAAAATCTACGGTGTAATTTTAATGGAGAGGATTCTATTGTTATGATTTAAAAGGGAAATCTGTCTAGTTTGCAAGTTGTTTTTATGGAGTTGTGTCATGGATATTTACATTCATCGTTAAAATGACACAAATTAAATGAGGAATATGTCAGTCGTCGCATGATGGTTAACAGGTTAATTTTCATGTTTTAGTTAATTTATATTGCATTTTTTGCCAAAAAAGATATTCTACTGTTTTTATATACAGCTCTTGTGGTGCGCATTGCTTCGTTTATGATGTACTTACCAGAGTAGCTTTTCGTTAAATAAGGGAAAACAATGGCCGTTGAAAGTCGATTTGTTGTCATAAGACAAGGTGTGGAGGTAGAAACATTTATGGATAAGAAAGCCGCAGATGAATATGACAAGATGTTAGATATGGCTGATAGTCTTGCTGAACTATTTGAAAGTGCCACGATAGAATTATCGGAAAATATGCGAGAAGAACTCAGTGTTTATATCGCTCAACATAGGGAACAAGTGCTTATTGCCTTGCAAGCTAAGAAACCTAAAGTCGCAAAAAAACAAGTCCAAAAAGTGGAAGACAATAATAGTGCTGCTAAGGAAACTGAGCGTAAAAATGATGCAGCATAGTCGTTAACTGATAGCTTTTATGATTGAGTATCAGTTAATCCGCAGTCATAAGCGGAAAAGTATTGCCTTACAGGTAAAACAGGGCCTTGTTATCGTTCGGGCTCCACAATATGTTAAAGAAAGTTATATTCAGCAGTTTGTTCTTCAAAAGTCATCCTGGCTTGAGGTCAAGCTTTTAACCCAAAATAATCTACTCAAAGAACAAGCATTGAACCATCAAGGAATTGTCTTGAGTGAAAATGGATTTTTATGGTTTGAGGGGATCAGAAAAAACATTTCACTTACTTTTTCAAGCAAAAATTGTATCGAAAATCATGGTGACAGTATTCAAATTACGCTCGCTCAACGGTATAAAAATGTCGATAAAACGCGACAACAGAAGGTTATTAAACAGCTTGTGGAAGCTTGGTTTAAACAAAGTGCTGAGACAGTAATAGCAGAAAAAGTTAAATATTTTAGCGCTCAACTTAATTTATACCCAAGTAATATCAAAGTCAGGCAATATAAAGCTCGTTGGGGGAGTTGCAACAATTACGGACAATTAAACTTTAACTACTTATTGATGATGGTACCTGATTGGGTGATTAATTATGTAGTTGTTCATGAACTTTGCCATTTAAAGCATTTAAATCATAGTCGGCAATTTTGGTCATTAGTCGAAGCGTTTTTTCCTCGTTTTAAAGAAGCTAAACATTGGCTTAAAGTCCATCAAAGTCATCTTCAATGGCCAACACAATATATCACCTAGTAAAATACAGTTAATGTTTCATTTAACTTATTGATAATGTAGCGTATTTTTATCCGTATTTTTATCCGTATTTTTCTTAAAGTAGTCATTTTTATCTTTATCTTTTTAATAATTCTTTTGTTATCAATCAGTTGTTTTATCTTGGCATGATAATCGCTTGTATTTTATACAAATAATAATAAACAGCTTTTCAGTCAACAAATTGACTGGAAGATTAATATGAGGAATTGTGATGAAAGTAAATCGATATAATTGGAAAATGGCGTGTATTTATGCGATTTCGGCTATTTTATCCTTAGCTATATTAAAAGTGTTATTTGGCTTTTAAAGAGGTGTTGCCAAATTTATCCTAGATAAATGGGGCTGGACGGTGAAAATAAATGCTAGGGGGGATAATTGATGTAATAATATTAATTATATATTTATCAATGTGTTAAATAATTATGTCTTTTAGTGCGATCCATTTGCTTGAAAAAAAATCATAAATTGTGTGTTTAGCCGTTAACAGCCTGACTTTTTTAAGGTAAATTACACCCCATTAAAAATAATAATAATAGGAATGCCCATTTCATGAGTTTGTCAGTCCTTATTTGTGATGACTCCAATATGGCTCGTAAACAGGTTCTAAGAATTTTACCTGAATCACTGTCTGAAAATGTTCAACTTGCCACTAATGGTGTTGAAGCATTAGAAATCTTAAATAACCAAGCTATAGATGTGCTTTTTCTTGATCTTACTATGCCTGTTGTTGATGGCGTTGGTGTGTTGCAAGGTATCAAGGAGGCCGGTCTAAATGTAAATGTTTTTGTTATCTCAGCTGATATTCAACCTGAGATGCAAAACAAAGTTTTAGAGCTTGGCGCGAAAGCTTTTTTGCGTAAACCCGTTCAATTAGATGTCCTTACTTCTCATCTAAAACAACATGATATTATATGAACAACGTTAATTTAAATGACGATCAACAAGATTGTTTACAAGAAATTATCAATGTAGCTATGGGGCAGGCTAGTGATCAACTTGCTCGCTATTTAGATACTTTTGTTTATCTTAAAGTCCCAAGCATCGAACAGGTCAGTTCCCAACATTTATCAGATACCTTAAAGTCTGAAGCACAGTCTGTAGCGGTAGTCAGCCAAGGTTTCTTTGGTTATGAAGGGATCCGCGGCGAAGCTTTATTAATGTATCAGCCAAAAGACTCTGATCGCTTAGCGGATTTACTGGGTTACGAGCCAGATGAGTTGTCGGTTGAAGAACAAATTATTGATTTAAGTTCGATATTAACGACAACGTTTTTAAATGTCTTTGCTAGTCAAATTGATAATCAAATGTCATATAGTGCACCTCGACTATTATTTTCTAGTGATGCTGCGAATTCCAACGCTAACCAAACGTCTATTTCAGATCATATTCAACATAATTCATTCAATTGGGACGTTGCATTAAAAGTTAAGATCACTTATCAAGTCACGGATTATTCATTCAATTGCGATATGATTTTATTGATACCAGAATCGGCTATTATCAATATAACCTCTGTAATTGACCGTATATTGGAAGATTACTAGTGTCAGATAATCCATTATGTACCACCATTACTGAACAGTTAAATACTGGGGTATTAATTCTTGATCTAAACTACAACATTGTAGAGTGGAACCGATTTTTCGCGATCCATGCTCACCTTAACTTACAAGATATTGTAGGCAAAAATGTTTTTACTGCTTTTCCTGAGCTGCCTAAAAGGTGGTTTGAAAGAAAACTGTCAAGCGTCATTCAATTAAAGACACAAAGTTTTTGTTCTTGGGAACAACGCCATCATTTATTTGAGTTATCGCATTCCAGACCCATTACGACAGATAGCCATTTTATGGCGCAAAACTGTACTTTTTTTCCGATAGAAACCAATAACGAAATTACGCATATTTGCATCTTAATCGAAGATGTTACCGATGTTTGCCATTATCAGACGAGACTAAATAAAACCTTAGAAGAGCTTGCTAAAGCCAATAGAATTGATGGTTTAACACAAGTATTTAATCGTAAGCACTGGGAAGAGTGCCTAGACAAAGAGTTTTCTCGTGCTCGCCGATATGATCACGGTTTAGCCTTAATCATGTTTGATTTAGATCATTTTAAATTACTTAATGATACTTATGGTCATCAGTGTGGTGATCAAGTCTTGATTAAAACAGCACAAAAAATAAGTAGTTTACTTAGGTTATGTGATCAGTTTGGCCGCTATGGTGGTGAAGAGTTTGCCGCAATTTTACCTGAGACAGATTTAGCTGGCGCAGTTGATGTTGCCGAGCGTATATGTCGATCCATAGAAGAGCTTGTCATTGAATTTCAAGATAAGCGTATTCGTATTTCTACAAGTGTAGGTGTAGCAACTATCAATCCTGATGATAAACGCTATGAAGATTTAATTTCAAATGCAGATATTGCCCTGTATGAAGCGAAAGAAACCGGACGTAATAAAGTTTGTGCCGCTAAAGAAATAGAACTTATTCTTGAAGATTAAATATTTATACGATTTTATCTGCGTTTATTCATAAATCATCTAATTTTATTCACAAATAGCTATTGACAGAAAATTACATTTCAGGCATTTTAACCGCATGAAAAATCTTACACGTCACACCATTATTATTATTACCACCACCTTCACCGGAATGGCGGTCATTGGCTAACGTGTAAAATATAGTATTTTATCAAAGCCCGTGACCATAGGTTACGGGCTTTTTTCGTTTTTAGAGGAAGTAAAAATGCGTGTGTTAAAATTTGGTGGATCATCGTTGGCATCAGCTGAACGGTTTGTTCAAGTTGCCAATATCATCAAAAATCAAAGTATGTCATCAGCCGTTGGTGTCGTTGTTTCTGCGCCGCAAGGGGTTACGAATCATTTAGTGGCGATGGCAGAAAACATTTCTGATGAAATAAAATTACAAAATGATCTGCAACATTTTAGACATGCAATTGAAACCATAATAGATGACCTTGCTGCGTCATTGAATAATTTTGATGTTCAGCACGCTGAACAAGTATTGGCAAATTGGGAACATCAATTAAGCCGTTACTTACAAGGGGCAACAATGTTGTCTTATTGCCCTGATCATATTCGCTCAATCATCATTAGTATTGGTGAACGAATGAGTGTTGCGATATTAGATTCAGTGTTACGGACAAGCGATATAGATGTCTCAATCTTAGCGCCAGAAAAATTTCTCAGAACGAACGACGTTTCTTTAAATGCCTTAGCTGATTTAGTGTTATGCAAAGAGAAATTTCAAGCTGAATACGACAAGTTAAATAGAGTGGCTTTGATGCCTGGTTTTATCGGTGTTGATAGCCAAGGTCAAGTGACTACTTTAGGACGAAATGGTTCGGATTATTCTGCCGCTGTATTAGCTGTATGTACGCAAGCAGAATGTTGTGAAATTTGGACAGATGTTGATGGTGTTTATAATGCTGATCCTCGTTTAATAAAAGAAGCAAGTTTACTTGATTATTTATCTTACCAAGAGGCAATGGAATTATCATTTTTTGGTGCGAGTGTGTTACACCCTAAAACGATTGGTCCTATTGCGCAGTATCATATTCCTTGTTTAATTAAAAATACTGGCAATCCTGAAGCACCAGGGACGTTAATTGCTAATGAAAATGATCAAAAGAAACAAGTAAAAGCGATTTCAAATCTTGATGATTTAACGATGGTTAATGTCTCTGGTCCAGGTATGAAAGGTATGGTTGGTATGGCTAGCCGTGTTTTTGCTACTATGAGCCGAGATAACATTTCTATTGTATTAATTAGCCAATCATCGAGTGAATATTGTATTAGTTTCTGTATTCATTCTGCGGATGCTCGTTTAGCTGAAGAAAGTTTAAAACAAGAATTTGAACTTGAATTGTTAAATGGTTTATTAGAGCCAATTTCACTTACTCATGACTTGTCTATTGTGTCATTGGTAGGAGATGGCATGCATCACCAACAAGGTGTTGCAGCGAAATTCTTTAGCTCACTGGCACAAGCACGAGTCAATATCGTTGCAATTGCACAAGATTCATCTGAGCGTAGTATCTCGGTTGTTATTGAAAAAAGAAAATGTACTGATGCCATGAAAGTCAGTCATCAAAATTTCTTCTCACATAAACCAACCATTGATGTTTTCTTGGTAGGTTGTGGTGTAGTTGGCAGTGAATTGATTGCCCAAATTGCACGTCAACAACCTAAATTAAGAGCACAAAATATTTCGGTAAAAGTTTACGGTATCGCTAATAGTAAAGGGATTGTTTTTGATAAAGACGGCATTGAATTAGATAACTGGCAGCCATTATTAGCTAAAAACTCTGAGCAGCAAAGAGTACCTGTTTCTGCTGAAAATATTAAAAAATTTGTACGCGAAAATCATTTAATTAATCCGGTTATTGTTGACTCAACATCTAATGAAACCTTGGCAATGAGTTATGTTGATTTTTTAAACGAAGGCTTTCACGTCGTCACTCCGAATAAAAAGGCCAATACAGATTCTTGGCAATATTACCAAGCGTTAAGAACGGCTGCACAAAAAACCAATCGTCGCTTCTTATATGAAACAACGGTTGGGGCAGGTTTACCTGTTATTGATACTTTGCAAAGTTTAATCAAAGCCGGTGATGAGTTGCAGCAGTTTGAAGGGGTGTTATCAGGTTCACTCTCTTATATTTTCGGTAAGTTAGAAGAAGGGATGACGCTTTCAGAAGCTACGGCGATTGCGAAAGAAAATGGTTTTACAGAGCCAGATCCTCGTGACGATCTCAGTGGGATGGATGTTGCGCGTAAATTGTTGATCATGGCTCGCGAAGCGGGGATGCAATTAGAGTTATCGGATATTAAAGTCGACTCTGTCTTATCTCAAGGATTTGATGACAGTGGAGATGTTGCCACTTTTATGGAAAACCTAACACAATTAGATGGGCCTTTTTCAGAAAGAATCGCGTCAGCTAAAGCAGAAGGTAAAGTTTTACGGTATATTGGCACTATCATTGATGGTAAATGTCAAGTTTCGATAGACGCGGTCGGTCAAGACCACCCTCTATATGGCATTAAAGATGGCGAAAATGCCTTAGCTATTCATAGCCGCTATTATCAACCTTTACCGTTTGTACTTCGAGGTTATGGTGCCGGCGCTGCCGTAACAGCAGCAGGGGTTTTCGGTGACTTATTAAGAACACTTGCGTGGGAGCAACAACACTAATGAGTGAAAGCAAACAAAAAGTATCTGTATTTGCCCCAGCATCTATTGGTAATGTTAGTGTTGGTTTTGATGTATTAGGGCTAGCGGTAAAACCGATTGATGGTACCCTCTTAGGTGATGTAGTTTCGGTAGCCGCTAGTGAGTCAAATAGCTTAATTGTTCAAGGAGAGTTTGCCAAAAAACTTCCCGGTGAGCCAACCGACAATATTGTTTGGCATTGTTTGCAATTATTTAACCAAGCATTAGTTGAAATGAATCAAGCTATCGATTCGGTAACCTTAACGCTTGAGAAAAAAATGCCGGTTGGCAGTGGGTTAGGTTCCAGTGCTTGCTCTGTGGTTGCGGCGCTTGAAGCGTTAAATTGTTATTATCAAACTAATCATCAATTTGGTTTTGATAAAGAAAAAATGCTATTTATGATGGGGCAAATGGAAGCGAAAATCAGCGGTAGCCTACATTATGATAATGTTGCACCTTGTTATTTTGGCGGTATGCAATTAATGGTACCTGACAGTAATATTATCACGCGTACGTTACCTTCTTTTGATGATTGCTATTTTGTCATGGCTTACCCAGGCATTGAAGTATCCACCAAGGCGGCTCGAGATGTATTACCAGAGCGTTATTCACGCAGTGACGTCATTACCTTTGGCCAAAATTTAGCGACTTTTGTTGATGCTTGCCATCGTCATGATAAACAGCAAGCATTCTCAGTTGTAACAGATATTGTTGCACAACCTTATCGTCAACATCTTTTACCCGGTTTTGAAAATGCCTGTGATTACTTGTCTTCACAAGGTTGTTTAGCCGTAGGGATCTCAGGCTCAGGACCCACTCTGTTTTGTGTGACTGACGATAAAGAAAAAGCGCAAAGTTTTGCGCTTTGGTTAGAAGAGCATTATTTACAGACTTTAAGATCTGGAATATGTGAAGGTTTTGTTCATATATGCCAAGCAGATATTCAAGGTGCGTGTCAGATTTAACAATAAAGCTTTGTTAATTCATAACGCCATTTAAGTATTAGTAGGAAGTACAAGTGAAATTTTATAATTTAAAAGAAAATGATGAACAAGTCAGTTTTTCTGGCGCAGTAAAGCAAGGATTAGGGCGTAACCAAGGGTTATTTTTCCCTGAGAATATACCTCAATTCGACAACATTGAAAAACTACTGGCTCTGCCAATGGTAGAACGAAGCGTTGAAGTACTTTATCCATTTGTTAGCGAAGACTTAACGAAAGCACAACTTCTTGATATTGTCACGGATGCCTTTAATTTTCCTGCGCAAATTCAACCTATTAGTGAAAATCGAGCGATTTTGGAATTGTTTCATGGTCCAACATTAGCATTTAAAGATTTTGGTGCTCGTTTTATGGCGCGTTGTTTACAAGCTTTTAGTGCCAAAGAAGGAAATAATAAAAAAATTACCATTTTAACAGCTACTTCTGGTGATACTGGTGCTGCCGTAGCACATGCTTTTCATGGTATAGATAACATTCGTGTTGTGATTATGTATCCAAAAGGAAAAATCAGTTTATTACAAGAGAAAATGTTCACGACGCTTGGTGGCAATATTGAAACAATCGCTGTTGATGGAGATTTTGATGATTGCCAAGCGCTAGTCAAACAATCTTTTGATGATAAAGCGTTAAAAGAGGCCATTGGATTAAATTCTGCCAATTCTATCAATATTAGTCGTTTACTTGCGCAAATTTGTTATTACTTTGAAGCTGTCGCTCAACTGTATCGTCAAAAAGGTGCTGCGGCCCTAGACAATATTGTTTTTTCTGTGCCAAGTGGTAATTTTGGTAATTTAACGGCAGGTTTATTTGCTAAAGCGATGGGGTTACCTATTAAACGTTTTATCGCGGCAACAAACGCTAATGATACAGTTCCCCGTTATTTAAAAACCGGCGAATGGTCACCGAATGAAACAGTTGCCACAATGTCTAATGCGATGGATGTAAGCAACCCGAATAACTGGCCTCGTGTCGAGTTTATGTTGAAGTCTGGTTTAGTCGAGAAAGATTGTGTCAGCTCGGTTTCTATCGATGAAGAGCAAACACAAATGACGGTAATTGGTTTAGCAAAACTTGGTTATATTAGTGAGCCTCATGCTGCAGTTGCATATAAAGCATTACAATATAATGCTACTGATGAGGAGTTTGGGGTGTTTTTAGGTACCGCTCACCCAGCTAAATTTAAAGAAGTTGTTGAAAGTACTTTAGGTCAACCGATTGGTTTACCTAAAGAATTAGCTGATTGTGCGTCTGAGACTATTCTTTCGGTTGAACAAAGTACTGAGTTTAACGATTTAAGACAGTATTTATTAGCAAAAGCATAAATTTTTATTTATTTAAAACTTGATACGTTAAACTAAGGGCACTGTTAAATAACTGCCCTTTTTTTATGTCTGAAATTTTACCGCATTGGCACGCGATAATTACGCGCGAAAGTAATAAACCATACTTTATTGAATTACAAAAAAACTTGGCAAAGCAAAGAAAAGATCATGCCATTTTTCCACCAGAAAAAGATGTCTTTAATGCGTTTACTTATTGTGATTTGGCTGATATTAAAGTCGTTATTATCGGTCAAGATCCATATCATGGCGTTGGAAAAGATAATCAACCTCAAGCCCATGGCTTGGCCTTTTCAGTAAATCCTAACATTAAAGTTCCACCATCTTTAGCGAATATTTACAAAGAGCTAGTAACAGATATTGACGGTTTTGAAATCCCCGAACATGGCAATCTTGTTGAGTGGGCAAAGCAAGGAGTATTATTGCTTAATACGGTGTTAACGGTTAAGCAAGGCCAAGCGCATGCTCATGCCAAATTAGGCTGGGAAAAATTCACTGATGCTATTATTGACGAAATTAATCAAAAAAATACTGGGTGTTGCTTTTTGTTATGGGGCAGCCATGCTCAGAAAAAAGGCCGTAATATTAATCTTAACAAGCATTGCGTTTTAACCTCAGTGCATCCGTCTCCGTTATCGGCTTATCGTGGGTTTTTTGGGTGTGGGCACTTCTCAAAAGCTAATGCTTGGTTGGCAAAAAATAATAACAACATTATTAATTGGCAATTACAAAATAACAGCCAATAAAAAAGGCTTCATTAGAAGCCTTTTCAAATAAAATGATATTACACTTAAGCTTGTTTTTGCTTACGTGATAACCCTAAGCATGCTAAAGCTAAGCCAAAAATAGCAACACTTGTCGGCTCTGGCACGCTAACACTTTGTGAAACTAACCATGCACCAACATTACCTTGATCAGCAGTTGAAACATGCGTGTCATTACAACAACTATAATGGATATACATACCACCATTTGCAGTATGTAACCAATCTGAAGAGGCAATCGTTGGATCAGCAACTAAATCTAATACGAGCTTGGCACCACCAGCTTGAAAGTTGTGTGAAGTTGTGGATGTCACAGTTTCACCTGTGATATTTGAAAATAACTGGTTTAATTGTGCTGTTGTTGCCAATACCCAAGTACGGCCATTAAAAGTAACGCCAGCACCAAAGAAGCTGCTGGTATTTGCCGCCATTATATCAATATCAAGGAAGTCTAATCCTTGCGCCGTATCAGTTGTATAATCATTGTAATCAATGATTGTAGCTTGAGACGAAAATGCGCAGATTAATAGCGTAAATAAAGCAATAGACTTTTTAATAGATTGGATAAACATGTTGTTTTCCTTTTTTAAACATTATTGTTATCTATGTGTTTCAAAGCATAATTCAAGCCAATACTGTAAGTGACTGTTATGTATGTATTTATTGGTTTGTGGCGATTTAAGAAAGCACAGAGTGTAAAAAAAACAGACATTCAATTCTTCTGAAATAATTTTCTAATTTATAATGACGCAGGTGTTTTTGTAAGTATATAAAACTATAAAATAGATTAAATAGAAATTTATTTGCTATTAATTGTTTTTATATTGGTTTTACTTGCTCCTTTAATAAGGGTTGATAGAATATATCGAATGTTTCACTTGGTTTTGGTGTTGTTATGTCTTTAGAAAATTACTTTATTCCCTTTCGTCGTCATGTCATAGGTAATGATTTATCCCATCAAATTAATGGTCAAAACCTCGCAATTATCTATGCTGATTGGACGGCGAGCGGCCGTTTATATCAACCGATTGAAGATTATATAACCAATACGCTGGGTCCTTATGTTGCTAATACTCATACTGAAACCAACCTTACAGGCAGTGCGATGACGCATGCTTATCATGAGGCGCAACATGTTATTAAAAAGCACGTTAATGCTTGTAGCAATGATGTGTTAATTACGGCTGAAGCCGGTATGACTGGAGTGATCAATAAATTTCAACGTATTTTAGGTTTACGTATACCTGAGCGTATGCAAGAACAAGTGAGCTTTAATGAAATTGATAAGCCTGTCGTTTTTATCACTCATATGGAGCATCATTCTAATCAAACGTCTTGGTATGAATGCGATGTTACTTTGGAGATCATAGATCCTGACAGCAACGGCTTACCATCATTAGAGCATTTACAAACATTATTAGCAAAGTATCGAGACAGAAAAGTCAAAATAGGCTCCTTTTCCGCCTGTTCAAATGTTACGGGGATCAAGACTCCTTATTATCAACTCGCTGAAATAATGCATGAACATAATGGCTTGTGCTTTGTTGATTTTGCTTGTTCAGCGCCATATGTTGATATTGATATGCATCCGACAAACCCGAAACAAGCTCTTGATGCCATTTATTTCTCACCTCACAAATTTCTTGGTGGTCCGGGGAGTTCAGGCGTTTTAGTGTTTAATAAATCCTTGTATAAAAATAAAGTCCCTGATCATCCAGGTGGCGGAACGGTGACATGGACGAACCCTTGGGGAGAGCATAGTTTTTTCGATGATATCGCTTTACGTGAAGACGGTGGCACCCCAGGATTTTTACAATGTATTCGTACCGCTTTAGCGATTAAAGTAAAGGAGGCGATGGGGGTTAAAAATATTGCCTTGCGTGAAAAAGAAATTACAGATTATGTGATGGATAATTTAAGTAAAAATGAACGTGTAGTGATGTTAGAGCCAAACATGAAAGACCGTTTAGCGATAGTGTCATTTTACGTACTGGGAGCGCATTACAATTTAGTGGTTCGAATCCTTAATGATCGCTTTGGCGTGCAAACGCGTGGCGGTTGTTCTTGTGCTGGAACCTATGGTCATATACTCCTTAATGTTGATCATGATACTTCGAATAAAATCACTAAGAAAATTAACTCGGGGGATTACGCGGAAAAACCGGGTTGGATCCGCGCATCTTTTCATCCGACTATGTCGAATAAAGAAATTGAATTTGTCGTCGATGCTATCCATCAAGTAACTGAAAATATTTACCAATGGAGCCAAGAATATCGCTTTAATCCAGCGACAGGCGATTTTGAGCATTGTCATTTAGCGGTTGAGTTTCCAGAACTTAAAGGTTTTGATCCGATGCATTCGTGTTCAGTGAATAAAGCTAACCCTTCAATTTTGCATCGTATTTTTGGTTAATGAAAAATCGATTGATAAACGCTTTTGTCATAAGTTTATCAATCGAATTCGATAAGCATTTCAGCGGCACTACAATGGCAAGTTTTGCCGCATACAGGGCAAATATAACCTTGTTTACTCAATTCAAGCCATCGATCATTATGAATCTTCATTAACTTACCACCACATTTAGTGAAATATTTTACGGCACTATTTCCAGGACTCTGCATCCATAAATGGCTGACACCCGCATTGGCTCCTTGCTGTTTTGCCGCAGTAATGGCTAATTGCAGTAATTGACTACCTATGCCGTAGCCGCGATAGTTTTCATCAACAGTGTTGCATTTAAAATAACATACTTTGTTTTGCTCGCTAGGCCACAGTTCAGGCGAACACCATGAATCTACTGGCCAATTTCCCACAGCAAAGGTAACTCGAAAACCGACTAATTTGTCATCATCATAAGCGACAAACCCGGCATTAGTACCATTTTTTATGCCTTTTTGAACCCATTGTTCAAGGTTTTGTGCATTGATATATCCTTCACCATGAACTTGTGTGCCTAGTTCAATGACTGCTTGATAATCTTCAGGTGTGATCGCGTGATAGCGTATGGTGTTTTTCATTATTAATTTGATTGATCTTTCGCTGATTATTGTTAGTTTACCATTGGAATAATAATTTAGGGAAACCGATGTACGATCCTCTTCATGATAAGTCACCAGGTTGCGGAGAAAAATACCCCAACAGTTACTGGGCAAATACCTCAGGTGTAGCTCCTGAGAATGATGGTAAATTAGCGCAAGATATAGATGTTGACGTTGCAATAATTGGTGCGGGTTATACAGGAATGTCTTGTGCTTTACACCTTGCCAGAGAGCATAATATTAAAGCACATGTGCTAGAAGCGAACCAAACGGCTTGGGGATGCAGTGGTCGAAACGCTGGCTTTATTTTAAAGTCATCAGGAAGAAAATCTTTTTCAACCATGCAAAAGCAATGGGGTGAAGAAGTGATGCGTGGTATTTATCAAGAAATGTCGGCGGGCGTTGAAACTGTTAATCAGTTGATTCATGAAGGCATTGACTGTGATCCACAAAGCTTAGGCTATATAAAGGTTGCGCATAAAGCCAATAAACTGAATGAGTTGATTGAACTGGCGAAATTGCAAAAAAAAATGTTTGGATATGATGTTGAAATATTATCGAAAGATGAATTAAGTCAACAATATATGGATGATAAAAATGCATATGGTGCTATTCGTTATCAAGATGGTTTTGGCTTAAACCCATTAAAATTGGCGTGGGGTTATCAAAAGTTAGCACGAGAAGCTGGGGCTAAAATTTATTGCTCATCGCCAGTCATTGATTGGCATAAAAATGGCCAAGTTCAGCAATTAATTACCCCTCAAGGAATAGTAAAGGCAAAGAAAGTGGTTATTGCTACTAATGGTTATACCCCTAAAAATTTTAATGTTTTAGTCTCTGATCGTACCTTACCAGTGCTTTCTCAAATTATAGTGACAGAGCCCTTAACTGAGGCACAAATGGCTGCATGTAATTTTCTTACTTCAAATGTGGTGATGGATACAAGGGCATTAAAATACTATTATCGAAAATTACCTGATAATCGCATTCTATTTGGTGGCAGAGGAGCTATTACAGGGAAGGGCGCAGAAGATCCATATTATGCCAAAAGATTATTGTCCGTATTAAAAAGCAGTTTCCCGGCCTTACATTCGTTAAATATTGCCTATGCTTGGTCAGGCTGGATTTGTATGGCATTAGATGACTTACCACACATTTTCCAGAATGACACGAAAGATGTTTTTTATAGTATGGGATATTGCGGTGCAGGAGTGTCATTCTCTGTTCAAGCAGGTAAACGTTTAGCAGATAAGGTCGCTGAAAAGTCGGTTCCACATTTACCTTTATATGACCGCCCGTTGCCTAAGTTTCCTTTAGCGCCATTAAGACGTGTCGGGCAGTGGGGTTACTTTCATTATGGAAAAATTAAAGATACGTGGTTTTAAGCATCATAGTTCACTAAAAACACCAGCTGAAATAGCTGGTGTTTTTCAATGTTAGAGCGCCGTAAAAATTTACTTTCGTTGTTACAGTAAGTTGATTGATTTAGTCACATAAGTTGTTGCTAAAGTATTAGGGGTTTCAATACTGATAGTTAACGTTGCTGTTGCAGGATCGCCATCGATAGGGTTATTAATAGAGAAATCCATAGCGCTAAAACCATCAGCGTTAGTATTTCCTACTGATATTGTTGTTGTTCCTTGTAATTCTCCACCATCAAGTGTCACGGTAACTGTGGTACCAATTGGCATGGTTTGCATCGCACTGTCTGCAAAACGGAAACGTAATGCTAACGCGCTTCCATCAGCAACGTCTGGCAAGTTATTACTCGTTCCTTGATTATCAGCATAGGTTGTCGTTTGAGTGGTATCAGATAAAACGAAATTGGGGTTACTGCTAGATGACATAATTAATACTAATGCTTTACGCAATATCGCATTTTTCACCTCATTATCACATTTATCACCACTACATTGTGGACCGTTAAATTTTTCATCAGCTAGACTAAATTGATCATCATTATTTTGGTCAAAGAATTTTGTTTCCTGAGGATCTTTAACATGGTTTTCATTATCATCACGCCATGCTTCAGACATATCGACAAAACCAGCAGATAAGGCAACTTGTCGGCCAAAACCTGAATTTACCATGTTATTATTAATTGCATCACCATCATTGTTGTCAAAGACATTATCACCATTTGAATCAAAAAATGTCTCATGGCCTGACGTGGTGGCTAAAATTGTCGAACGATGATCTGTTAAATAAGGCTCTGTTGCTGTCCAAGTTACCGCACAATTACCTGCAACTGTGTTACATGATGATTCTATTGTTCCACCTTCAGTCGTGAAATTAATTGGTGTGCCATCAGGCACAGGGTTATTAAAACTATCGGCTAGCCAAACGCGGATCACTGATTCTTGGCCAACGATGTCGGCTTCTGGATTAAGCACTGTGGCAGCAATGGTCATTGAAGCTTGTTCTGGTAACCCAGTATTTACTGACAGTTCACTTGATTGCGTTTGTACGCTGATAGTTTCACCATTAACTTCCATAATGGCTTTCGCGGTAACTCTGACGACTGTTGGCACAGTACCGGATGAAACCTGTGTGGTAATTAAACCTTGGCTATTGGTGAAGCCACTGGCTCTGCTTAAAGCAATACCACCAACAATAGTGTCTAAGCTAAACTCAACTTCTTGTTGTGCAAGGGGATTTCCTAACTGACTTTTTAATAAAAAAGTTAACGTCGATGTTTCTTGACCGCCGCTGCCTTTGATTACGATGGAATCTGGTTGAGATGAGACAAACTCAATTGACCCAAGTTCTTCTGAACTAATGTTGATATTCGTTGAAGCGGTATTTGTTACACCATTTGAGGTGACAGAAGCGACGATGATATCTTCAGTGCCATTAATGCCTGCACAATTAATATCTTCAAAAGTAGCCCCAGCTTTACCTTTGATACTAATAACTGTTTCGTCTATGGTTGCTGTTTCGTTGATCACACAATTAGAAGTAAAGGAAACCGTTGTGGGCGTATTTATATACTTATTTTCGCTATCAACTAATTCAACGGTCAAACCTAATGTGCCGCCTGCGCTGATTGTCTGATCGGTAATTGAAAGCTTAATAGCTCCTTCGATAAATTGACTGTTTTCATCAAAATAGCCAATGCGGACATCATCAAGTAATACGGTATCTGCTGGTAGAATCTGATAGTTCATTTGTGCGCTGATACTACTATTGCTGTTCAAAGAAACCGCTATAACCCCAGCACCGATCACGTCGTCACCGGCTAATGTGACAATTGCCTGGCCATTTTCATTGGTTAATGCGGTGGTTGTTGTTAACGAACCTATATCAGCCGCAAAGTTTATTATTTCATTTTTAACCCCTGCACCTGTGTTATCGAGTAGGGTAACTTGAATTTGTGCTTGTTCATTACTTTTAAATTGATTAGTGTTTTGACCATTAAGTTGCATCGCTATTGATGCACTTAGTGAGGGTGCTACGACAGTGGAGGTTGTATATTCATAATCAATGCTGGTGGAAATACTACTTTCCGCGCTAGCAACTGAAGCGGTAAGCGTGCCGGCACTTAAAATAAGATCGCTATTTAAAATAGTGATTGTGGCTACGCCATTGGAATCTGTCAGTTTAGAGTCAACCGATAAACTACCTAAATCTGCTGAATAATTTACTCTAGTGCCGCTCATCACCGCATTAAATTGATCTTTAACGGTTGCTTGCACTGTCACGTTATCATTGGTATCAAAACTAAGTTGTTCGACACCTTCATTATTGAGCAAAACCACCGAAATGCTTGTTGCAACGGACACTTCGTCACTGTCTGTTGGGTTTTCACCTGAGCTACCATTACAACCTGTGATGAGCATTAAAAGAAGCAAAGAAAGTGTGCTTAAAAACTTATTCATAAATGAAAATTCCAGTACAGGATAATTATTATTTGTTGTTAAACTAAATCATAAAAGGCTATTTAACAAAAGTCCACGTATATCAATGTACTAATTAATGTTAAGAGGCTAATTGTAGCGATTAAACATCTACACGGTTGGTAAGTTTTCCGTCAATAAAATCGGCTATATTATTGGCAAGAATTTTAATAAGTCTTTGTTGTGCTTCAATAGTTGCCCAAGCAATATGTGCGGTAATCTTTAAATTGTGTGGCTGATCAGTTAATAATATATGATCTGGAGCGGGGGGTTCTTGCTTAAGGACATCAAGAATGGCGTATGCAATTTCATTGCGCTTGAGTGCGTTAAGTAAATCAACTTCATTGACAATAGCACCACGAGCAGTATTGATTAACACTGCAGATGATTTCATTTTGTTGAAAACATCAGCATTAATTAAACCAATAGTGTCGGTGGTTTCAGGGCAATGTAAAGACAGGACGTCGGCTTCTTTTACGACGGTATTAAACGCTATTCTGCCGGTGCGAATGTTTTCACGATTCGGACGCTCAGCGATTAACACCTTCATGCCAAAGGCCAGTGCAATTTTTTCTACTGCTTGAGCGAGTGTACCATAGCCAATTAACCCTAGCGTTTTATCGGCTAATTCATGGCTACCATTACCGTGATAACAAAAAGAAGGACTCTGCTGCCATAACCCTTGTTCAACATTTAGATTGTGATGACTTACTTGACTAAAATACTCCAACATTTGTCCGAAAACGTATTGAGGAACCGACCCTTTTGCATAACCACTGACGTTCGTTACCCCGATATTTAATTTTTTAGCAGCATCAATATCGACATTATTAATACCCGTTGCGGCGATACAAATGAGCTTTAGCTGTGGCAATTTTGCTAATAATTGTTCACCCAACAACACTTTATTGGTAATAATTATATCAGCATCTTGAGCACGGCTTAGTACTTCATCTGGTTGAGTTAGTGGGTAACAGGTTAATGAGGAGATCTGATTTTTAATGTCAGTTAACTCTATATCGGCTGAAAACGTTTGTTGATCAAGAAAAACCGCGTGCATGTTATATCCTTAAATAATTAACCTGGTCTGCCATCGAGCCTGCCTTTCAATAACATAGGCGCATAATGAAAAATAAAAATTCCAAACGAAAAGTACCAAAGACCCGCGCTTGCTTGATAAATGCTCAGTATAGACTCAGGGAATATTAACGGTAAAAAGCTTCGGATAATAGCCGCAATAAAAATGAATAAAAAAGCCAACGACATGGTTTTTGGCGGTTGTAATGAACGCCCAGTATGACCTAAAGAGACACGAGAAATCATCGCAAGAATTAATCCTCCCATGCCACCAATCGTCAAAAGATGCCATAAATGACTGGTTGATAATTCAGTTGAAAAATAACTATAGCCGATAAAAAATAACCCAAGCACAATAAAAATCACGGCTAAATGTAAAGACCATAATAATGGCACCTTGATGGTGATCCATGGACGCCAACGAGCAATACGAATCGCTTGAAACATAGCCGCAAGAATAAATAAACTGCCAAGCACTTGGAGATTTATAGCCACTAGTGGATGTAAGATTAAATAAAAGGTGATGAGAGCTAAACTGCCATTCGTGGCTTTGTCTAACCATGCAATATTCGTCACTTTTGTGGTTTGAGTGCCATTAGCGGTGAACATTGGACCAACTCTGCCTACCATTACCGACATCAATAAGGTGATTAACATCACTCCCGCATAGGCAGATAATTGTACTGAAAAATTTTCAGGCGACATCAAGGCCAAGTAAAACTCAATATTGACTAACGTAAAGAGCATTAACAACGGGACAAAAAATAAATTACGATATTGTTTAATTTTGATAATCGGCTTGCCAAGGAAAACCGCGACAGCGGGTAAAAAGGCGATATCTAATAACATCGTGATGTTTTCGCCGAGTAAATTGGGCTGAATTAAGGCTATTCGAGGGATGAACCAAAGTAAAACAAGAAACAACAATGACTTATTTTGAATGCCTGATATTCCGGTCCAATTTTGTACCGCGGTTAATAAAAATCCGGCAATAATGGCGCTGGCAAAACCAAATATCATTTCATGTAAATGCCACCAATAACCACCACCGAAGGGAGTGAAGTCACTTTTACCTTGTAGCATCAACAACCAAATAAAAATAGCAATCACTGCAAAAGCAGCACCGAATAAAAAGAAAGGTCTAAAACCTAAACGTAAAAGGGGTAGAATTTTTTGTTCTTTTTGTAAGTCAGTAATTTGCATCATTTTCTGCACGTCTATTTAAAGTAGATAAACCATTCTAAAACTTTGCGTTAATAATTCATTAAAGCAGATCAAAGAAAACACATTTAATGATTATTTTCTGTGATTAATTCACTGGCTTTTCTAATTCATAAATAGCTTCGCTGATTTGTTCAACACGATCGCTGATGATATGTTGAGCATCATATAAGCCACGATTGTAATAGAAGCTACCAAACTCTTTACTGACAAAGTCTAATAGAAACTCAGCGTCAAATTGCCCTAATTCTTGCTCTAATTCACGATCAAAATAGCGTTGTAATTTATCCACTAGTTGTGCTTTTTCTTGGGGGGAAAATTTAATCTCACTCATTTAAATTAGCTTGTCTGGTAGAAATTTATCAATAGTGTATCGAGTTTACTCTATACTAACCAAAGATTTTATTTTTCTAATGTAAAAAATGTTGTGACCAATTTTCTAGCAGCACTAAAAAAAATGTGGCAAACCGATTGTCAGTTTTGTCGAAAATCACGCATGCTTATTTTATGGCTGATCTTAATGCTGCTTGCTGATGCATTATGGTTTCATTTGTTAATAAAATAACGGAGTAAAATATGGGATATCGTTGGGTGGATTCACAAGAATTAGCGTTAGATTTAATGGAGGCACATCCTGAAGTTGATCCGCTAAAATTACATTTCACTGAACTTAGAGAGTGGATTTTAGCGCTTGAAAACTTTGATGATGACCCAAAGCATTGTGGTGAACGTGTATTAGAAGCAATTCAATTAGCTTGGATTGCTGAAATGGATTAACCAAGGTTGGTTTATTTTAAATGAGATATTCAAACTAGAATTCCCTCATTTAACGCTTTTTTGTCTTAAGGCGTTCGACTATACTAACTCATCTTTATTCGCGTGGTGAATCTTTAACATTCACCAAATTAATATAACAACATATAAGATCACTATTACAACGCTATTATGACCAATAAAAATAAACGTCCTTTATATATACCATACGCGGGCCCCAGCCTTTTAGAATCACCCTTACTAAATAAAGGTAGTGCTTTTAGTAAAGAAGAGCGTATTAGTTTTAATTTGACTGGCTTGTTACCGCCAAGTTATGAAACGATCCAAGAACAAGTTGATCGTTGTTATCGTCAATATAGTAATTTTCGCACGAATTTAAACAAGCATATCTACTTACGAGCCATTCAAGATAAGAATGAAACCTTGTATTGCAAATTGGTACAAGAACACCTAGAAGAAATGATGCCTATTATATATACGCCTACCGTAGGCGATGCTTGTGAGCAATTTTCAGATATATATCGAAGTAATCGTGGGTTATTTATTTCATATGAAGATCGTGATCAACTTGATGATATTTTACGAAACGCCACCAAAAACAAAGTAAAAGTTATTGTGGTAACGGATGGCGAACGTATTTTAGGTTTAGGTGATCAGGGTATCGGTGGTATGGGGATCCCCATTGGTAAATTAGCGCTTTATACCGCATGTGGTGGCATTAGCCCAGCTTATTGTTTACCTGTGATGTTAGATGTTGGTACGAATAACGAAAAATTGCTAAATGATCCTATGTATATGGGCGCAAGACACCAGCGCATCGAACAAGATAAATATGACGAATTTCTTGATATGTTTATCAAAGCGGTGAAGCGTCGTTGGCCACATGTGATGTTGCAATTTGAAGATTTTGCCCAACCAAACGCAACGCCTTTGCTGACTCGATATCGTGATGAAATATGCTGTTTTAATGATGATATTCAAGGTACCGCTTCTGTTACTGTTGGTACCTTGCTGGCGGCATGTCGATCAAAAGGCGTAAAACTCTCTGCACAAAAAGTTACTTTTGTTGGTGCAGGATCTGCTGGTTGTGGGATTGCTGAGCAAATTATTGCTCAAATGATCAGTGAAGGCATATCGCCCGAACAAGCCAGAAGTCAGATTTTTATGGTGGATCGTTTTGGTTTACTTACTAAAGGCATGCAAGATTTAAGAGATTTTCAAGAAAAATTGACCCAATCGAAAGACGCTCAAGCCTCATGGAATATTGAAGGAGAATTTGCCTCATTACTGGAAGTGGTTAATGAAGCCAAGCCTGATATTTTAATTGGGGTATCAGGGGTTTCAGGTTTATTTACTGAACAAGTGATCAAAGCGATGAAATCACATTGTGATATGCCAATTATTTTTCCATTAAGTAACCCAGTCAGACAAGTTGAAGCAACGCCAGCGCAAGTGATTCATTGGACTGATGGTCAAGCGATTGTTGCTACTGGGAGTCCATTTGAACCTGTTCAACATAAAGATAAAGTTTTCCCTATTGCCCAATGTAATAACAGTTATATTTTTCCCGGCATTGGCTTAGGTGTGGTTGCTGCCAATGTCAACCGAATTACCGATGAAATGCTAATGGTGGCGAGTAAAACGTTAGCTGAGGCTTCACCTTTAGCCAATACCGGTGAAGGTGAATTACTGCCACCTCTGACAGAGATTGCAAATTTAAGTAAGAAAATTGCTTTTGCAGTTGCGAAAGTTGCCTTTGACCAAGAGTTAGCGCTACGTATAGACGATGAAAGCTTGCGAGCGAAAATAGAACGTAACTTTTGGCAACCCGCCTATCGTCAATATAAACGTATTAGTATTTAATTTTTATTCTTGTTTAATTCTTTTATTGAGAATTTTATGACTAAACCCGTTAATCGCAAGTGCAACGGGTTTTTTATGGCTGACTCTTCATTTTACTTATAGTTATCTTGTGCTTTCGCTAGACAAATAATCAAATTTTTCCTCTAAGGTTATCTGTATTAGCTTTTCAACGAAAGACTGTAAACAGAGATAAACACCTCGTCTTTTACGCAATGAGCAACAATAGATATAACATTAGTCATTTGATTATATTTCGTCTATAATCGCGCCAAAATTTATACCACCTAATTTATTAAAATTTATAAGAGGGCTTATCATGGCTATCGAACGTACTTTTTCAATCGTAAAACCTGACGCAGTTGCTAAAAACTTAATTGGTCAAATCTACAATCGTTTTGAAACAGCAGGTTTAAAAATTGTTGCTTCTAAAATGGTTCATTTAAGCAAAGAAAAAGCAGAAGGTTTTTACGCAGAACACAGTGAACGTCCATTCTTTGGCGCTTTAGTTTCATTCATGACTTCAGGTCCGGTAATGGTTCAAGTTTTAGAAGGCGAAAATGCTGTTCTTAAAAACCGTGAAATCATGGGCGCAACTAACCCAGCTGAAGCACTTGCTGGTACTATTCGTGCTGATCTTGCTGACAGTATTGATGAAAATGCTGCTCACGGTTCTGATGCTTTAGAATCTGCTGCACGTGAAATTGCTTATTTCTTCTCTGATGATGAAATTTGTCCACGCACTAGATAATTTTCTTTAAACGTCGTTAATAACGAGGTGTCAGTAGCGAAAATGCTCACTTACACACGTAAGTTCTGCGTTTGCTACTTGAATTCTTGCTTTTAACACCGTTTAAAAAAATTAACGCTCAAAGGGTTTTACTGAATTTTCAGTAAAATCCTTTTGTTTGTTTAGCGATATAATAAATATAAGCACTTTAAAGGTTATCTAAGTTCTAAATAGCCTAAATGATTAAAATATTTATATTTGTTTTATCCTTTGATTAAAATTGTTTGCTTTGGTTGAAAAGTGTACAATTTGTCCCTGAAATTTTGCTGTATCGAGAATTTTTACATGAGTGAAGTCACTGAGTTTGTTAGCCCGAGTAAATCTAAAATTAATTTATTAAATTTGGATCATCAATCAATGCGTGAATATTTTCATTCTATTGGTGAAAAGCCATTTCGTGCTGATCAAATCATGAAATGGATTTATCATTTCGGATACTCAGACTTTGAGTTAATGACAAACTTAAATAAAAAGTTACGCGAAAAGTTACAACGTAATACTGAAATTAAAGCACCTGAAATTTCTGAGAAGCAAGTGTCATCAGATGGCACTATTAAGTACGCATTAAAGCTTGAAGGCGGACAAGAAGTTGAAACGGTTTGGATACCTGAAAACGATCGAGCCACGTTATGTGTTTCTTCTCAAGTGGGTTGTGCTTTGGAATGTACTTTTTGCGCTACGGCCCAACAAGGCTTTAACCGTAATCTTTCGATGAGTGAAATTATTGGTCAAGTTTGGCGTGTCGCGAATGATATTGGCGCGACGCGCATTGCAGGAAAACGCCCAATCACAAATATTGTTATGATGGGCATGGGGGAACCGTTATTAAATATGAAAAACCTAATTCCCGCGCTTGATACCATGTTGAATGATTTAGGCTACGGTTTATCTAAACGCCGAGTAACGGTAAGTACTTCAGGGGTTGTGCCGGCGTTAGATATGTTAAAAGAAAAAATTGATTGTGCGTTAGCAATTTCAGTTCATGCGCCAAACAATGCGTTACGTGATGAATTAGTGCCGATTAATAAAAAATATCCGTTAGAAGAGTTTTTAACTGCCGCGGGTCGATACATTGACGGTTCAAAAGCCAATAAACAGGCGACAATTGAATATGTCATGCTTGATCATGTTAATGATAGTACCGAGCAAGCTCACGAATTAGCGATCGCATTAAAAGATTTACCGAGTAAAATTAATTTAATTCCTTTTAATCCATACCCGGGTTCTCCTTATAAAAGGTCAAGTAATTCTCGTATCGACAGATTTGATAAAGTTCTGCAAAGTTATGGACTTACGGTTATTACAAGACGTACTCGTGGCGATGATATTGATGCTGCATGTGGTCAGTTAGCCGGCGATGTTTTAGACCGTACCAAGCGCACAAAAGAGCGTGATGAAAAAAAACAGGTGAAAGCTGATGAAATATCAGTAAAAATAGTCTGATTGCCAATAAATTAATAGTGACGTCAGTATTTTATGGATAAATATTTAAAGTTTCTTGTCAGCCTACCGGTCGTGATTGTACTTACCGGTTGCGTCACACAAAACTACGAGAATGATAAAAGTACCCCTGTTATTGAGAATGAATCGACCAATAACGAGATTGCGATGACGCGTATTTCGCTTGGTCTGGGGTATTTGAAAATGGGGAATACCACACAAGCAAAGTTAAATTTAGAAAAAGCGAAACGTTTTGCGCCCAAATTAGTACAAGTTCACACCGCGTTTGCCCATTATTTTGATAGTGTTGGCGAGCCAGAACAAGCAATAGCCTCATATGAAACAGCCTTATCGATCAAACCCGAAGATGCCGATACTTTAAATAATTACGGTGTGTTTTTGTGTAAACAACAGCGTTATCAAGACGCTGAAAAACAGATTCTAAAAGCCATTGCCCAGCCAAGTTATATTTTGGTTTCACAAAGTTATGAAAATTTAGCTTTATGCCAATTAAAGGCACAAGCTTTTGATAAAGCTGAATTGTATTTTGATAAAGCGATACTCCATAGCCCAAGCAGTGCTTCAGCATTATTGCATATGGTACGATTACAATATGCGAAAGCAGAGTATAAAAAAGCGTTGGTTTTTTTAAAACGCTATGAAAAAGCGACACGTCGTTTTTCAGCTAATGCTTTGGCGCTTGCTTATAAAATTTTTGAAAAACAACGTGACCCTAAAACGGCGAAAAACTACGCCACTATGTTAGTTAAAATGTTTCCAAACTCTTATGAGTCGAAACAATATTTGTTAACTGGCTTAAGCGAGATTGAAGCGGATCAATTGGCGAAAACATATCAAGAAAGTTTGCGAGGGCAGCAGCAACCTAAAAAACGGGTTGTAGTGTTATCACCTAAAACGTCAAATACGACTGTGACAGAGAACGTTGTAAATAAACACAAAACTGCGAAAAAAACATCAGCGAGTCTTGTTAAAGAAAAAGTAATAAAAACGACTGATTCGACAGTAAAAAATACACCCAAAATACCACAAGCCAACACAAAAACGTTAGCGTCTAAAACTTCAATTAACGCAGGTTCTACGGCACAACAGATGGTGAGTTTACCTATTCACCTTGTCGTTAAAGGCGATAGTTTATATTCTATTTCAAAAAAATATAATATTCATATGAAAGCGATAATGCGTTGGAATAAACTTAAGCACAACAGTATTTTGAAAATTGGAGATGTTATTTATTTAGCGAATCCGAAAAAAATAGCAAAACCTGAAGAGCAATAGCTAAATGACCACAGAGAATAACATAGAAGAACTTTGCGAAGATATCGAAGTAATAGGTCCAGGACAAATACTGTCTGAAGCAAGAGAAGCTATGGGGTTAACCCAACAGCAAGTTGCCGAAAAACTAAATTTTAGGACTACTTTAGTTAAAGATATTGAAAAGGATCAATTTGATCATTCGCTACCGGCAACTTTTAATCGTGGATATTTGAAAAATTATGCCAAATTAGTGGAAGTGTCTGCTGATGAAGTTCTTGCCGGTTATGAAATGCTGAATGTTGCAAAGAAGCAAGGCGCCGAGATGCAAAGCTTTTCTAAAGAAACTAAAAAACAAGCTGAAAATAATATGGTGATGTGGATTAGTTATTTAATTTTAGCTCTGTTAATTGGCTCTACTATCCTGTGGTGGTTACAAGATGCAAAAAAATCCAATGACGGAAATAATCTTGTTAGCCAGACAGCACCAACATCCACTGAGGTGAATGAAAGTATCTCGAAAACACCAGCGGTAAATCATGATAAACAAACGCCAAAGGTGCAAAATGATCTTACGCAAAATACAGAAATTACTACGTTATCTGAAACTTTAAAATCAGCAGCCACTAACCTTTTGCCCAACGAACAGGGCAATAATTCCGTTAACGTCAGTGAAGCGAATATCGACATTGATTCAGCTACTACCGAGCAAGAAATATCGCCTGCGATTAACCCTGTGACAACTCCCTCAGAAACCATGGATTTTGGTCCAGCTGAAGTGGCTATTTTTACATTTTCCGGTGATTGTTGGGTCAACATATATGATGCTACAGGCGAGCGTATCGCATGGGGTATTAAAAAATCTGGTTATAAAATGGAAATTACCGGACAAGCTCCATTTGAAATCACCTTAGGTAAGCCTGAGTTAGTGACGATAATGTTTGAAAATGAAGATGTAGATATGTCGCAATTTAGTCGTGGCAATATTGCAAAATTTAATCTTCCCTTAGAATAAAATTAGCTTTTTAACCGATAACTATTTTGTATTGAGTAAACATGTTTAAAGAATCTCCAATTATTCGCCGAAAATCCCGTCAAATCATGGTGGGAAATGTCCCCGTTGGTGGTGATGCGCCAATCACGGTTCAGTCCATGACTAATACTTCAACGACGGATGTTGAAGCTACTGTTGCGCAGATAAAATCTTTAGAAGCCGTTGGCGCAGATATAGTTCGGGTGAGTGTGCCAACCATGGATGCTGCGGAAGCATTTCGAGAAATTAAAAAACAGGTTAAGGTTCCGTTAGTTACAGACATTCACTTTGACTATAGAATCGCTCTAAAAGTCGCGGAATACGGAGCTGATTGTTTACGAATTAATCCCGGAAATATCGGTCGAGAAGACCGTGTTCGTTCAGTGGTTGAATGCGCTCGAGATAAAAACATCCCTATTCGAATTGGTGTTAACGGTGGCTCACTTGAAAAAGATATTCAAGAAAAATACACAGAGCCAACGCCAGAAGCATTGCTCGAATCAGCGATGCGTCATGTTGATATTCTAGATAGATTAAATTTTCATGAATTTAAAGTCAGCGTAAAAGCGTCGGATGTATTTTTAGCGGTAGGAGCATATCGTTTACTCGCTAAACAAATCGATAATCCTTTGCACCTTGGCATCACCGAAGCAGGCGGTTTGCGTTCTGGCTCAGTAAAGTCCTCTGTCGGTTTAGGTATGTTATTGTCTGAAGGCATTGGTGATACTTTACGTGTTTCTTTAGCCGCCGACCCTGTTGAAGAAATTAAAGTCGGTTTTGATATATTAAAGTCACTTAAATTACGTAGCCGCGGTATTAACTTAATTGCATGCCCAAGTTGTTCAAGACAAGAGTTTGATGTGATTTCAACCGTGAACGCATTAGAAGAACGTATTGAAGATATTCTTACTCCTATGGATGTTTCTATTATTGGCTGTATCGTCAATGGTCCAGGGGAAGCGACTGTTTCAGATCTAGGATTAACCGGTAGCAGTAAAAAAAGTGGCTATTATTTAGATGGTATACGTCAAAAAGAACGCTTTGATAACAATAATTTAGTTGATGAGTTAGAGCAACGTATTCGTGCCAAAGCAAAAATGGTTGATAAAGCGAATAAAATTGAGATCCAAGAAATAGATTAATTCCAACAAAGCTTAGCAGTCGCTTATTTACGTTTCTGTGTAAACTGCCTATAATGCGCGCTTTATTTTTAATTTTCAGCAAACAGAGAGAACCACTTAGGTGAGTAAAACAATTCAAGCAATTCGAGGGATGAACGACTGTTTACCAACGGAAACAAATATTTGGCAAATGGTTGAGTCAGTACTGCGCCGTGTCGCGAGTAATTATGGTTTTGCTGAAATTCGTATGCCCATTGTTGAGTCGACAGCTTTGTTCAAGCGCTCTATTGGTGAAGTTACTGATATTGTTGAAAAAGAAATGTACACCTTTGATGATCGCAATGGTGATAGTTTAACTTTGCGACCTGAAGGTACCGCTTGTTGTGTTAGAGCCGGAAATCAACATGGTTTGCTCTATAATCAAGAGCAGCGTTTATGGTACATGGGACCAATGTTTCGCCATGAACGGCCACAAAAAGGTCGTTATCGTCAATTTCATCAATTTGGCCTAGAAGCCTTTGGTATTGCAACGCCAGACATTGATGCGGAAATTATTTTACTGACTTCTCGACTTTGGCGGGAACTTGGTCTCAATGAGTTTGTCACACTAGAGCTAAATTCATTAGGTTCAAATGAAGAGCGAGTAAATTATCGCGATGCGTTAGTTGAATTTCTAACAGCAAAGCAAGACTTACTTGATGAAGATTCAAAGCGACGTATGCACACTAACCCATTAAGAGTGTTAGATAGCAAAAACCCTGAAGTTCAAAAGGCTTTAGAGGGGGCGCCAAAACTGGCTGATTATTTCGGTCAAGACTCACTTGAGCATTTTGAAGGTGTTTGTCAACGCTTAGACGATGCCGGCATTGAATATGTGATCAATGATAAATTAGTGCGTGGTTTAGATTATTATAATCGCACTGTTTTTGAATGGGTTACGGATAGTTTAGGCTCACAAGGCACAGTATGTGCTGGTGGCCGTTATGACGGATTAGTTGAGCAATTAGGCGGAAAAGCAACGCCTGGAGTTGGTTTTGCTATTGGGATAGAACGTCTTGTACTGATGCTAACGAGTTTAGAGAAAGTGCAAAATATACGCCCACAAGTTGATGCATATATCATTATGTTAGGAGAGGGCGCTGACACAAAAGCTAATGCGTTAGCGGAACAATGGCGTGATGAAGTCAATGAAATAAGAATTCAATGTCACTGTGGTGGTGGCAATATGAAAAAACAAATGAAACGTGCAGATAAGTCGGGTGCGCAAATAGCTATTATAATCGGAGAAGATGAAATAGCTAACCAAGCGGTGACGATCAAGTATCTGCGCGGACAACATGAACAACAAAGCATGGCGTTTGCAGAAGTGCCGAGTTTATTATCAAATATAATTAAGGGTTAATAGTGTCTGATCATCAAACAGAAGAACAACAAGTAGAAGCAATTAAAGCGTTTTGGAGCGAAAATGGCAATGCGATTATTGCCGGTTTAGTATTAGGTTTCGCCGGTTTTATTGGTTATGGCTATTATCAAGAAAATAAATTAGCGCAGGAAGTGAATACTTCAGAAGCGTATCAAAACGTTGTCGAGTTATCATCAGGCGATGAAAAAACTTACCTTGCTGAAGGCGAAAAATTTATCAGTGAAAATGGCGATTCTAGCTATTCAGTCTTGACAGCACTTGCGTTAGCAAAAGAGGCTGCTTCTCACAAAGATTGGGCAAAAGCTGCAGAGTATTTAGCAACCGCACAAGAAAAAGCTACCAACCCAGGGCTAAAGGCGATTGCGACAACGCGTCTAGCGCGAGTACAAATTGAGTTAGCACAATATGACAATGCGTTAAGTTCCTTAGCGACTCCATTACCCGCCTCTTTTAAGGCAAGTGTTGAAGAGATCAAAGGTGACGCTTATTTAAAACAAGACAAAGTTGATTTAGCAAGAAATGCTTATCAAGCTGCTATTGATGCATCAGAGCAAGCAAGCCCTGTATTACAGATGAAACTTGATGATCTTGCACAACATAATGTGTTAACGAAGTAATTTTGGCGGATTATTTCGCAAATTATTAATTTTTTAAGCCACTGTATAGTTCAATTTAAAGTAAACTATACAAACGTTGGAGCATTAAGTGCTTAATTTTAAAAATATTATTCTTAATAAAAAGCTGTTTCTCGCTTGTTTATTAACTTTAGGATTGATGGCTTGTTCATCGACAGAAGATGAAATAGATGAAACAGAGCCGGTTGAATTAACCGAAATTACGCCTTTATTTACCCCGCAAGTGATTTGGGATGATACTGGTGAAGGCGTTGGTGATTATTTTTCACGCCTAAAAGCAAAAGTCGCTTATGGTAAAGTCTTCACGGCAAGTCGAGAAGGTTTTGTTTATGCACATGACGTGGTAACAGGTAAACAAGTTTGGCAAACAGACTTACGAGAAAATAGCGAAGACAGTGGTTTTTTTACCAGCTTAAAACCAGCATTAATAAGTGGCGGCCCTATTACAGGTATCAATAAAGTCTTTATTGGTAGTGAAAACGGTAAAGTGTTTGCTTTAGATGCAGAAACCGGTGAAATTTCTTGGCAAGCTAAAGTGAAAGGTGAAGTCATTTCTGCACCAGCATTTGATGCTGGTACGTTAGTTGTTAATACTGTTTCAGGTGTTTTAAAAGCATTTAATGCTACTAATGGTGAAGTTCAATGGCAGATTGAACAAGATGTCCCACCTTTGACTCTTCGCGGAGTGAGCTCTCCAGCCATTGCCGCTGGTGGTGTTGTTGTAGGGGCAGCAGACGGTAGCTTAACGATCTATATCTTGGCTGATGGTCAACAAGGTTGGACATCTGAAGTTGGTGAAGCAACTGGGTCAACTGAATTAGAACGAGTTATCGATATTGACTCAAAACCGCTCATTTATGGCGATACTGTCTATGCTGTTTCGGCACGAGGTCATTTAGTGGCGATAGAATTACGTACTGGCCGCATGTTATGGAAACGTCAATATTCTTCTTATCGTCAATTATCGATAAGTGGTAATACTATTTTCTTAACGGATATCAAAGGCCATATTTATGCCATAGATCGCATCAATGGCTTAGAACGTTGGAGTCAACAATCGTTTACTAATCGAAATGTAACAGGTCCTGCGGCATTGAAAAATTATGTTGTCGTTGGTGATTTTGAAGGCTACCTACATTGGTTAGATCAGGAAACGGGTGAACTTGTTTCGCGTCACCATGTTGATGGTAGTGGCATATATACTACGCCAACGGTTGCCGATGAAATCTTATATGTACAATCACGTGATGGTGATTTACAAGCGATAAAAACACCGTAAGGTTTTTTATCAGCTAGAATTAAAACGGCTCCTCGCATTGCGTAGGAGCCGTTGTTTGTTATTTAAATGGCATAAAAAATAATATTTTTATGCAAAGTAAATTTTTAGAGGTAATCATGCTTCCTGTCGTAGCCCTTGTAGGGCGTCCAAATGTTGGTAAATCAACATTGTTTAATCGTTTGACGCGTAGTAGAGATGCGCTTGTTGCTGACTACCCAGGCTTAACGCGTGATCGTCAATATGGACAAGCGCAAGTTGAAGAGCACCCCTTCATTGTAATTGATACCGGCGGTATTCATGGTGACGAGCAGGGTATCGACGCCTTAATGGCCGAACAGTCATTAATGGCAATCGCTGAAGCTGATGCTGTGTTGTTTATGGTTGATGCGCGTGCAGGATTAACTTCTGCAGACATTGGCATTGCTGATTATTTACGTAAACAAAATAAAAAAGTATTTCTAGCTGCTAATAAAGTTGATGGAATAGATGCTGATTCTGCTGTTGCTGAATTTTACGCCTTGTCGTTAGGGGAAACGGTTCATCAAATTGCTGCAGCACATGGGCGTGGAGTTACTCAATTATTAACGCTTGCCTTAACGCCACATATTGAAGCCTTAGGCGTTGAAAAAGCTGATCTCGAAGAAGAGCCACAAGAGCTTTCAGAAGAAGAGATCAACGAACAAGCCCCCAAAGAATCAGATAAAATAAAATTGGCTATTATCGGTCGACCTAACGTTGGTAAGTCGACTTTGACTAACCGTATTCTCGGTGAAGAGCGCGTAGTGGTTTATGATATGCCAGGTACAACCCGAGACAGTGTTTATATTCCGATGGAAAGACATGGTCGAGAATATACTTTAATTGATACTGCGGGTATTCGTCGCCGTAAAAATGTTACCGATGTAGTCGAAAAATATTCTGTCATCAAAACCCTGCGGGCGATTGAAGATGCCAATGTATGTTTATTGATTATCGACGCTCAAGAAGGTATTTCAGATCAAGATCTTAGTTTATTAGGTTTTATTCTTGAAGCTGGTCGTTCGTTAGTCGTTGCGGTAAACAAATGGGATGGCTTAGATGATCATGTGAAAGATCGTATCAAAACAGAACTTGATCGACGTTTAGGATTTATTGATTTTGCTCGTATACACTTTATCTCTGCGTTACATGGTACTGGAGTAGGACATTTATACGAGTCAGTTGAAGAAGCTTTTGTTTCTGCAACTAAACGAATTTCAACATCAATGGTGACCAAAATATTAGATATGGCTATTTTTGATCATCAGCCACCTATGCATAATGGTCGCCGTATCAAATTAAAATATGCTCATGCGGGTGGATATAATCCACCGTTAATTGTGATACATGGAAACCAAGCAAAACAATTACCTAACTCATATAAACGTTATTTAATGAATTATTACCGTAAGTCATTAAAAATAATGGGCACACCGATAAGAATTGAGTTTAAAGAAACGTCAAACCCATTTGCGGGTAAGAAAAAGTTAACCTTTACCGAACAAAAGAAATTGGCGAGAAAAACGCAAGGTTACAAAAAGTCGGAAAATTAACACACATCGAATTCACGCTCAATCAAATGATTGAGCGTTTTTATTTCGCTCAAGTGATAAATTGTCATTTATTGTGAGTAGTTAAATTGCTTTTCGTTATATTTTTGACTAGTGTATTTATTATTACTTTTATAATGAATAGCTTACATACCTATTAACTATGTCTTTAGCGCCAGTCAAAATAGAAACCTTATCAAGAATTAATAATAACCTTGGCTTAATGCAAGCAGGTTCTATTGTCAGTATTGATATCAGCACACCCGCAGGCCAAAAAGGAAAGTTTCGTAGTACCTTCGTAGGTTTTTTGGCAAAACAGTATGTTTTGATACAAATTCCTGATTCAAGCAAAATGGGCAATTTCGGCCAATTTATAACTCAAGGTACAGGAGTGACTGTACGTGGTCTTATTGAAGGCAATGAAGGCTCAGTTGCGGCTTTTGTTAGTAGCATTAAGCAAACAATTCAATTGCCGTCAAAACTGATGGTTCTAGAGTTTCCAACGTCCATGAGTGTGCAAAGTTTAAGAAAGTCGATTCGCGTTGACACGGATATTCGCGCTAAAGTTCGGATTGAAAAAAACTTTTGGGAAGGAATGATCACCGATCTTTCTAAAAATGGTTGTCAATTAAGAGTAGATAATGGCGAAGAAATATCATTAGCAACCGATAAGAGTATTGATTTTGTGATTGAAACATTTCCTGAATTAGGGACATTAAAATTTTCAGGAGAAATGTGTAGCCAAAAACAAATCACCAATGGGATGTCTTTAGGAATAAAATTTAACGAAGCACATAAAAATTCAGTGGTTAAGTTACTTTACCATGTGGTCACAATGGAACTTTAGTTTATTTCTGATCGTTTATACTCACCACATTTGCTTCAATAATACCGTCTTTCACTTGAATGTTAATTTTTTCATCAAGTTCAATTTGATGTACGCTTCTAATAATACCGCTTTTACTCCTACTAACACTATAACCTCGTGCAATGGTTGCAAGTGGGCTGACAATGTTTAGCTGTTCAATTAGATGGACAAAGTTTTCACTTTTTCGCGCTAAAATTTGTTGCATCGCATGAATTAATTGTTGCCTTTGCTGCTGTACTATTTCATGTTTATGCAAAATACCTTGCAGCGGAGAAAGTAAAGTTAAACGTTTAGTTAAATGCATGGGTATTACTTTAAAACGTTGAATTTCACGTTTTAATGCTTGCTCAAGTCGTATGGCAAGTTCATCCGCCTTTTGTTGGTAAACTTGTAATTTTTGCTCTGGATGTACTTGAGATAGTCGATGTTGTAACGATTGCATAACTTGTTGTTTGTTCGACAGGGTTTGGTGAATATTTTGCTGTACGCGTTGACTTAATACCGTCAGTTGCGTCAAAGTCTCGCTCAAATCTTGTGAAACTAATTCTGCAGCAGCAGAAGGTGTTGGTGCTCTTAAATCTGCGACGTAATCAGATAATGTTGTGTCTATTTCATGACCAACAGCGCTGATAGTTGGAATTTTGCTATGAAAAATGGCTTCTACGACGTCTTCTTCATTAAAAGGCCAAAGATCTTCTAACGAACCGCCGCCTCTGCCCACAATTAGGACATCGCATTCTTCTCTCGCGTTAGCCTGATCGATCGCCCTAACAATATCAAACTTTGCCTGCTCGCCTTGTACTACTGCCGGATAAATGACGATTTGAATGCTAGAGTTTCGACGTTTAAGGACTGAAATAATATCTTTGACCGCAGCGCCAGTTGGCGAAGTGACCAAGCCAACTCGAGTAATATGTTTAGGGATTTGTTGTTTAAATTGTTGAGCAAATAAGCCTAACGCATTTAATTTTTGTTTAAGTTGTTCATATTGTTGCTTGAGTAATCCTTCACCGGCTTCTTCCATCAATTCAATAATTATTTGAAAGTCACCTCTGGGCTCATATAAAGAAACTTTTGCACGAACAAGTACTTGCTGACCATTTTTTGGAGTGATCCGTGTCCGTTGGTTTTTTCCTTTAAACATCGCACACTTTACCTGTGACTTGGCATCTTTTAGTGATAAATACCAATGCCCAGAGCTTGCGGCGATGAAATTAGATATTTCACCACATAACCAGACAGTATTTAGTTCGCTTTCAAGCATGAACTTTACTTTTTTGGTTAGTTCACTTACTTGTAAAATATGCTTTGTAGCCATAAAAATAGTTACTTTATCAAATGTTAATCAGGATCTAACTTCTATTATATATTTGTTTAAACTATCTATGGCAATTTATTTCACTAAAATTTTAAAATTTAAGTTGTCCTAAGCTGATAAAACGGTTAAAATTCTGCCGCAATATTCACTCCCTAACCACACCTTTTTAGAGAGATGTTGCGATGCTAAGAATTGCCCAAGAAGCCTTAACTTTTGATGACGTATTACTTGTTCCTGCCCATTCAAAAGTGCTCCCACACACGGCCAATTTAAAAACTAAATTGACACGTAAAATTGATTTAAATGTACCCATGATTTCTGCGTCGATGGACACAGTAACAGAAGCCCGTTTGGCTATTACATTAGCGCAAGAGGGCGGCATTGGCTTTATTCATAAAAATATGACTATTGAAGAACAAGCTAAAAATGTTTCATTAGTGAAAAAGTATGAAAGTGGCATCGTTAGCGATCCTGTTACTGTTACTCCGAACGCTACGATTTTAGATACCATGAAACTAGCTGATGATTTGGGCTTTTCTGGTTTTCCTGTTGTTGATGATACCAATAATTTAGTGGGTATTATCACTGGACGTGATTTACGTTTTGAAACTGATTTAACTAAACCTGTTTCTGAGTTAATGACGGTTAAAGAAAAATTAGTGACGGTTGAAGAAGGCGCTGAACGAGAAGAAATTTTGTCGTTAATGCATGAACATCGTATTGAAAAAATACTAATGATCGATAGCGCGTTTAAATTAAAAGGTTTAATTACCGTAAAAGATTATCAAAAAGCGGAAAGTAAACCTAATGCGTGTAAAGATGAGTTAGGTCGTTTACGTGTTGGCGCTGCTGTTGGAGTTGGAGCAGGAACTGATGAACGAATTGATGCTCTAGTTGGCGCAGGCGTTGATGTACTTTTAATTGATACGTCACATGGCCATTCTCAAGGTGTACTTGATCGCGTTAGCGAAACGCGACAAAAATATCCTGATTTACAAATTATTGCTGGTAATGTTGCCACAGCAGCAGGTGCGAAAGCATTAGCTGATGTTGGTGTTGATGCAGTAAAAGTTGGTATAGGTCCAGGCTCTATTTGTACAACGCGCATTGTTACCGGTGTTGGTGTGCCGCAATTAACGGCAATTTCAAATGCAGTTGAAGGATTAAAAGGTACAGATATTCCAGTTATTGCAGACGGTGGCATTCGTTTTTCAGGTGATATTGCAAAAGCGTTAGTGGCAGGTGCTCACTGTGTTATGGTGGGTTCAATGTTAGCGGGTACGGAAGAATCGCCAGGTGAAGTGGAGTTATATCAAGGACGCTACTATAAATCATATCGTGGTATGGGCTCATTAGGTGCCATGGCACAAAAAGATGGCTCAAGCGACAGGTATTTCCAGAAAACTGATGGCGAAGCAGATAAATTGGTACCTGAAGGTATTGAAGGACGTGTTGCATATAAAGGTCCTGTTGCGGCAATCATTCATCAGCAAATGGGCGGGTTACGTTCATCTATGGGGTTAACAGGGTCTGCGACCATCGAAGAAATGCGAACTAAACCTGAATTTATGAAAATATCGTCAGCGGGTATGGGTGAATCACATGTGCATGATGTGACCATAACAAAAGAAGCCCCTAATTATCGTATGGGATAAAAAGGCTGAGGCCTTTTTTAACGATTTTAGCGTTGTCGATTCTCACCTACTAAAGTAGGCTCCGAGTCTCCGCCTTAAACTCGATAAAAAATACTCACAGCATATTGTTGCAGTAGTAAAAATTTAAGCAGGCTGACTTTCATTACTATGATGTAAGAGAATTTCAGCCTGTTGTTATTTTTAGCAAGTTTTAAAAATAACATTTATAAAAAGTGCTGTTATTTAATTTTCAGCGCTTCACTTTAAAAGAAACAGGAATTATTCATGACGACAAATAAAGATATTCATGATTCACGTATTTTAATTTTGGACTTCGGTTCACAATACACGCAGCTGATTGCACGTCGTGTTCGTGAAATTGGTGTTTACTGTGAGCTTTGGGCTTGGGATGTTACTGAAGCGCAAATTAAAGAATTCAATCCTACGGGGATTATTTTAGCTGGCGGCCCTGAGTCAGTGACAGAGCTGAATTCTCCACGTGCTCCTGAGTATGTATTCAATGCAGGCGTGCCTCTTTTGGGTGTGTGTTATGGCATGCAAACGATGGCAGAGCAATTAGGTGGCGGTGTTGAAGGTTCTGAACATAAAGAATTTGGGTATGCGTCAGTAGAAGTTATTGCAAAATCTGAATTATTTAAAAATATTGAAGATAACGTGAGTGAAAATGGCAATGCGTTATTAGACGTGTGGATGAGCCATGGCGATAAAGTGTCCGCTATTCCTGAAGGTTTTACTACTATCGCGCAAACACCAAGTTGTAAATTTGCTGCAATGGCGCATGAAGAGAAAAAATTCTACGGTGTGCAATTTCATCCGGAAGTGACTCATACTAAACAAGGTATGCGTATGCTTGAGCATTTTGTTGTTGATATTTGTCAGTGTGAAAAGCTATGGACGTCGGCGTCTATCATTGAAGACGCTATCGCTAAAATGAAAGCACAAGTCGGTGATGACGAAGTGGTATTAGGTTTATCTGGTGGCGTTGATTCGTCAGTGGTTGCCATGCTTTTGCATCGCGCTATTGGCGATAAGTTAACCTGTGTTTTTGTTGATAATGGTTTGCTTCGGTTAAATGAAGGTAAGCAAGTGATGGATATGTTCGGTGATCATTTTGGTCTCAATATTATCCATGTCGATGCTGAAAGTCGTTTCTTAGATAGGTTAGCCGGTGAGGCGGATCCTGAGAAAAAACGTAAAATTATCGGTAATGTATTTGTTGAAATTTTTGATGAAGAAGCAAGTAAGTTAACCAATGCAAAATGGTTGGCACAAGGCACTATTTACCCGGATGTGATAGAATCTGCAGCTTCTGCAACAGGTAAAGCGCATGTGATCAAGTCGCACCATAATGTCGGTGGTTTACCTGAAGATATGGAACTTGGCCTAGTTGAACCATTACGTGAACTATTTAAAGATGAAGTCCGTAAAATTGGTTTAGAGTTAGGTTTACCTTACGATATGCTTTATCGTCATCCATTCCCAGGTCCTGGTTTAGGTGTTCGAATTTTAGGTGAAGTGAAAAAAGAATATGCTGATTTACTGCGTCGTGCAGATCACATTTTCATTGAAGAATTACACAAACATGATTTATACAAAAAAGTCAGCCAAGCGTTTACTGTATTCTTACCTGTGCGTTCGGTTGGCGTGATGGGTGATGCACGCAAATATGACTGGGTTGTAAGTTTACGTTGTGTTGAAACGATTGATTTTATGACCGCTCGTTGGTCTCATTTACCGTATGATTTCTTAGGGTTAGTGTCGAACCGTATTATTAATGAAATTGATGGTATTTCGCGCGTTGTTTACGATATCTCAGGTAAGCCGCCTGCGACTATTGAATGGGAATAATTAATTAAGCGTTGTTTAAACTTGCTGTAATTTACAATTTCATCGTCAAACGTACTCACTGACTAACGTCTGCTCCGTGCGATTTCCTTGAATTAGTCAATTACCACTGCGTTAAAACATCACTTAAAATATATCTAAAGAAATCCTCAATGTTGAAAGGCCTTGAGGTTTTCTTTTTTAAAGCAATATAAATAATCAAACCATGAAGTTAAAAGTTCTAGGGCGTGTTGAACGTTCGAGTTTGTTTTTGCAGCAATTTGTTTGGTATTTATACAAGGCAGCACTTGCGCCGTGTAGTTATTCTACTCAAGTCAAGCGTTAACACAGTAGAACAGCCAAACAGATGCTACCGAAGGGGTCAACTAAACGCCTCCTGCTCTTTGTTACTTGAATTAATCATAGAATGACTATGCAATAATCCAAGTGCCGCATTCAGAAGCCGTTTGTTTTGAACGAAATTCATACAGCAAAGTTCAATACGCCCTAGTAGGAAGGCGATAGGGGTAAAAATGATAGAAAGATTAGAAACCAAACAACGCATGAGCCGTATTGTTAAACACAACGGCACGATATATTTATGTGGACAAGTGTGTACTGATGCGTCAAAGGGGATTACTGAGCAAACGCAAACCATGTTAGATAAAGTTGAAACTTTGCTTGAGCAGGCCGGTAGCTCAAAAGAACATATGTTATCCGCCACTATTTATTTAAAAACAATGGCTGATTTTGCAGCGATGAATGCAGTTTGGGATGCTTGGGTACCTCAAGGTTATGCACCGGCGAGAGCGTGTGTTGAAGCGGCAATGGCACGTGATGTGTTATTGGTTGAGATTTCAGTAGTAGCGGCTGAAAAATAAAGCGTTTTACAACGTTTACATTTTTTCTATCGTGAAACACTATTCACACCACTGTAATAATTTACAGTGGTGTTTTTTTTATGTATGCTTAATTTCTTTCTGGTGTGAATTTTATTAATTTAAGGATGAGTAATGATAAAGTTGTATGGTTTTGGCAGTGCATTTGGCGTGATTGATGCGAGCCCATTTGTGGTTAAAGTTGATTTATTTTTAAAGCTTGCAGGCATCGATTATCAATTTGTCGCCGATTTTAATAATTTAAAACAATCACCAAAGAATAAATTGCCTTTTATAGATGATGAAGGTGAGAAAATTGCTGATTCTGCTTTTATTATTAAATACTTAACTGAAAAATATCAAATAAAACTTGATGATCACCTCAACGATGAACAACAGGCTCAACTGTCATTATATACTCACGCGTTAGATGAAAGTTTGTATTGGATCTTAGTATATTCTCGCTGGTCAAAAGAGGAAACTTGGCCGGTCATCAAAGAAGCCTTCTTTAACGAACTCCCACTCCCATTAATGTGGTTTTTACCCAATATGTTGCGTAAAGGTGTGGTTAAAACTCTAGCAAGACAAGGATTTGGCCGACATAGCGAGTCTGAATTACTCACTAAAGCAGAGGAACACTTTTCTGCCTTATCAACTTTATTGGGCGATAAAGATTATTTTTTTGGTGAGCAAGCATGCTCTTTTGATGCCGTGGCTTATTCATCATTATGTCAATTTATCAGCGTTGATTATTTTAATAACTTTAATCAGCAAGCCCGTAAATACGAAAATTTAGTACAATACTGCCAACGTATTGAAGCAAAGTACTATTTAAACTCGTAATGACAAATAAACTTACCAGTTCGCTAAAAGAAATATTTGGTTTTGATGATTTTCGTCAAGGGCAAGAACAAACTATTGTCCAATTACTGCAAGGCCATTCATCGTTAGCTATTTTTCCGACCGGCTCTGGAAAATCTTTATGCTATCAATTTACCGCAACGCAACTGCCACATTTAACCTTATTAGTGTCACCTTTATTAGCGTTAATGAAAGATCAGTTAGCGTTTCTTGCAAGCAAAGGAATAGCTGCAGCCAGTATTGATTCAAGTTTAACCGCCGAGCAAAACCAACAAGTGATGGCCGAAGCAAGAAATGGTCAGTTAAAAGTATTAATGGTCTCGGTTGAGCGATTTAAAAATGAACGGTTTCGACAATTCATTAGCAAGGTGAAAATTTCAATGCTAGTGGTTGATGAAGCACATTGTATTTCTGAATGGGGTCATAATTTTCGTCCTGATTATTTAAAGTTACCATCCTATCAGCAAGCCTTAAATATTCCGTTAGTGTTATTACTGACAGCGACAGCGACGAAGAAAGTAAAATTTGATATGGCGGATAAATTTGCCATATCGGCAGATCACATAGTGCAAACAGGCTTTTACCGTAAAAATTTAACCTTATCGGTTATTCCTGTGCTTGAACATGAAAAAAATCAACAATTAATAACCGACATCCAGCAACAAATAGGATGCGGTATTGTGTATGTGACTTTACAGCAAACGGCTGAGCAAGTGGCTGACTTTTTAGTGAAAAATGGTTTGAATGCACAGGCATATCATGCCGGTTTTGATAGTGAAATGCGTGCAAAAATCCAAGATCAATTTATGTCAGGCCACGTGGAAATTATTGTTGCTACTATCGCTTTTGGAATGGGGATCGATAAATCAGATATTCGCTTTGTTATTCATTATGATTTACCAAAATCTATTGAAAACTATAGTCAGGAAATAGGGCGAGCAGGGCGAGATGGTTTGCCATCAAATTGTATTACATTAGCAAACTTAGATGGTTTAAATACAGTTGAAAACTTTGTTTATGGTGATACCCCCGAATTAAGTGGTATTGAGTATGTGCTGAGTAATATCAAAGACGAAAAACAAGCTGGTCGCTGGGAATTACAAGGGTTAAGTTTGTCGAATGCCAGTAACATTCGTCAATTACCGATGAAAACACTGTTAGTGCAACTTGAACTTCATCAAGTCATTAAGCCACTGTATGCTTATTTTGCTGATTTTAAATATAAATTTATAACCACTCAAAATGAAATATTAAATGCCTTCGAAGGAGAACGTAAGGCGTTTCTCCAGGCGGTTTTTCAGTATACTCAGTTCAAAAAAGTATGGGGTGAACCTGATTTTGAGCAATTGTTTCAACATTATCAATGTGAACGAAGTCGAGTGGTTGCTGCGCTAGAATATCTGCAAGAATTAGGACATATCGTATTAGAAACGAAAAAAATCACCGAAGTTTTTAGTATTAATGACACCGCTTTATCGACACCATTGTTAGCTAAAAAATTACATGATTACTTTCTCGAAAAAGAGCAAAGTGAAATAAAAAGAATTGCCGCATTGGTTCGTTTTTTTGAATTAGAACAATGCTTGACTCATCATCTATCGTTATACTTTGATGAACAAAGCTCGCCTTCTCATTGTGGTCATTGTTCTGTATGTAGTGGGAAGGTAGCAAAATTGACATATTCTTCCGTAGTAAACATGCCCAGTGATGAACTACTTAAAAAATATTTAGCAGAAGTAACTGAATTATTAAAAGCTAAAAGTCAAAATGCCATCTCTGTTGAAACCTTAACTCGATTTTTAACCGGCTTGATGGTGCCGTTATTCTCGCGGACTAAAGTGAAACAGCTTCCCGGATTTGCTTGTTGCCAGCATATACGTTTTCAAGAAGTGAAAAAGAAAATTCAGGCACTTAATATCGCGTAATTGACATTGAAAAAAGATTAAATAGTTAAACAATATTTAGCTTTCGGCTATTATGTTAGATTGAACAAAACAATTTCGACCTTGTTCTTTTGCTAAATATAGAGCTTTATCGGCATTTTTCACCATGGTTGTTTTATCACTTGTTTTTGAAACTTGTTCGAGATGAAAGCCAATTGAACATGTAACGTATTTCCCCGCCTTTCCCTTATCGTGTTCATCTTTTGCATTTTGCCATTGTTCAATGATGGCTTGAGCAAATTTTATGAACATATTTAACGTTATTAAAAGTAAATATTCTTTAAATTTCAATTAAATACTGCGAAAGCTTTAAGTTTAAATGAATGATGCTCGATTTATTTTTTATATTTTTGTAATAAATTTGCACAAAAACAGACTAGATGATTAAGAAAGTCATTTGCTAAAGGTGAACATTATGGAAATTATTCAATTAATAGTATCAACCAGTGTTATTGTTGCAGGAATACTACTCGTTGGTTTTCTCAATAAACGTTATGAGTTAGGGCTTGAGGATAATACATCTGGAGGCTGGGCATTTTCAAATTGTGCAAGTTATCCAAAACGTTTGGCAGAAAAAGATCAAATTATTAAGAATTTATCTGAAAGAGTAGCCGTTTTAGAAAAGTTAGTCACAGATCCACAAGAGCAATTAAAGCAAGAGATTGATAGCTTATAAAGTGATGCAATCCCAATATATGTCTTTATAACCCCTGTTTTGTTGCCAAAAAAGCTGAAACACTTTTTTGGCATCATAGAGTTTTTAATGGCTATGACCACATCCGCCCTCGCCATGAACATGGCCATGAGCTAACTCTTCTTCAGTAGCGTCACGTACTTCTAATATTTCCACGTCAAATTTTAAATCAATACCAGCTAACGGGTGATTACCATCGACAGTGATTTCATCTTCTTGTACGTCAACTACAATAACCGTTTGCTCGCCTTCATCCGTAGTTGCTCGAAGTTGAGTACCAACCTCTAAATCTTCAATTTCTGCAAACATTGCTTTAGGAACCGTTTGAACATAATCATCAAAACGCTGACCATATGCTTGCTCGGCGCTGACTTCTACTTCAAATTTGTCACCTGCAACATGATCAACTAAAGCGTTTTCTAGGCCAGGAATTAAATAACCTGTGCCTTGGATAATTGATAATGGGCTATGATCGTATGAACTGTCGATTAATGTGTCTTCGCTATCAGAAACGGCATAATGTAAAACGACAACTTTCTTATCTGTTATTTGCATGGGTTCTCCTAAAGGTAATTATTCTTCATTAAGCGTATAAGGCAGATCAATGATGGAAAGCGAAGACGCAGGATGATCTTTTATACGTAATTGTGTGGATGACGTTATGTCGTTATTTAACACTGCTTGAATATAACATTGGCCATTATCGGCTTGGTAAATACTGGTTATATCCCCGGCTTTACGCCAGTTTTCGCCTAACTGTTTTTCGATAACTTGGGTTTTTATTTCTCCCGTATTTTCACCTGAAAGGCTAAATAGGGCTTTTTTATTCTTGCCTAAATACTGCATACGAGCGACAGTTTCCTGTCCTAAATAACAGCCTTTAGTAAAGCTTATTCCTTGTATCGCTTGCATATTTAACATTTGTGGCACGTACTCATTGTCGCTTTGTAATGTTAACGATGGGATCCCTTCAAGGATCTCGAGTAACGTCCATACCTGACTTGAAAATACAGGAAATTCAAAACTGGTCATTAAGGTGTTGATATTTTCTGTTTCATCAATCATTAAGTAACGGGTCACTTTGCCAGCTATATAAACTAATGTGGTTGTACCTTGTTGAATGACCGGCGTTAAGTTATCAGGAATTTGAGTAAACTTTGTTTTTAATTTTTCTGTTGCTTGCTCGCCGACTACTGCGATAAAACTTAGTTGTTCAGCGGGCAATATTTCAACTTTGGCAAAAACGCCAAATTTTTTCAATTCAGCCAATGATCCTTCAAGGGTTGATTTAGGTTGAAATAAAAGATGTTGTTGCTGACGATTAAATAAACGAAAACAAGAAAAAACTTTTCCTTTCGCATTACAGTGTGCGCCATTTAGCAAACTTTTTTGCTCAAGTTCATTTACATCACAAGTGACTTGTCCTTGTAAATATTTACTTTGCTCTTCACCCATTAATGAAATCGCAGAGTAATCGTCCAATGAAATCAAGTAATTATTGGGTAAATTCTCTAATGAGGGCTTTGTTGTGTCTATTGTGATTGTCATAGCAGCTTAAAAATATCAAAACATGACATAGTAATAGGGGCGAGAGTGTAAAAATGCAAGCGTTAGACTAAACTATAATTTACACTTTTCTTGTTATCAAATGATGGCGTTTAAGCCGTTGAGTTTGTTACAATAGCAGTAATATTGAGAACCAAGGGTGTACTATGTTAACTGTAGGGTCGGTAGAAAAAGACAAATCAAGATTAAAATGGGCGTGCCGCCGTGGCATGTTAGAGCTTGATGTGCTGTTTATGCCGTTTGTCGATGAAGCTTGGGAACATTTATCAGATGAAAACAAAGCAATCTTTGAACGTTTATTAGTTTGCCAAGATCCTGAACTTTTCGCTTGGTTTATGGGACATGAGGAATGTAAGGATGCAGAACTCAACTCAATGGTGCAATTTATACTCGGGAGAGTCAAAGTATAATATCCGGTTAGTTAAATCGTCTAATCAACAGGCAATTCAGTACTGCATTGAGGCGATAACTTTATTGCTTGTTTGCTATATTATTCATCAGCTTTATATGCTGGCTATTATTACATCTCCCCTTAAATCAACGGTGAATATTGCGTTAATTTTATGTATCGTGATTATTGTCATGAAAGGTTATCATCGCTTACCAAAGCATCAAATTAAGTATTTGGTATTGCACAATAATGGTTTAATAGATTGTGATCGCCATAGTCAATTATCGTTACACTTGAATAGTCGTATTGGTTGGTTTGGTTGTTGGCTCATTTTAATTGATAGTCGTTCGAAACAGCTTGTTAACCCAATTAAACTTTTTATTTTTAAAGATAGTCTTTCCCCGCGAGATTATTGTCGGTTATCACGAGCTGTTTTATCGAATCATCGTAAAAAATCTACTTCACCTTCACCCCATTAAAACAAAAGGGTGCTTTGTAACCTTAGGTGTGTAAATTATAGATCTTCAGAAGAAAGAATTGTCATATTAATTTCATCACTTAGTTCAGGATAATCTAAAGTATAATGCAAACCTCTGCTTTCTTTACGCTGCATCGCACAATGAATAATTAATTCAGCAACTTGTACTAAATTTCTCAATTCTAATAAATTATTGCTCACTCGGAAGTTTTGATAATAGTCTTCAATTTCTTGTTGTAGTAATTCAACCCGATGTAATGCGCGTTCTAATCGTTTGGTGGTTCTAACAATACCAACGTAATCCCACATGAACAGTCTCAGCTCATGCCAATTATGTTGAATAACGACTTCTTCATCAGAGTCCGTTACGCGGCTTTCATCCCAATCAGGCAATTCAATGTATTTTTCTGTGTTAGGTAAATGTTTTTCGATATCTTCAGCCGCTGCTTTTGCAAACACTAAACATTCCAATAATGAATTACTGGCCATTCTATTTGCGCCGTGCAACCCAGTATAAGAGACCTCTCCGATAGCATATAAGTTTTCAACATCAGTTTTGCCTTGCTTATTTATCATGACGCCACCACAGGTATAATGCGCTGCAGGTACAATCGGCATTGGCTGCTTAGTCATATCAATGCCTAAAGAAAGGGTTTTTTCATAGATAGTTGGGAAATGTTGCATGATAAATTCAGGTGATTTATGGCTGATATCTAAATACATGCAGTCAGCACCGAGGCGCTTCATTTCGTAATCAATGGCACGGGCGACTATATCGCGAGGCGCGAGCTCTGCGCGTTCATCAAAACTAGGCATAAAACGACTACCATCTGGTCGTCTTAAAATCGCACCTTCACCGCGAAGCGCTTCGGTTAATAGAAATGTACCGGCTTCAGGATGAAATAAACACGTTGGATGAAATTGATTAAACTCCATATTAGCAACACGACAACCTGCGCGCCAAGCCATAGCGATACCGTCACCGCTGGCAACATCAGGGTTTGAAGTATATTGATAAACTTTACTTGCTCCGCCGGTCGCTAAAATGGTTTTTTTAGCAAAGATACGTTCAACTTTTTCACTATTACGGTTCCAAACATATGCGCCAATACAATGTTTGTTTTTGTCTTCTGAATTTTGACAAACTAAGTCAATGGCGTTGTATCTTTCAAAAACTCTTATTCTGTTATGGTTATTCACGCGATCAACGAGAGTCGTTTGTACCGCTTGCCCGGTAGCGTCTGCGGCATGAAGAATACGGCGATGGCTATGACCACCTTCACGGGTTAGGTGATATTTTACTTTGCCGTTATCATTATCATTATCGTTATCTTCTTGATCAAAATTAACCCCTTGTTCGATTAACCATTCTAAACAACTACGAGCATTTTCAGCGGTATACTGTACAATGTCTTCATTACAAAGACCTGCACCAGCAATTAATGTGTCGGAAACATGGGATTCAATACTATCATTTTCATCAAAAACAGCGGCAATTCCTCCTTGTGCATAAAAAGTAGAGCCATCGTTGACTCGGCCTTTACTTAAAATGACAACATCTGCATTTTTTGCTAAATGAAGAGCAAGAGATAAACCTGCTGCGCCACTGCCAATAATTAGCACGTCACAATTGTGTTGTTGATTCATAAATGATTGATTTTCATGTATCCTATTAGATAAATAAATTTTAACGTTTATTCGGCGCAGAGAACAGAAAAAACGGACTATATCGATTAATTTAAGTTTTTTTTAATTTATTTAGAACTTTTTCACACAAGTCTAGTCCTACTTGATGTGTTTGCTATGAGCCAAATTGAAAAGTTAACGAGTTTTAGGAGTATTGGCTCGGATGAGCGAACAAAATGTCGACCAAGTTTTGGTTGAGCGGGTGCAACGTGGTGATAAAAATGCGTTTAACCTGCTAGTTACAAAGTACCAACATAAGGTGGCAAATTTAGTTTCACGCTATGTTAAAAATCATAGCGATGTTCCAGATATAGTACAAGAAGCATTTATTAAAGCGTATCGCGCTTTACCTAATTTTAGAGGGGATAGTGCTTTTTATACATGGTTATATCGTATTGCGGTTAACTGCGCTAAAAACCATATGGTTGCCAGTGGCAGAAAACCACCAGGATCAGATGTTGAAATTGAAGATGCAGAGATTTATGATGCTGGTGATGCGCTAAGAGAAAATGCATCACCTGAAAAATTATTATTAACCAAAGAAATTAAGAGTGTAATTTTTAATACTATTGAGCAGTTACCAGAAGATTTACGTACGGCAATAAATCTTCGAGAGCTTGAAGGATTAAGTTATGAAGAAATAGCTACGATTATGGAATGTCCTGTTGGCACAGTACGTTCACGAATTTTTAGAGCACGTGATGCTGTAGATAAAAAAATCAGGCCATTAATTCAACGCTAATTTTATCGGTTTTTTTAAGGTGTATATATGAGTGAAAGTAAGTTTGAGACAGTTTCATCATTAGTTGATAATTATCAAACCAATGATGATGTTTTTGACGAATTAGTTAAAGACAACCATATGTCCGAAACTTGGCAACGTTACCATATGATTGGTGATGCGATGCGAGACGAATTACCTCATTCGTTAAATACTGATTTATCTACAAGTATTGCTAATGCAATTGCTGAAGAGCCTACCGTTCTTGCGCCAATCGCGAAACCAAGCTTTACAGAATCTGTAAAAGCTAAAGTAGTACAATTTTCTAAACCATTTGGACAAGTTGCTATTGCCGCATCTGCCGCCGGATTAATGGTGATAGGTGTCCAACAAAATGTTGCAGAGACTGATCCTTTAGTCCCTAATCCAATTGTTCAAACTGTTCCTTTTGGTGGCATAGCTGAGCCAGTTAGCTTAAATTATCAACAAAATGATAGAGCTTCCAAGCAACAAGCCATGGTTGAACAACAACGACGTTTTCAGGCACTATTACAAGATCATAAACAACAACTTAAATTTACAGCATTAGCGGAAAAAGCAGAAAATGCTGAAAAAGAGGTTACCAATCCGGTTAAATGAAGTTATTAATTTGTTTTTTAATGCTGGGGAGCTTAAGTTCTTCAGCATGGTCTGCTGAGACCGAATCTCCTGAAACAGCTGATGTATGGCTAGCTCGTCTTTCTCAATCTTTACAAACCTTAAATTTTAGTACCTCTTTTGTGGTGGTTAAAAATAACCATGCGGAACCTTATCATTGGTTTCATGGTGTAACCGATGAAAATGTTGAATTAGAAATATTATCTTTACTTAATGGCCCTCGCCGAGATGTGCTTAGAAAAGATAACACGATTAGTTATATAGAACCCGAATTACCGCCTTATTCCGTACTTTCCGCCAACCTTACTGGTCCAATTCCTAATATTTTAAGTGGTGATATTCATACGTTATCAACTACTTATAATTTCATACCTGTGGGTAAAAGTCGTATTTTAGGGCGTAGTGCTCAAATTATTCGCATCGTCCCTAAAGAAGCTAATAAGTACGGACATTGGTTATGGTTGGATGAAAAAACAGGGTTGTTATTAAAATTAGCAATTGTGACAGGAAAAGGACAACCACTTGAACAAGTGCAGTTTACTCATTTAGATATTACAGAACAACCTGCTGAGAGTTTAAAACAACTACAAGACACTGAATTGCCAAACGTTGTTGATATTCCACATGGTTACCAGCAACAAAAATTATCATGGAAAGTAAATTGGCTTCCTGCTGGCTTTGAAAAAATTAATGCTAATCGTCATCGAATTGCTTCGACAAAACAACCAGTAGAATTTATTTTATTTGGTGACGGTTTGGTTGATATTTCAGTTTATGTGACTCAAAGCCAAGAAAAACAGCGTTCTGTAGATTATGTTATGGATGGAGCAACAGTTGCACTGAGTCAAGTAGTAAATGGTATAGAAGTGAGTGTTGTTGGCAAAATACCTTCCCTAACAGCGAAAAAAATAGCAGATTCGGTAACGTTATTAGTTAGGACTCAACCATGATTAAAGAAGAGGCTCGGGTGACTGCAATAACACAAGATAGCGTGACGGTCGAAAGTATCGTCAAGTCTACCTGTAGTGGTTGTCAGCAATTAGAGTCCTGCGGAAGTGGCCAACTAGCGAAAGCGTTTCCTCAGAAAAAGACGACTTACACCGTCAGCTCTGAATTATCGGTAACAGTCGGGGATCGAGTTATAATTGGTTTGTCAGAAAAATTATTGTTATCAGCAGCTTGGCAAGTATATATCTGGCCTTTAATCGGCCTGTTTATAGGTAGCTTTTTAGGCCAATCTTTACTTGACGCTAACTTGATATCGCATGAATTGTGGGCCTTGCCAATGGCTATTTTGGGTAGCTATTTGGGGTATTTTCTCGCTAAACGACAACAATTTATTATGCGTGATAAACCCGAGTGGCATCCTACCTTAATAGATGTTTTACCAACAAATAAAAAGGATTGATAGCTTAGTTTCAAAGCTTTTATCAAATCTTAATCATTAAATTAACCTAACTTTCCTCGATTATCGTTATTAATATTCAACAAAAGATAGCCCCAAGAGGCTAAATTAGCTAAAATCTCGCCACTATTGATTTTATAAAACGTTTAACTGAATTTTCATCTATGAAACATATCCGAAATTTTTCTATTATTGCCCATATTGACCATGGTAAGTCGACACTATCTGATCGTTTGATCCAGCATTGTGGCGGGTTACAAGACCGAGAAATGGCAGCACAAGTTCTTGATTCTATGGATATTGAACGTGAACGTGGTATTACCATTAAAGCACAAAGTGTCACGTTAGATTACCTGGCAAAAGATGGTGAAACATATCAGTTAAACTTTATCGACACGCCAGGTCATGTTGATTTCTCTTATGAAGTATCTCGCTCGCTCGCTTCATGTGAGGGAGCATTGCTTGTTGTTGATGCTGGTCAAGGTGTTGAAGCACAAACAGTTGCCAACTGTTATACCGCGATTGAAATGGATCTAGAAGTATTGCCGATTTTAAATAAAATTGACTTACCGCAAGCAGATCCTGACCGAGTTAGTGAAGAAATCGAAGATATTATCGGTATTGACGCGACAGGCGCAGTGCAATGTTCGGCTAAAACAGGCATTGGTATTGAAGATGTTTTAGAAACGATTGTTGAAAATATTCCTCCGCCAGAAGGCGACCCTTCGGCTAATCTCCAAGCGCTGATTATTGATTCTTGGTTTGATAATTACCAAGGCGTAGTTTCATTGGTTCGAGTGATGAACGGTGAAGTTAAAAAAGGCGATAAAATGGTGGTGATGTCAACAGGACAAACCCACATTATTGATAAAGTAGGTATTTTCACGCCAAAACAAACAGATACTGGAGTATTAAAAACCGGTGAAGTTGGTTTTATCATTGCAGGTATCAAAGAAATACATGGTGCACCTGTTGGTGATACTATTACTATTGCCAAAAAAGAAGCTGCTGAGCAATTACCTGGCTTTAAAAAAGTACAACCACAAGTCTATGCGGGTATTTTCCCTATTAGCTCAGATGACTATGAAAATTTTAGAGACGCGTTAAATAAATTAAGTCTAAATGATGCATCGTTAGTGTTTGAACCTGAAAATTCATCGGCACTTGGTTTTGGTTTCCGTATTGGTTTCCTTGGTATGCTGCACATGGAAATTATTCAAGAGCGTTTAGCAAGAGAATATGATCTTGATTTAATCACGACCGCACCAACGGTAAATTATGAAATTGCTTGTACTGATGGTGAAATTTTATCTATTGATAATCCTGGTGATTTACCACCGATTAATAATATCGATGAGATCCGCGAGCCAATTGTCCAAGCTAATATTTTAGTACCACAAGAACATTTAGGTAATGTAATTACCTTATGTATCGAAAAACGTGGTGTTCAAAAAGATATTATTTATCATGGCAATCAAGTGGCTGTCACGTACGAGTTACCGATGGCAGAAGTAGTGATGGACTTTTTTGATAAGTTAAAGTCAACCAGTAGAGGTTATGCTTCTCTTGATTATCACTTTGTTCGTTTTGAAGCTGCGGATATGGTACGTGTTGATGTGATGATCAACGGAGATCGCGTTGATGCATTAGCGATGATCACCCACAGAACGAACTCAGTGTCTCGTGGCCGTATGTTAGTTGAAAAATTGAAAGAACTTATTCATCGCCAAATGTTTGATATTGCAATTCAAGCAGCTATTGGCAATAACGTTATCGCACGTACCACGGTTAAGCAACTTCGTAAAAATGTAACGGCTAAATGTTACGGTGGTGATATTTCTCGTAAGAAGAAATTATTACAGAAACAAAAAGAAGGTAAAAAACGTATGAAACAAGTAGGTAATGTTGAAGTACCTCAAGAAGCGTTTTTAGCCGTCCTTAAATTAGAGAATTAATAGGGAAAGCATGGCTGTTTATTTTTCAATATTTTTAGTAGTTCTTACTTCGGTTTGTGGCGTTATTTGGTTATATGACAGATACGTTTTATTACCACAACGTAAGTTAAAATTAGCAACTGCACAAGCGCAGTGTGAGGGAGAACTTAGTGAAGACGTTAAAGAGAAAATCTTAGCGATTCCTGTTTTTATTGATACTCCGGTACAAATTTTTCCGGTTATTGCGTTTGTCTTAATTTTGCGTTCTTTTTTATATGAACCTTTTCAGATCCCATCAGGCTCAATGATGCCAACGTTACTTGACGGGGATTTCATTTTAGTCAATAAGTTTAATTATGGCTTACGTGATCCGGTAGCGCGTAATAAATTTGTTGAGGTAGGATTACCTGAGCGCGGCGATGTTGTGGTGTTTAAATATCCGATAGATACGAAAGTTGATTATATTAAGCGGGTGATAGGTTTGCCTGGCGATCGAATCATTTATCGCAATAAATCGTTATATATCAAATCTGCCTGCACTGAAGCCAAAACAGAATGTAATGAATTCAAACAAGTAGAAACGACCTTTGTGAGTAACGGTGATTACAGTGATGGCAATGTAGAGTTGACTCGCTATACCTCAGCTATGCCTAATAAAACGCATGATATTTTAGTCAATAATCAAATATTGCCACGTACAGCACATTATTATAAACAGTCAGGTTCACAACGGGATGAATTTGTTGTGCCAGAAGGGCATTATTTTGTGATGGGTGATAACCGCGACAATAGTTTAGATGGCCGATTCTGGGGATTTGTTCCTGAAGAAAACTTAGTCGGTGAAGCAGTTTTTATCTGGATGAGTTTTGATTTCGAACGTGATGATTCGAGTTTCTTACCCCGTTGGGTTCCTACAGGAGTCCGCTTTGAACGCTTAGGTAGTATTCATTAATGATAAATAGTAATGCCCTTGCGATTAATCAATTATCTAAAAAACTTGGCTATCGTTTTCAAGAGCCAACTTTATTGATCCAAGCTTTAACCCATCGAAGTGCTAAAGGGGATCATAATGAAAGGCTTGAATTTTTAGGTGATTCTATTTTGGGCTTTGTTATTGCTGAAACACTTTATGATAAATTTCCGCAAGAAAACGAAGGCGATTTAACTCGAATGCGTTCTAGCCTTGTTAAAGGAGTCACGTTGGCAGAAGTGGCGCGTGGTTTTAATTTAGGCGACTATTTAATTTTAGGGCCTGGTGAACTCAAAAGTGGTGGTCATAGAAGAGACTCTATTCTTGAAGATGCGGTAGAAGCTATTATTGGTGCAATATATATTGATTCAGATATGGCGACGTGTAAGTCGCTTATTTTGTCATGGTTTGAACAACGCCTGAATGCTATAAAACCAGGCCAAGCACAAAAAGACCCCAAAACCCGTTTACAAGAATATTTGCAAGGACGAAAAATAGCTTTGCCTATATATGAAGTGATTGATACTACGGGTCAATCCCATAACCAAGAATTTACCGTGCGTTGTACTACTTCAGAAATCGATAATGAAGTAATTACCAAAGGCACAAGTCGCCGTAAAGCGGAACAATCAGCCGCAGAAAAAGTCCTAGAAATTATTTTAGCGAATAATGCCAAAGGTAAACGAACGAGTAAAAAATCATGACACAAAGTACTCATTGCGGACTCATTGCTATTGTAGGTCGCCCTAATGTTGGTAAATCGACTTTATTAAATAGCATGTTAGGTCAAAAAATTAGTATTACTTCGCGCAAACCACAAACAACACGTCATCGTATTTTAGGTATATTAACCGAAGATAATCATCAAGCCGTACTAGTCGATACCCCAGGCTTACATATCGATGAGAAAAAAGCGATTAACCGTTTGATGAATCGTGCGGCAAGTAGTTCTATTGCGGAAGTTGAGCAAATTCTATTTTTAGTGGAAGGCACCCATTGGACTGCGGATGACGAACTTGTTTTAAATAAAGTAAAAAATAGTGGCGCACCGTGCGTTTTAATCATCAATAAAATTGATAATGTGCAAGATAAAGAAGCATTGTTACCGCATTTACAAAAGCTAGGTGAAAAACATAATTTTACTGATATTGTGCCTATCTCAGCGAGTAAAGGGGATAATGTCGATAAAATTCGTGAAATTTGTTTTAAAGCTTTACCTGAAAGTGACTTTTGGTTTTCTGAAGATCACATTACAGATCGCTCAAGTCGATTTATGGCATCTGAAATAATCCGTGAAAAATTAATGCGCTTTACTGGTGATGAATTACCGTATTCAACGACAGTAGAAATAGAGCAATTTAAAGTAGATGAAAAAGGTATTCTACATATTAATGCCTTGATTTTAGTGGAACGTAATAGCCAAAAACGTATGGTTATTGGCAATAAAGGTGAGCGCCTGAAAACCATTGGCCAAGAAGCGCGTAGAGATATGGAGGAAATGTTTGAACAGCAAGTGTTCCTCGAATCTTGGGTGAAAGTAAAATCGGGTTGGGCAGATGATGAAAGAGCCTTGCGCAGCTTAGGTTATGGCGATGATTATTCAGGTTAGATTTGAGTTGTTAATGTAAGCAATGAAAGAGCTTGAGCAACATGCCTTTTTATTACATTCACGACCACTTCGTGATAATCAGGTTATCGCTGAATTTCTCACAGAGTTAAACGGAAAAGTATCTGCAATTGTCTATGTGGGCACTTCTCTAAAATCTAACAAAAAAGCATTATTACAGCCATTTACTCCTTTAATTATTGTCCTAAAAGGTAAAGGCAATTTAAAAACGCTTAATCGTATAGAAGTTAGTAGTAAGTCATTTTTATTGACCAGTGATCACTTATACAGTGGCTTTTATTTAAACGAATTACAAGTACGTTTACTCGGGGAACATGTCCCTTATGAAAACTTATACGGACTGTATAAACATTGTTTAGTCCAGTTGGCGGAAAAAAAATCGATAGAGCCGATATTAAGACGGTTTGAGAATTCCTTATTAGAAGAGCTAGGTTTAACTATTGATTTTTCGGTGCTCAATGAGCAAGATGAACAGTTTTATTACTTACCAGAGCAAGGTTTTATCCCTGTCGTTGAAAACTTAACTCAGCCACGTTATTGCAAAGCGCATTTAGTCGCGATAAATAACCAAGACTTTAGTCATCAGGAAGTAAGAAAAACCTATAAAGTATTAATGCGACAAATTATAAATCATTTACTTGGTGGCAAACCGTTAAATAGTCGCCAATTATTTAAAAAAAGATAGAGAAACATCCATGAGTGATATTTTATTAGGTGTAAATGTAGATCATATAGCAACGTTAAGACAAGCCAGAGGTACCTCTTACCCTGATCCTGTCCATGCTGCGTCTGTAGCAGAGCATGCTGGTGCAGACGGCATCACGATTCATTTACGCGAAGATCGACGTCATATTCAAGACAGAGATGTTTACGTCATGAAAGAAACCTTACAAACACGGATGAATTTAGAAATGGCCGTTACCGATGAAATGCTTGCCATTGCTTGTGAAGTTAAGCCTGTTTTTTGTTGTTTGGTTCCTGAAAAACGTCAAGAACTCACTACAGAAGGGGGCTTAGATGTTGCAGGTCAACAAGCTAAAATTAATCAAGCCGTTCATCAACTTGAGCAAGCCGGTGTACAAACCAGTTTATTTATTGATGCCGATAAAAAACAAATAGATGCTGCTGTTGCAAGTAAAGCACCTTATATTGAAATTCATACCGGTCATTACGCAGATGCTGTTACGGAAACTGAACAACAACAAGCGTTAACGAGACTTATTGAAGGGATCGAATATGCCCATCAGCAAGGCTTGAAAGTAAACGCAGGTCATGGACTTACCTATTTCAATGTTAAACCAATCGCGGCCATTCCTGAAATTATTGAACTTAATATTGGTCATGCGATTATCGCTCGTGCTGCCATTGACGGTTTAGATAAAGCTGTCAGAGATATGAAACAGTTAATGTTAGAAGCTAGAAGAGCATAACTGTATGTCTGTTGTTGGTATTGGTAACGATATCGTACAAATTAAGCGCCTTGCTGCTATGAATGAGCAGGCGTTAGAGCGTTTGGCATTAAGAATATTAACGCCAAACGAATATCGTTATTACAAAACCTTAAAGTTTCACATTTCTTATTTAGCCAAACGATGGGCAGGAAAAGAAGCCGCAGCGAAAGCATTAGGTACTGGAATTGCGGAAGGTGTGTCGTTTCAGCATTTCGAAATTGCATCACTGGCTAGTGGCCAACCCCAATTGATTTTAACTGAAGTTGCATTGAATAAAGCAAAATCACTTCAAGCAAATTCTTGGCATATTTCTTTATCTGATGAAAAAGACTATGCGACGGCTTTTGTTGTTTTATCAAAGTAAATTTCTTGATTTATCAAACACTCATCAACCAGTAACTGTTTTAACCTGCTAAAACCTAAAATTTAAACTATACTGAAATAAATTGTGTATAAAATTTATACGGGTAATGTGTTATGCAGTCACAAAAACTTCCTACCGTTGATCGAAGAAGTGAGGCTCCTGAGCAATCTGTTTGGTGGTCAAAGCTATCTTTAGCACAAAAATTTTCAGCCAGTAGTCTAGGTAAATTTGGTTATGAATTAGCCTTTGTTAGAAATGAGAATGGTAAAAGTATTGCCGTTTTATTATGCAATGGAGGGGTGGCTGTTATTAGTGAAGATGGTGACATTAATACTTCTCCAGATATTAAAATTCGATAATATAGCCAGTATAGATATTACAAGCTTTGACATTATTTGATTTTTATTTAGTCAAGCTTAATCAGAGTCTTGAATACACCATTTTGGTTTTATGAATAATTTTTTTCTAATAATTTATCTATTTCAGCAAATGCTTCATCCGCTAAACTCGACACTCGTTCAATATGTTCAAACAGTTCAAAAAATTCAGGTTCTAAATCATCAATGCCACTACCGCTTTTCAGTTGGGTTTCTATTTGATGTACTATTTTCCCAAGATCAGGTACACCAGTGTAACAGCATGCTCCATTAAGCTTATGAATAAACTCTTTTAATCGGTCAATATCTTGAGCCGTTAAAGCTTCTGATATGGTTAATTTTGTTTCCGGTAAGCTCTCTACTAAACCTTCAAGCATATCTCTTGCTAATTGTGGTTTTCTACCGGCTTTATTCATGGCATCTGGCCAGTTAATAACGGTTGAATGCTCAAATATTTGTACAATAGGATTTTGATTATCTTTAAGTTTGGCTGGTTTTAATGGTTTTTGTGATACCTCAAGTTCGTCAGCAAAGTTATTTTGAATATGACTGACATTTGTAGTGTGACGGCCTAACAGGCGAATATCACAGTATTCATAAATGATATGGCGTAACATGCTTTCATCAATAGGTTTAGTCATGTAAGAGTTAAAGCCCTCTTTAAGCAGTTTGTCTTTTTCATCGCTTAGGGCATGAGCAGTCACGGCTATAATGGGAGTTCGATCATTGAAGGTTTGAGACTTTATATGTTTCAACGCGGAAATCCCATCCATGATTGGCATTTGAATATCCATAAAAATGATCGCGAAATTCTCATTCATACATAACTCTAGAGCTTCTTGACCATCTTTTGCGGTAACTACTTCACGTACTTGTTCTCGTAATAAAGCATTAATAAGTTTTAAGTTTGCTTCATTATCATCAACGGCAAGTACTTTAATATCTATTTTATTTTCTAACACTTCAGTCAGTGAGTGAGCAAAATCAAAATGTTGAGGCGTTAGTGCTTTACAAAGTCTTTCCGGGGTTAATGGTTTACTTAAACAGCTACTTGATCCCACAGCCATTAACGCTTCTTGTAAGTTAGGCGAATTACTATTGATGGCTAAATGAATGGATGGGATGTTCTCTTTGATAGAGACAATCAATTGCTTTAATTCATTTAATGCCGTTGGGGTAATATCATGGGCAATTAATGCAAAGTCGAAGGTATTGCCTTTTGCTAAGGCATTACTAATTTCTTCGAGGCTGATCACCGGAAATACTTTCATATTCCAGCTTTCTAATATTTCACTCGTTGCTATTCTGCTGTGAGTGTGTGGTTCAAAATATAGAATAGTTTTGTTTGCCAATGACGCAGGGTATAAAAAAGCATCGTCTGGAATAGGATTAATTTCACATTGAAAGGTAAACCAAAAGGTTGAACCATTTTTTTCATCACTGATAAAATTAATTTCCCCCTTCATTTCTTTTACGAGCCGTTGTGAAATCACTAACCCTAGGCCTGTACCACCATATAAACGTGTCACGCTTTGATCTGCTTGCCCAAAAGCTTCAAATATAGACGCTTGTTGAGAAGTATTCATACCAATCCCGGTATCATTGACCGTTACTTTTAACGTGGCTTTATTTTCATCAACATCGGCTTTATCGATATCAATATTAACACAACCTTTATCGGTAAATTTAATTGCGTTGCTCGCTAAATTAATGATGACTTGTTTAATGCGCATAGCATCGCCAATTAACGAATCAGGTATTTGCGGTGCAATTCTTAAAGAAAGTTCTATATTCTTTTTATGCGCACCAGGCGCTAATAATGTAATGGTTTCTTCTACCGTTTCTCGCATTGAAAAAGGAATTTTTTCAATGACCATTTTACCTGCATCTAGCTTTGAAAAATCAAGAATGTCGTTGATGATTGCTAATAAATTCGCGGCAGAACGTTCAATCGTTTGTAAATAATCGCGTTGGGTATCTGATAATGGGGTTTTTAACACCTGTCGAGTAAAACCGATCACGCCATTTAACGGCGTTCTTAATTCATGACTCATGTTCGCTAGAAACTCAGATTTTACTTTATTGGCTTCTTGCGCCTTTCGCTTGGCAATATCTAACTCAACGTTTTGAATTTCAAATTGCTCAAGGCTTTCTCTTAAATCAATGGTGGCTTGATCGATACTTTGTTGCATCTCATCATGATAATCTCCTAAGGATTCCGCCATGGCATTCACACCATTTTTAAGAAAATTTAATTCACCAATTAGTTGGCCAGTAACACGGCTTTCCAGCTTACCTTCTCGTATGCGGTCAACTGCTTGCACCATAGAAGTAATAGGACGTGTAAAGCTTTTAATAAGTCTTGTTGAGAAAAAGGCACTGATCAAAACGCCAAATAACGCTATTGCATAAGCCATCATGATCTGACTTTGCTGAGCAAGTTTGATGTGATTCTTATTGATTTGCATGGCAATGTAACCAACGATAACTTGAGCCGATGAAGTAGTAGAGATCACTTCATCATCACTTTTTTCATCAATAATGGGAGTGCGAAAAATAATGTAATCGTCCGTAAATACAGAAGAAGTGGTTAACGGAATTTGTTCGCCAGCATCAATACGCATCAGTTCAGTATCACCATTGTAGGCACTAGCAACAAGTACCTGATTATCTTTCGAAAAAATGGTTATACTTTTAATAATCGAAGATTGGGTACGATGGGTAAAACCCACTAAATGTCTTAATTTTTCTCTGTCAGTATTAATAACGGCTTCTGTGGTTGCTATCGCTAGAGGTTCAATAATACTTCGAGCACGATCACTTAGGTGGGTATTTAGCTCAACATAACGGCTATAAGAAAAATAACTAGCAATACTAAAACCAATGATAGTAGTCGGTACTATTGTTAGTAAAATAACCCAGTCTTTTAGGCTTAATTTATACATTTAATGTGAGACTCTTAATGCCAAGATTTCGTGAAGATTTTTAGTATAATTGGCATTATAATGGCACATCAGCAAGTAAATTTATAGCGCTTAACAATAGGTCTCAATTTTTGTGGCAAATTTCTTTAAAGTAACCCCGAAAACCCAAAAATTGGGTCAACAATGCACCGTAAATATTTCTCGTTTAGATGCTAATGGATGTGGAGTTGCTCACTATCAACAAAAAAACATTTTTATTGATGGCGCATTGCCTTCAGAAACCGTGGTGGCTAAAGTCATTGAACAAAAAAGTAAATACTATCGCGGTAAACTGGTTGAAATAGTCACAGCGGCAGAACATCGGGTAAAACCGAGATGTCAGCACTTTGCTCGTTGTGGTGGTTGCGATATACAGCATTTGGCATCTGAAGAGCAATTGTCATTTAAACAGCAAAAAATTACCGAACTCTTTGCCCGAAATGAAGTTATTCAAGGGAGGCAGTCAAACAATCAATCGTTGAAAATAAAGCGTGAACTGCCATGGCAGACACCGATAACCGATAAAGAATGGCATTATCGCCGTAAAGCTCGTATTGGTGTGCAATATAATAAAAAAGGCCAAGCAACTATTGGTTTTAGACAAAAGGCCAGTAATCAATTAGTGGCGATTAAAACATGCCCTGTGTTAGTTGAGCCATTCGATTCGCTATTTCATTCACTAAATGTACTTATTGCAGCCGTATCAGGTAAAAACCCCATTGGACATATTGAAATCATTGCTTCTAATGTTAATACGTTGATAATTAGACAATTAGTAAAAATGTCAGTACAAGATCGAGCGCTTTGGTTGGTCTTTGCTCAACAACATCAATGCCAAATTATGGTGGATGATGGGCAGTCAATTTTACCGCTAACCACTTGTGAAGAATTAAGTTATCAAATTGATACTGATATCAACATCACATTTAATCCGGATAATTTTATTCAGGTAAACCATCAAATAAACACTAAAATGGTTGCTATGGCCATGGCATGGTTAGCCTTAACACCGCAAGATACTGTCCTTGATTTATTTTGTGGGTTAGGCAATTTTAGTTTACCACTGGCGAAAAGAGTTAACAGGGTTGTAGGTGTCGAAGGTGTTGATGAAATGGTTGTGCAAGCACAACAAAACGCTCAAGCAAATCAATTAACGAATTGTCAATTTTATCAAGCAGATCTCAATAATGATTGGCAGTCTTACCCTTGGAAAAATGAAACCTATACCAAAGTGTTGATCGATCCTGCCCGTGCTGGCGCTTATAAAGCGATAGCTCAACTGGTAAAATTAAAAATACCGCAGTTGTTGTATGTAAGTTGTGATCCCGCAACGTTAGCAAAAGATAGTCAACTTTTATTAAGCCAAGGCTATAAAATTGAAAAAATTTCTTTAATCGATATGTTTTCACACACAAAGCATATTGAGACTATGGTATTGTTTGTTCGTTAACTTTTTCTTTATTTCTACAATAGTAAAAACACAGGATGTCGCATGGTTTCGGTTCGAAAATCTCATCAAATGACCCAAACAAGTTTTGAGCAATGGTTATTATCACTTGAAATCAGCAAAGAGAAATGTCAAATACTAGAAAACATCTGGTCTGAAAATAAAGTTCATCATGAAATAGATGAGCAATGTCAGACAAAATCGCTAGAAATGGTTGAAATTCTTGCAAGCCTTAACCTCGATAAAGACTCGTTAGCTGCCGCTTTTTTGATCCCATTAATTGAATATGACTACATCTCGTTAACTTATGTTGAAGAGCAATATTCCAATTCTGTTTTTCTATTATGCAAAGGCGTTGCACAAATGGAGGCAATTAAAGCTTTACGACAAAGTCAGTCAAATAAAGTCTCTGTAAATCAGGTAGATAACATTCGTAAAATGTTACTTGCTATGGTTGAAGATGTGCGTGCTGTGGTGATTAAATTAGCTGAACGTTTATGTCAGTTACGACTTGTAAAAAATACCGATGAAGAGTCCCGCGTTATTGTCGCCAAAGAAACCGCTAATATTTACGCACCATTAGCGAATAGATTAGGTATTGGCCAGTTAAAGTGGGAATTAGAAGATATCTCATTCCGTTATTTACATCCAAGTGTTTACAAAAAAATAGCCAAATTATTGGATGAAAAACGTTTAGATCGTGAACAGTACATGGTTGATTTTGTGAGTAATCTGTCTCAGCAATTAGCGGATTTAAATATTCAGGGGGAAGTCTATGGTCGCCCTAAACATATTTATAGTATCTGGAAAAAAATGCAGCAAAAATCACTGGATTTTGAGCAATTATATGACGTGAGAGCGGTTCGTATCGTTGTTGAAAAACTACAAGACTGTTATGGCGCATTAGGAATTGTTCATACTAATTGGCAGCATTTACCGAAAGAGTTTGATGATTATGTTGCCACACCAAAACCTAACGGTTATCAGTCGATACATACAGTGGTTTTGGGACCAGAAGGTAAATCTGTTGAAGTACAAATTAGAACGAAGCAAATGCATGATGATGCCGAATTAGGTGTCGCGGCACATTGGCGATATAAAGAAGGCTCGGCGCACGGAAAAACCAGCGGTTTTGATGAAAAAGTCAGTTGGCTTCGCAAAATTTTACAATGGCAAGAAGATGTTACTGAAAGTGGCGAACTTATTGAAGAGCTTCGCAGCCAAGTGTTTGAAGACCGAATTTATGTGTTTACACCCAATGGTGATGTTGTTGACTTACCTAATGGATCAACGCCACTAGATTTTGCCTACTACATTCACTCAAATGTTGGTCATTGTTGTATTGGCGCTAAAGTATTTGGTCGGATAGTACCTTTTACGTATCGCCTTAAAACTGGTGATAAAATTGAAATATTAACCAGTAAAACGCCTAATCCAAGTCGTGATTGGTTAAACCCTAATTTACATTATATTCATGCGCCTAGAGCTCGAGCAAAAGTGCAACACTTTTTTAAACTTCAAGATCGAGATAAACATCTTGCGCAAGGCAAAGACTTACTCGAACAAGAGTTATTGAAGCATGATTTAATGCAGGTTGATTTATTGTCAACCAGTAAACGTTTCAATATTAAAACCGTCGATGATTTATATGTAGCCATTGGCTCTGGTCATGCGCGATTGCAGCAAGTGGTTAATCATCTTCTTTTAGAAAATGAAAAGTCACAACCTCCTGTTGAGTTAGATCCACAAAGTTTAGTCAAGCCACAGTACCATCAAGCTAAAAGCGCCGTTGATGCAAATGGTATAACGGTTTCAGGAGTCGGGAATTTACTCACGCATATGGCAAAATGTTGTCATCCGGTACCGGGTGATGAAATTATGGGCTTTATTACCCAAGGACGTGGGATCTCAGTTCATCAAGCAGATTGTGAACAATTAGCTAATTCACTTACACAACAGCCAGAGCGTGAGATTGAAGTGCAATGGGGGGAAAACCCAACACAACATTATCAAGTGACGGTGAAGCTTGTTTGCGTAGATAGACAAGGGTTAGTGCGAGACATCTCGACGATTATCGCCAATGAAAGGGTAAGCATTATGGGGATGGAAAGTCGTTCAGATCATAGTAACCAAACTGTTATTATGTCGTTAACCATAGAAATAGCGAATAATGAAATGCTCACCCGCTTGATCAGTAAGCTATTACAACTTGACGATATTATTGAAGCGAAACGATTATAGCTATTTGAATATCATCAGTGAATGAGAAAATTTTTACATGTTAAATGATAAACCTTCCATCGAAAAACTTCGCTGGATCATGGCCGAACTTCGTGATCCTGAAACCGGTTGTCCATGGGACCTTAAACAAACTTTTGCCACTATTGTTCCTCATACGATTGAAGAAGCTTATGAAGTAGCTGATGCTGTGACAGAGGCGGTTGAACAGAATGATTTTAGTGAATTAGAAAAAGAGTTAGGTGACTTACTCTTTCAAGTGATTTTTTATAGCCAATTGGGTAATGAACAAAAAAAGTTTGATTTCGACAGTGTATTAGCGGCAATTTGTGAAAAGTTAATCCGTCGTCATCCTCATGTTTTTGCGAATGAGCAGTTAACCACTGAGGATGAAATAAAACAAAATTGGGAGAATGAAAAAGCTAAAGAGCGTCAGAGCCGAAATCAAAATGCTAACATCAGTATTTTAGCTGACATTCCTAAAAATTTACCGGCGCTTTCGCAAGCGGCTAAAATTCAAAAACGTTGCTCTCATGTCGGTTTTGACTGGCATGATATTCACGATGTTTTCGCTAAAATAGAAGAAGAAGTGAATGAAGTTAAAGAAGAGCTTGTTGGTGATCAGCAAGGCTTAGCAGAAGAATTAGGCGACTTAATGTTTGCGGTAGTGAATTTATGTCGGCATGCAAAACAAGATCCCGAACACTTGTTAAGAAAAGCAAATCAAAAATTCACTAAGCGCTTTCATGGTGTGGAAAGACAAGTGGCAAACTCAGGTAAAACGTTCGAACAGCATCAACTTGCTACATTGGAACAATTTTGGCAAAACGTAAAAAAATCAGAAAAATAATTATCTAGGATATATAAAAGATCACACAATGGTGTTTTATAGAGAGCGTCTTGCTATGGTTAGACCAGTTGACAACCACTTACAGTCGTAGTTAGATGGGTAACATCAGCGACTATCAAACGAGTTTTTTGTGATCCATTCTTTATTTATCTTCATCCGTCGATATGTCAATCGACTTATTAACATTCCATTGCCACAACTCATCAGTGGTCCAGAGGAGTTAGGTCAAGCGGCTAAAATATTAAAAGATGTAAACAGAAACAATACCTTTATTGTTACTGATAGCACTCTTGTTCGTTTAGGGATCGTGAAAAAATTGACTGATTATCTAGATAAAGCTCAGCTACATTATGTGGTTTTTGAAGAGGTAACTCCTGATCCAACTATTGCGGTAATTGAACATGGGGTCAGTTTATATCAGCAAAATCAATGTGACAGTGTGATTGTTCTTGGTGGTGGTTCTGTCATTGATTGTGGTAAAGCAATAGCCGCTTCGGTGGTTAAAAATAAAAATATTCAAAGGTTATCGGGATTATTTAAGGTGCGTAAAAAACTACCGCCATTTATTGCTATTCCAACTACTGCAGGTACTGGCTCCGAAGCGACCTTAGTTGCCGTAATAACAGACCCGAGTAAAAAACAAAAATTTACAGTGATAGATCCATGCTTGGTTCCTCATTACGCGATTATCGATCCGCTATTGATGGTTGGCTTACCGGCAAAGATTACGGCTGAAACCGGTATAGACGCGTTAACACATGCCGTTGAATCATATATTGGTTTACATGGGACGACGCAAACTAAATCATACAGTTTAGAGGCGATACAACGCATTTTTACCTATCTGCCCCAAGCGTATCAACAAGGTGGAAATTTAACCGCTCGAGCAGAAATGTCATTGGCAAGTTATTATGCTGGCGTAGCATTTACTCGCACTTCCATTGGTTATGTGCATGCTATTGCGCATCAGTTAGGCGGTTTTTATCATATACCTCATGGCTTAGCTAACGCGGTATTATTACCTCATGTGTTAAGTTTTTCATGTGAAAAAGCGTATCAACAATATGCACAGATAGCTTATCATTTAGGGATAGCAAAACAGCATGAAAATGAAGCCGAAGCTGCTCAATTGTTTATTCAAGCGGTTAAAGCATTAAATAATACCTTGAATATTCAAAAGACATTTTCTGAACTTAAAGAGCAAGATATTCCATTATTAGCCAAGCGTGCGATTAAAGAAGCATATTGTGAATATCCTGTCCCTAAGCAAATGACTACCACTGAATGTGAACAAATATTATTAAAGTTATTAGACGAATAAAAAAAGCACCGTAAAGGTGCTTTTAAAAACGTCATTTTATGACTCAAAAAGAAAAATTGTTTTACTCTTCGGGCAATTCAGCGTTGTGATAAACGTTTTGTACATCGTCGCAATCATCTAACATAGCAATGAATTTTTCAAAGTTAGCAGTATCTTCTTCGCCGGTAATCTCGGTATATGTTTGCGGAACCCAAGTGATTTCTTCAACTTCAAGATCATATTCTGGCATGCTGTTGGCAAATTCTGTTTTGATCTTAAAAAATTCGGTATGTGGCGCGTGAACAGTAATAATGCCGTCTTCTAATTCAACATCAGTTACATCAATATCAGCCATCATCAGGTTTTCTAATACTGACTCGTCATCTTCGCCTTTAAAAGCAAACACTGCTTGATGATCAAACATATGTGAAACAGTGCCGGTAGAACCAATTTTAGAATTCGTTTTTGTAAAACATTGACGAACATCTTTTATGGTACGGTTACCATTGTCAGTTAAACAATCGATGATCACCATACAGTTACCAGGCCCAAAACCTTCATAACGAGCTTCAGCATAATCTTCTCCACCCGCACCTGATGCTTTTTTTATTGCATTTTCAATAACATGAGTAGGTACTTGGTCTTTTTTCGCTTTGTCGATCAAACCACGTAACGCTAAGTTTCCGTCAGGATCTAATCCGCCATTTTTAGCGCAAACATAAATTGCTTTTCCGTATTTAGAATAGACTTTAGTTTTAGCGCCAGCGGTTTTGGCCATTGATAATTTACGGTTTTGGTAAGCTCTGCCCATCTTAAATTTTTCTCATGTTCTCTAAAAATTAACTTGGCTAGATTCTAACAGTGTATTAATTGGCTTTCTAGTGCTGTAAAAGAGATAGGATAAATTAATGAATTGTTAATTGTTGCTTCATCGGGGGATTATTCGTGTGAAGGTGTAGGGTGTAACATTGAGGCTTCACTGTTACACCCAATCACGTTTCTCATAAACATTCTCTATTTAGTATTTTGCTGTCGGTTTGCACCTAGAGTATTCATTTGCAGTTTTTCAATATTCCATTGCGATAAAGATAAATGACTGACTTGGTAACAAAATAGAAATATGCGTTCAAATTGTATTTTTAAGTCTTTCATGATTGTTCCTTAATCTGCTGCCACAGTATCTAAACCAGCGGAAGTAGTCATGCTTGTTGATGATTTAAAATAAGCAAGGTTATCTAAAATAATAGAATTTTCAGATAAAGACTTTGCTGTTAATAAATCTTCATAAGCACTGTAGCTTTCATTGTTTAAATGTTTGGCGATACTACGGTTGCTATATGCTAATGCTTTTAATAATTTACCATGACGACCACGAGTAGCGTTGACAGATAAAGAATCGATTGCTTTAGTACAAGACTCTTCGGCTTTTTCAAATTTATACGTTTTGATTTGTGCTGCACATAAGTTCATTGCATGGTTAAAATCGATGGTTTCTTTCATCTCTATGTCTTTCATACCATTTGCATAATCGCCAGCGACAATTTTATCTGCACCAGTTGTATGTTTAACTACAGCAACTTTAAATTTTTCTGCGCTGTCGAATGCAAATGTAGTACTGCTACACAATAGTAACAATGAGGGTAATGTTTTTGAAACGAGTGAGTTAAGTTTCATGATTTTGTCCTTTTCATTAAAGTTAGAAGTTAATGTCAATGTTGTTGACGGTTGTTACTTTAAGAAAAAGGTTGATGGCTGACAAACGACAAAATTACAGCCATCAATTGAAATTAATTCACTTATAAAGAAAACTCTTGTTTTATCCAAGTGGCAAAGCTATCAAGCTCACTCCCTTCGTTGATACTTTCATGCCTAATTAAAAAGTATTTATCATTGGTGACGAGTTCATGATCAAATAATTTCACTAATAATTGTTCACTAAACCATGATTTACTCATAGGTAAAGGAACCAGTGCGATTCCCATGCCTTGCTGTGCCGCTCTAGCAACACCAAACATGCTGTCAAATTGAATAATTTGCTTTGGATCGAAATCTTCTATGTCTACTCTGTCAGCCCACTGATGCCAAGACCAAGGGCGAGATTGATGAAGAATTAACGGCACTTCTTTTAAGGCGTCGTAGCCTAAACTTGACCATTTTTTATATAAACTTTTATTGCACGCAGGAGCATAGCGAATCGGAAATAGCTCATGAACAATACTGCCATTAGGCTTACCATTAGCTAATACTATCGAAAGCTCGGCTGGAATATTGGTTTGATTTGCCGATTTGACGGTTTCCAATTGTAAGTTGATGGTTGGATTTTCTTCCGTCCAAACACTCAATTTTGGAATAAACAATTCACTGGCAAAAAATTCCGGTAATGTGATAGTGATGGTTTTGTTTTCTTCTGTGGCCGTAAACCTACCTATGGTAGCTTCTAACTCTTGAATGATAGGTTGTACGGCATTGTAAAACTTCTTACCTGAGGTGGTTAATTTTATCGCGCGAGTTTGTCGCTCAAATAGGGTAAAGCCTATTTGTTCTTCTAATTGTTTTATCTGGTGACTAACAGCCGAAGGTGTTAAAAATAGCTGTGAAGCTGCATGTTTGAAACTTAAACATTTGGCTGCGATACAAAAAGATCGCAGTCCGCGGATAGGTGTTTGAATAGCCATTAATGAATACTTTTGATGATCCCAATCCACCTACAGCAAATGTTAGACCAGTAATGCCAGTCTTTAATTTTTTTGTACTCATTACGGTTTGTCTGGGTTATATACGTTTTTTATCTATATTATAAAAATAGTTGGTGCAAATATAACCATAAACTTTGGATTGCTTGCCCTGTTTTGGTGCTATGTATTGTATTGGTGCAAAGCGATGGTGCAGTGTTGTAAAATGAAAAGTTGTTTTTTATTCACTATTGTTAAATGTATAAATGACAGGTAGAAAAAAAGGGTGCGAAAAACGCACCCTTAACATCAAACAAATGTTTAAAAATTTAGAAATCTGGGGAGATTCCGAAAACAAGTTCATCATATGGTAACCCGATGTCTTGGACAAACGAGATAAAATCACCTGATAGATTAATTTAATTAACTTGTTCATAAATAAACCATAAATCCTAACATTCACGCTGCCTTGCCTATACACATTAATAAAATTCTTTTATTAACTTTAAGAAGGATTCAAAGTTTATTGGCCGACTGTATAAAAAGCCCTGCACAGAATTGCAGGCATTATTTTTAAGAAATTTTAATTGCTCTTCGGTTTCTACGCCTTCAGCGGTAACACCTAAATTGAGATTATGTGCCATAGCAATCACAGCTCTAACTATGGCTTTATCATTATCGTCAACCACGATATCTTTAACAAAGGATTGATCTATCTTGACAAAATCTAAAGGAAGCCTTTTAAGATAAGCTAATGAGCTATAGCCAGTACCAAAATCATCAACAGATACGCTCATGCCTATTGCTCTTATTTTACTTAATAATTTTTCAGCTATTGCATAATCATTGACTAAAACGCCTTCAGTAACTTCAAACTCTAATAAGTCAGGTTCAATGTTATATTCTTTTATACAATTATGAATAAAAGAAAATAAATTTTCTTCAATGACTTGAGAGGGAGATAAATTGATAGAAATTTTTATGTTATAGCCATGTTTATTCAATTGTTTGACTAATTCACAAGCTGATTTAATGACCCAATGACCAATCGCGTTTATTAATTCGCTTTTTTCTGCTTCCGGAATAAATTGAATTGGAGAAATAAGACCTTTTTCTGGATGATTCCATCTTATTAACGCTTCAGCTTTATAAATAGAGTTTTGTTCTAAGTTAACAATTGGTTGTAAATACAATTCAAATTGGTGGTGCTTGATGGCATCTCTGAGCTCTTTTTCTAATTCAATAATATGCAATGAAGCATCTTGCAATGATTGAGAATAAAATTGTATGGAATTCTTGTTATTTTTATCTTTGCCGCTGTATGCACTTAAATCGACAAATTTCATGAGTTCTTCAACGCTATTGGCATCTTTTGGATAATTCGCCGCACCTACACTTACACTGATAGAATAGGGTTCACCTTTTGTACTGATAAAGGGTTTGTATGTACAAGCAAATATTTTATCAAGTCTTTTTTTACAGTCGTGTTGATTATCAATATCAGACAAAATAATGGCAAATTCATCACCACCAATACGGGCTAAATAGTCGTTATTATTTAACGTTGCAGTGATCCTTTCACTTAACTCGATCAATAATTTATCGCCATCATCATGTCCATAATATTCATTATGAGAACGAAAATTATTGATATCTAAATACAATAAGTAAAAAGGCTTGTGTTCATTGGTCTGTCGTTCAAGTTTTTGCCAAAAAGAAAAACGGTTAGGTAATTCAGTGAGCATATCTTGGAGTGCAAGCTGTTCATTTTTTTGCACTAAATGCTTAATGTTGGTGACGTCATTGGTGAAAATTATCCAGTTATTGACTTCATTAAGCTCAGTTTTTACGGGATATAAGGCTATTTTTAACCATTTTAATGTCGAAGGAGGTGATATCCAACAAAGTTCGCCATCCCATCCTGATTTGGTGTTCATAATACGGTCAAACTCAGGCAATTGGCTTTTCATTAAGTTAAAAATAATATCAATGGGCTTTTCATCATGTTCGAGGGCTTGACGTCGTTGTTCAAATAATGAATAAGTTGATGAGTTTTCGATAAGTGTTTGTAATGAACTATCGGTAATAATAACGGAAAAACCTGCATTTTCTATCGCTTTCGTTAATGCAATTAATATATCTCCTTGCTGCTCCGGTTTTTTCAGAATGGTAAGTAAACGAGAATGTAAATATTCATTTTGCTCGATTAGCCGATCGTTGGATAATAATAATTCTCGGGCAGATTGTAAGGTATTTTGTTTGCTCTTAAATTCTTCAGCTAAGCTCGTTATCAATAATATATTTTTATCGTTGTGTCTTATTGCTGTGGCTTCAAGGTGTAGTTCTTTTTGATTGTCGGTTACTTCGGTCCAAAAACCTGATTTAAGGGTATTGTTGCGATTACCTTGCCATACTTGTTGTGCATCAATTAAAAAGTCTTGTAAAAATGGCGTGTGATCATCAATAAAAATGGTGTCTTGTTGATGTAATAATGGAAATAAATCAAAAGCCCACTGGCTATTTCCGGCGATACGTTGCACTTCTCCTGTATCACAGTTGGTAACTTCAAAAATTACCTGTTGCAAAGAATTAAGTACGCTGAGTAAAGTTGCATGCATGTTATTACTCCTGAAGCGTAAGCTCGGCAATTGCTTGGAACATTTCTTCTACTTTACTGCCAGTTTTAGCGCTGGTATTAAAGTGAGCGTTAAATAACGATTGATATTGTTTTGTTTTACTATCTTCTAAATGCCAGTTTGCTTGTAAATCACTTTTATTAATGGCGAGAATTGCCGGGACATTATTGGCTTTTCTCGCTAACGCATGGATTTCAAGCCCCTCGATTAAAGAGGTATTTCTCGTTTGATCTACTACGATGATATAAGCAGCAGCTCCCCGTAAATACTTATCTTGAAAAACATTGTAGCGGTCATATCCCTCAACATCCCATAACATTAATTGAACTTCTTGTTGAGCCACATTGACAACTTTTTTATCAACTTTCACGCCAATAGATGTCAGGTATTTTTCATTAAAAATACCTTCAACGTATTGCTTAACCAAACTGGTTTTACCGACGCTAGATGCCCCTAAAAGGCATATCTTTTTTTGAATCAAAATCCATCTCTTTATTAAGTTGTTATTAATGTTGTTATCTAATTATGCCAATTAACTGTGATAAACCTATCAACCCATTAACCATTGCATTAGTTAGTTGTATGCTCAACATAGATAATATTAAACATAACCTTTCTCGCGGTGTTTTTCACATCTTTTATGTTGATTTGTCCAATACCTGTGACATACATTTGTTCTCTTTTTAACCCTAGTTTAGTTAAAGCTAAGGCGGTATTTTCAGCTCGTTTTAAGCTAAGTGCATTATTTGTAATGACATTACCCGTATTATCACTACAGCCCATAATGATCAAACCCACACTTTTGTTAAGTTGGCTAGCTAACAAACTTAGCTGAGTAACTTGTTGTTTTAGCAACTGTAAATCGTCTGTCATTGACGCATTGACTTGAGCATCACCGCTATCAAAACTTAATTGGATACTGGCTATTTTACCGACTAACGCTTTGAATACTTGCTGATTAATGCTAACTGATTCGGCAAGTGGACGACTGTTTGTAAGTGTTAATTCTTTCTCGTTTAATTCGTTTGGTTTTAATCCTATTTCAACCAGTTTAGACGTTAATTGTTGATGATTAGTGTAATCTAACTGTCCGTATAAGTTTAGTTGGTCATTCTGCCAATCAAAAGTAATTTGAGGGTATTTCTGTAGGACTTCTTCGATACGTATTTTTATTAACTCTGGTGACAATGAGTAATATCTTCGCTCTTTTAATGTTACATTTTCGAAAGGTATTTTCTGTAATTCAAACCATTTCTGTACAGATAAAGCACTAGGATCACGCATTAAGTCTAAAGAGATCAGCTGTTTTGAGTGTACCTCAAGGTTTTTCACCACAATACCAGCTTCATGATCAATCGCTATAATCTGCTGATGTAACTTATCAAGTTTGTACCAATTAAGTGATTTAAAGCCGATAAATAAAATGGATATAGCCATAATAAACCAAGCAAACCATGGTTTTCTTCTGTTTGAGGTTTGTTCCGGTTTTTCTTCGGTTAATAAGCAGTCATTTAATTGTGTATCGACATTTTCAAAAGGAGCATTATCGCCATTAAATTGCTGAAATTCTTGTTGATATAAGTGGTGAACTTCTTCAAGGGTAAGTTGCAATTGTTCATTAAGTGATTGCGGAGGTGTTCCTGAAACTGCCGCGACAATGATGGCACTAGGCCCAGGTTTAATTAATAAATTGAAATTATCAGTACTTACCGTCTGTAACTGTTCTTTGACGCCATTATCATCAAGTTGAAATGAGTCGCCTACAAAATCATTAATGGCGGTAAGCATTGAAGAAATTAACTCAGCATCGTTTTGACTTTGTTGATCTAAGTTAACCGCTTTTAAGAGCAAACCTGTTTCCTGATGGATCAGAAAAATGTGTTCAACACGATAATTATAAGTTTGCGAAACGACATATTGTGTAAAACTAACACCTGCCTGCCAAGCTTTAAAACGCCATGTTAAGCCTTTTATTGTAAAACTGTGTTCAATTAATTGGTTTGTTCTCTCGATAAAATTAGACAGAAAAGCACCGACAGATTTTCGCACTAAGCTGCCCATCAGAGGATAAAGTGAACTGATTAAACGATCGCTATGATGCGTTACTGAGTGCTCTACAGAGTTTTCTACAATGGGTAAGAGTACTTTTTTTATTGAATCGTCTTTTTTCTGTCTGTCATGAAAAGCTTCTGTTAGCACATTTGAAACTATGCTTCGAGCATCTTTATTTACGGCGTCGGTGATCCGCTGATTATCTTGACCTAGAATGATGTGTCTAAGCTGTTCTAGCTCTTGTTGTGACTCTTGGTCTGACACTGAAGTATCTTTTGGCATTATAACTGGTCATCTTCCAAGTTAGTTGCCATAGTCGCAAGCAACTTGGCCAATGTTTTTCTATCTGTTTTTGAAGACGTTAATTCATTTGAGACTTCTTCTAAATGTGTTTTCAATTGGCTAATTTGTTGATCAAAATTATTGGAAAGGGTAGAGCTTTCATTATCAAGCGATTGATTTAAATCTTTAAAATCTTGTTGAGTAGCACTAGCAAACATTTCATGTTCAGAATATAAACTGTCTAAGGATTTTTGTAGATTCGCCTCGTTATCATCGTGAGATTTATCAATGAAAGCGATTCGTTCATCGATTTCTAATTGTTTAGTTTCAACTGTTTTTTGAAATGAAGAGATTTTATTTGCTAATCGTTGTTCAAGCGAGTTGATTGATTTCTCCATTTCGCTTTTCAATGCCGCTAGTTGCGCCATAAGCTTTTGCTCTGCCGCGCCAAAAACAATGGTCCTTAATTGAGTTAGTTCATCCATAGAAGCGCTATCATTATTCGAAGCGGTAGCAGCATGTTTTTTATTCGCCATAGTAATATCCCTTTCAAGCCATTTTATTATTAAAATAAGTGTAACAGTTATCTTAAATATTGCCTGAAAGTAGAGAAATTATTTCCTATAAACCAATAGTTTGAATTGATTTCACTGGTAACCTTGCTAGATTTTTTACTTGATTTAATTAAGTGATGTAAATTGTTTGTTAGCGATTATAGTTTGAAAAATAAAGCCTTAAGACAATAAAATGTCTTTTTTCAGCGTAGATTAGGATTAAATTTTGTTTAAATTCTGGTTGACCACTTAGTTAACAATCAGCTGGTAATTTTTATTATCAATTTTGTTAAAAAATAGTTACATTTCGTTAAATTTTTATGATAGCTTATCGGAAAAAGGAGCTATTAAACTTTATAAATCATAAGATTAATATAGTAATTTTGATCTTGATTTTGGTCATAAAGATAACGGATTTATCACACACTAATTTTAAAGATAAACCTGAAATAGCTGGATAAAAGAATGCAATATAAATTAATGTTAATGGTAGTGTTCGGTGTACTTCTTAATAGTGGTAATACTAAAAATGCAGAGGCCGCTTTAATACAATCAGATTATCTAACTTTAGGAGATAATTTAGCGGTATACGATGAAGACACTGATTTAACATGGTTGGATTTGTCGGTAACGGATGGAAAAGCTTATGAAAGCGCCTTAATTCCTCATCATGAAAAGGGATTCAATTATGCGAAATCAAGCCATGTTACTCAATTATTCTTAAACTTTTTTGGCGAGACAGTGTCGTATAATTCTCCTGGTTACAGTACAGGTAATAATTTATTAGCTCAAGAATTCTCAACTCTATTTGGGCTCACCAGCGCTAGCTCATCTTTTGGCTTTTTCTTTGATAACGAAAATAAATTTTCATTATTTGGCGTGACGTTAGGAGGAGGGAAGTTATATGCCCCAGATTTTCCTGTCGATTATAATAAGTATTATGATATTGGTAATTCAGGAGTTGGCACTTATTTAGTAAAACAAGGTCGTATTAGTTTTGATGAACCGGTAATAACTGCATTTTCGCCGAGAGTTGCTGTGCCAGAGCCTGCGAGTTTGCTTATTTTTATTTTTGGGAGTTTAGGATTGTTCGTTAATCGACGAATGTCATCACATAGTGACTGATATAGATTCACTTTTCAGTCATGTTACTAACTAAATAGGTCACTTAATCTAAAAGGTATACTGATTTAATAGATAGATAAACCGAGTTCGTTAGCAAATCCTGATATTAAATTCATACCAACAACGGAGTTGCCAAATTTATTCAAAGGTGGACTCCATGAGCAAATAACACCATAGTTTGGAATGATGGCTATTATCCCTCCACCGACACCGCTTTTGGCCGGTAAACCAACTGAAAATGCAAACTCACCTGATTGATCATACATACCGCTGGTCGACAAAATAGCGTTAATTCTATGTGAATCTTGCCGAGTACATATTTGTTCATTTGTTCTAGGATCAACGCCTTTATTCGCTAAAAATAACAAACTTTGTGCTAACTGATGGCAATTCATTGAAATTGAACATTGAGTAAAATAGTGACTAAGTACTTCTGGCACTTCAGCTTCAATATTACCAAAACTTTTCATCAGATAAGTTAAAGCGGCATTTCGATTACCGTGAATTAATTCAGATTGATAAACGTTTTGGTCGATATATATATTTTCATCATTGGCTAAATGACGCATAAAACTTAGGAAAGCAAGTTTACTCGATGAATAATGGCTGGCTAGAACATCCGCTACTAATAAAGCGCCGGCATTGATCACAGGATTTCTCGGAATACCTTTTTCCCATTCTAGCTGGATAATTGAGTTAAACGGCTGACCTGATGGTTCCATTCTGACACGTTGCCATAATGAATCACCTAATCGGTTCATTGCCATGACTAAACCAAACACTTTTGAAATGCTTTGTATGGAAAACGGCGCTTGGATATCGCCCGCGCCAACTAATTTACCATCAAGGGTGGCGACAGAAATTGCCATTAATTCAGGGGAGACAGTTGCTAAGGCAGGAATGTAATCTGCAACTTTACCTTCTCGATAAAGACCTTGTTGTGAAGCTATTAATTTATCGAGCGTTTTTGCTAAATTTTTTGGTATTGAGGTCATTTATATCACTGCAATTTTACGATTTGTTTACCGGTGAAATTACCTGATATTTGTTTCTCTAACGCTCTAGAAATACATACATCATTAAAGTCGACAATGAATTGCTCAGGCGGAATTATTTTACCATCAGCAACATTTTCGAGTAATAATTTACTCATAAAACTCATATGTTGTTGTGCGCACAGGCTGTTAGCTAACCATGCCCCACCTAAAGACACAATACTGATATTAGGAGCTTTTCTAAACATTAATTCTGGCGCAAGTACTGGCAAGGTTTTTAAACACGCAATTCGGCCACAAAATCGCATTAATTCAATATTTCTCACGGTTGTTTCGCCGCCGATAGAATCGATTACAGCGTCAAATCCTTGTGGGCCTAAAGTTGCTCTAATGTTTTCACAAAGTTTTTTGTCATGATAATCAAAAACAGCATCGGCGCCTAATTTTTTCACTAATTTATGGTTGTGTTTCGATGCCGTCGTAAAAACATCTGCTCCACGTTGTTTGGCAAATTGAATTGCAAACTGACCTACCGCACCTGCTCCAGCCTCGATAAAAATGGTATCGCCTTCAGAAATTTGTATTTTATTTAAGGCGATAAGCGCAGACATTCCGGCACAGGGGAGGGTAGCCGCCGTACTTGAGGGGACACCGTCTGGAATTACCGATACAGAATAGTTTGGCACTTTAGCATATTCACTCAACACCCCTTGTTGAGCAAGACTTGAATGCCACATAATACGGTCACCAATGCTTGGGAATAACCCTTTGTTTGCTTGTACGACAATACCAACGGCATCTAAACCAATAGTATGTGGGTATTGCCATTTACAAAAACCTGCTTTAGCAAATTGGGCATCTAATGGATTTAAGCCCACATATTCAATTTTTACCAAAACTTCATTTTCATCGCACTGCGGCAATGCTAATTCAGCTGTTGATAATTGCATTTGCTCATTGGGTTTTTCCAAGACAATGGCTTTCATTGTCTTGGGTAACTCGCCAAGTTGTATTGATTCGTTCAACGCCATTTTAATTCTAATGTTCGGTTATTAACTGTTGACTCCAATGGCCATTAAATGCCTGATAAGTACTTACTTTGGCAATTAAAGACGAGATGGATGTATCAATGTTACTTTTTTCCGCTATTAAAACATCCTGCCGCGCATCTAACAACTCTAGATAAGGAATTTGTCCTTCTTGATACATGGCTTGAGCCTGTAAAAAAGCATTGTTAGCATGCTTAAATCTAGCTTGTGCATACGAATGTTGATTGGTTTGCTTGATTAAAAACTGCAGAGACAGTTCACTCTCGTTAATCGCTTTAAGTACTACTTGTTGGTAGGCACTATATGCCGCTTCACTTAAAAACTGTTGTGCGTCTTTTTGAGCAATTAATGCCGGATAACTTAGTAACGACCACTCTAATTGAGGAGTCACTTGCCATTGTTGTTGAGTGTCAACTAAACGTGTGTTGTTCAAGCCTAATACACCGGCAAAACCACTTAAACTAATATTTGGTAAAAGTGCTTTACTGGCTGCGACACTGAGTGAATAAGCTTGGCTAAAATTAAATAATGCTTGGTTGATATCAGGGCGTAGTGCAATTGCATTATTAGGATCTGCAATTTCAACCGCAAGATCACTCGATAAAAAGCCCGTTTTTTCAGTCAACATCATTTCATTGGTGAATTGCCCCGTTAAGAGCGCAAGTGTTGATAAGTCACGATATTGAGCGTATTTAATTGCTGGCAAAAGAGCTTGCTGTTGACTAAGTTGAGCTTTAGTTCGATTAAGATCAAGTTCATTGGCTACACCTTCATCAACCCGCGCTTTTAGTACATCAATACTTTGTTTTAATGCTTCAATTTGTTGACTGATAATTAACTCATTTTCTAAATTACCTTGATAGCTTATATAGCCTTTTACTACCGATGAGACTATTTCTACTTTTAATAACCTTAACTGTTCCGCTTTACTCATTGCTGAGGCGTTGGCAGCATCGACTAAAGCTGTGACTCGACCAAATAAGTCTATTTGCCAATCAACGCCAATATTCGCACTAGATTGACTTGTGATAGTTTCTGCTAAACTACTCCTTTCTGCTGAAACAGTAATATTTCCCTGTGGTAAATATTCTGCTTTTTGCGCGCCGAGTCGTGCAAGCATACTCTTTAGCTGTAACTGACTGGTTTTTAAGTCGTGATTTTTGACTAAAGCTAGGTTTACTAACTGATTGAGTTGTGGTGAATCAAACTGGTGCCACCAATTTGACTCATCCATTCCAGATAAACTACTTGCGACATCGGCACGTTCAATAAAGCTCTCTAGCAATTGTTGATGCTGCTCTTCATTGATTTTACTGGCACAGCCCGATAAAAAGAGTGAACTGATTGTAAAACTGATAATGGCAAACTTATGTTTTATTGGGCGTTTTATTAAGCTAATCATGATTATTCCTCGCCCTTAACAGCTTTATTTTTGCTCAGGAAAATATAGAAAACCGGCGTAAATAATAAGCCAAAAATGGTGACACCAATCATGCCTGAAAATACGGCATTACCCATTGCATGACGCATTTCTGAACCAGCGCCTGTGGCAAGTACCAGTGGAATAACGCCAGCCGTAAAAGCAATAGACGTCATTAAAATAGGGCGTAACCGTAAGCGACATGCTTCAATGATTGCATCTAAATGTGATAAACCATGATCATGCTGATCTTTTGCAAATTCGACCATTAAAATCGCATTTTTTGACGCTAAAGCAACAAGTACGATTAATGCTATTTGAGTAAAGATATTATTATCGTCACCCACTAACCATACTCCTAATAAAGCAGAAAATATTGTCATAGGAACAATTAGAATTATCGCTAAAGGTAAGCGTAAACTCTCATATTGTGCGGCTAATACCATAAAGACTAATAACACCACTAATGGAAATACATATACCATCGTATTACCGGCTAGTATTTGCTGGTATGTAACTTCTGTCCATTCATATGAAATTCCTTGTTCTAACGTTTCAGCCAAAATTGCTTCAATAGCTTTTTGCGCTTGATCGGAACTCGTGCCGGGAGTAGGACTGCCATTTAATTCAGCGCTCGGGTAACCGTTATAATGCATGACTCGATCCGGGCCTGTGCTAGGCGTGACCGTTAGAACCGATCCTAGCGGCACCATTTGTCCTTGTCGGTTACGTACTTTTAAGTTAAGTATTTGCGCAGGATCTTGACGGAAATCTGCATCGGCTTGCGCGTTAACCTGATAGGTTCTACCAAATAAATTAAAGTCATTGACATAAATTGAGCCTAAATAAATTTGTAATGCATCGAAAACCTCATCTAGTGGGATCCCTTGAATCAATGCCTGTTCACGGTCAATATCAATATCCATTTGAGGTACTTGAATGCGAAAGCTTGAATATAACCCCATTAAGGCAGGATCTTTTTGTGCTTTTGCGATCACCGCTTGTAAGTTATTAAACAGGACTTCAAAGCCTTTATTTTCACGATCTTCGATCTGCAGTTTGAATCCTCCTGTTGTACCTAACCCTTGAATAGGAGGCGGCGGAAACACAGCAACAAAGGCTTCATCAATGGCCATAAACTTTTGATTTAATTGTGCAGCAATAGCCATGGCAGACTGACTGGGATCGGTTCTTTTATCGAAAGACTCGAGTGGCGTAAAGACAATCGCGCTATTAGGACTAGTAGTAAAACCGTTAACGGATAAACCAGGAAAAGCTACCGCATTCGCGACTCCGGGAATTTCAAGAGCAATTTTTTGCATTTCTTTTACCACAAGTTCTGTTCTATCTAAACTTGCAGCGTCTGGTAATTGAGCGATTGATACTAAATACTGTTTGTCTTGTGCAGGAATAAAACCACCGGGAACTTGGTTAAATAAAGTAATGGTGCCGCCAAGCAGTACAAAATAAATAATACCCACCACCGCACTCATTCTTATCAGTTTTTGAACCAGCTTCTGATAACCTTGCGCACCTTTATCAAAAAGTCGATTGAAAGGGCTAAATAACCATTTGCCAAATAATGCATTAAGTAAGCGAGTTAATTTATCTGGCTTGCTATCGTGCGATTGTAGTAATAATGCTGATAACGCTGGCGATAAAGTCAATGAATTAAATGCCGAAATAAAAGTTGAAATCGTGATTGTTAACGCAAACTGTTTATAAAATTGCCCTGATAAACCGCTAATAAAAGCCGTTGGAATAAATACCGCGCCTAACACTAATGCTATCGCGATAATTGGCCCAGTGACTTCTGTCATGGCAACTCGCGTAGCTTCTAATGGGGTTAGCCCTTTTTCGATATTACGCTCGACGTTTTCCACAACCACTATGGCATCATCAACGACAATTCCGATAGCGAGTACTAAGCCAAACAACGACAGAGTATTAATGGAAACCCCTAGCCATTGCATTACAGCAAACGTACCAATAAGTGAAATAGGCACGGCAATTAATGGAATGATAGACGCGCGCCAAGTTTGTAAAAATAAAATAACGACAATTACTACTAACACTATCGCTTCAAGTAAGGTTGTTATCACGGCATCAATTGATCCCCGTACAAAAACGGTTGGATCATAAACAATGTCGTATTCAACGCCTGCGGGGAAGTTCTTTGATAAATTAGCCATGGTTTCGCGAACTTGATCTGATAACTCAATAGCATTTGCACCTGGTCTTTGAAACACAGGAATTGCAAGTGCTGGTTTACCATCAAGCATGGCGCGTAATGAATAATTGTTTTGACCTAATTCAACTCGTGCAACATCCTTTAGGCGAGTTATTTGTCCTTGCTCACCCAACTTGATGATCACTTGTTCAAATTCTTCAATATTACTTAATCGACCTTTTACATTTAATAAAATTTGAAATTGACTATCGTTACTCGCTGGCTGAGCTCCTAAACTACCTGCTGCAACTTGTTGGTTTTGTTCGCGTAAAGCTGTAATAACATCATTCGCTGTTAATTCATGAGAAGCTAAATCATCAGGATTTAACCAAATGCGCATAGCATATTGGCCACCACCAAATAATTTAAGATCACCGACGCCATCTAAACGAGTGATTTGGTCTTTAATATACAAATCAGCATAGTTGGTAAGGTAAGTCGTGTCATGGGTATTTTCAGGTGAAAATAAATGAACAACCATGGTGAGATCAGGTGACGATTTCTCTGCAACAACACCTAAACGTTGTACTTCTTGGGGTAAGCGTGGCAGGGCGCTATTGACTCTATTTTGTACCTGAACTTGCGCTCGGTCTAAATCAGTGCCTAAGGCAAAAGTGACCGTTAACGTCATGCGGCCATCGCTAGTGGCTTGTGAAAACATATACAGCATGTTTTCTGTGCCATTAATTTCTTGTTCTAAAGGTGTTGCAACTGTTTGGCTGATAACGGTTGGGTTAGCGCCAGGGTAACTCGCGGTGACAACAACAGTAGGTGGCACAACTTCAGGGTATTCGCTAACAGGTAATTGAAATAAAGATAAACCACCAGCAATAAGTATGATCAGCGATAGCATCGCGGCAAAAATAGGCCGTTGAATAAAAAAATGGGAAAATTTCATGCGTGAACCTTAGTATTTTGCAAGTAAGTTTTCGGCTTGGTCTTTACGTAATGTAAAGGCAATACCACTGCTATCAATTTCAACACTGTTAGGTTGAATTGGCATACCAGGACCTACACGAGCAGGACCATTGACCGCAATAATGTCACCTTTTGTAAGGCCAGAGGTTATCGCGCGTAACTTACCGTAACGTTCACCTAGTTCAACGAGCTTATATTGCAATATATTGTTTTCGCCCACCGTTAGAACGAAGCGATTTTTTAAATCGGTACCAATCGCTTTACTTGGAATAATGATTTGCTCAGTAACAGCGTTAGCGGCTAATTTTATACGGGCAAATGAACCGGCACGTAACTGATTGTCAGCATTTTCAAAAACGGCGCGTAGACGTAATGTTCCGGTTGAAGCATTGATTTGATTATCAATAAAATTGATATAGCCTTCATATGGAAAAGTGGTTTGTCCGACTTTTTGCATGATGACTTGTTGCTTGCTGTCAGCAGTGATATTACTGAAAGATTGATTCCATGTGCGCTCATCTATATCAAAATAAGCGTACATTTTCTTATTTGAAACGATAGATGTCAGCACGCTTTGTCCAGCTATTACGTTATTACCTTTTGTGATATTCGCGTTAGAAATAACACCATTGATGGGTGAACGAATAGCGCTAAATTCTAAATCGAGCATTGCTGCATCAAGTTGTGCTTGTAAGGCTAATACTTGTGCTTCACGTTGGCTTAACGTCGATTTTCGTAATTCCACTTCTTCTGTTGAGATGGCTTTCCTTTCTGATAATCTTACGGCACGTTGGGCTTCACTTTTTGCTTGCTCTAGCGCTGCTTTAGCACTTAATACTTGAGCTTCTAAGCTGGTAACTACCGCTTTAAAAGGTCTGTTATCAAGTTGAATGAGTAAATCACCTTCATTAACCACATCGCCTTCTTTAAAAGCAATGTTATTAATTACGCCTGAAACTCTCGGCATCAACGCGACTTCTTCTGGAGATTCAACTCGTGTTGTGTAAGTGTGCCAATTTTGTACGGGTTTAATTAATACTTCAGCCACATCAATAGGCTGCAATGGTCGCTTTGCAGGTGCTGCAGTCGATTCATCACTACAACCAGAAAGTACTATTGTTAACCCAACAACAGAATACATAAGAATATTTTTTAACATTTGAGACTCCTTGAATAATGAAGCCATGATACGGAACTAGTATGTTGATAAAAAGCCTAGTTATTTACACTTATTAGTGCCAAAATTGCACCAATAGTGTTTTTGGAAAGAAATTATGGATACAACAAGTCGACTATTATTATTATTAGATGTAGTTGAAAGAGGTTCTTTTGCAAAGGCTGCGCTGGCACGTAACATAGATAGATCTGTAATTTCTAAACAAATAAGCCGTTTAGAAGAAGAGCTTGGGGTAAGGTTACTAAATAGAACAACACGATCCTTCTCGTTAACAGCCGCCGGAGCTGAAATGATTAAAAAAGCGACGCAACTGCGTGAGCTTTTAGGAGAAACGGTTCGGTTAGCGGAAAATTACCATCAAGAGCCCAGAGGGGTTTTAAAAATAACGGCATCTACCACGATAGGACGACGCTTTATACAACCTGTGATAAATGATTTTCAAAAGCGTTTTCCACAAGTTGAAGTGGAATTGCATTTAAATGAACTACTTGTTGATATTGTATCCGAAGGTTTTGATCTAGCTTTTCGAATTGGAGAGCCAAAAGACTCCTCGTTAATCGCACGAAAAATTGCACGTAACCGATTATTACTGTTAGCATCTCCTGCATTTATAGATACTTATGGTATGCCAAGCACAATTGAAGAATTGGCAAAATTACCTTCTGCTAGTTATTCAAGCCAGTCAGTTAAAGTAGAAAGTATTCATTATTACGATGAGCAAAACAAACAATGCGAACAAAAAACCTTTAGTACATTTAGAGCGAATAATGGTGAAGTATTGCTGATGAAAGCCTTATCTGGAACTGCTTATGTTTTAGCTCCTGCTTTTATTATTGAAAATGAAATAAAAGATGGCTTATTAATTCCGCTATTGCCAAAATTGAAGTTAATGAATTTTAGTGACATGTATGCCGTTTACCCTCACCGTGATTTACCGGTAAGAACTCGTTTGTTCTTTGATGCTGTTAAAGATTATCTTGGTTATCAAACTCCGCTGTGGGAAAAAGCTATTCCAGACTTTGAGAAACTTTATCAAGGTTAAGACCAAACTCCTTTATACTTAACGGCATTAGTACTCTTTTTACTTTATGCACGAAACTAAGGGGAGGCAGTATTTTATGTTAATTTTTAGTATTTTTAACGAGGTGATACATAGGTTTTCAACAGCAAAATTTATTAATAGCGTTAGCTGAAGTTCTTCCCCAATATCCTCTGGGTATCAGTGAATATGATTTGTTATTAGTTTTACAAAAACAGCCATATCAGATATTTTCAAATGATGGGATGCAAGATCCTCTCATTTTATTTCAACGTCATTTTATTTTGTTTAATGCTTTATATCAGTTAAAAGATAGATGGCATCAAGAACAAAGCGCGTGTTTAGATATTGTTGTTACCCACATTAGGTATTTACCTTTTATAGCAGGACAAGAAGGTTTGATACAAGCGGATAATTTACGCGCGTATTATCTTGATTGGCAAAATTTCACTGATACTAAAAAAGAGGACGTTGAAGAACTTATCGAAAGCTTTTGGCAGCTTATGGATGGTGAACATTCATCCTCAACCCTAAGTCAAACAAGTATTGAAAATGCGTTTAAATGTTTATTAATCAAAGATAGCGATGATTTTAAGCAAGTAAAAATACAATATCGTAAATTACTGCATCAACACCATCCCGATAAAGGCGGTGATACGCAAAAATCACAAGAAATTAAAGCTGCCTACGCAATACTCAAGGCTTATTTCAATAACCATTGATTGCAATATAAATGGTGCATTGATGGTAAACATTTATATATTGGTAGTAGCACACCTTTTTATATTAATTCACCATGGGCTTTTTTAATGTAAACGATGTTTTATATATTTTATTGTAATACCTTGCTGCATCTTCTTGGCTACTGGAATCGAACCACTTCATGTGTGCGTCAAAGTATTCGCGAGTCTTACTCGTTGTTTTAATTACAGCATTAAAGGCCTTGACCATCTTTGCTCCTATCTTTGATTTTGAGCATAAAATGTTGCCAAGCATATAATTAGGGGCTTCTTTTAGTGGAAAACTCTCAATAACTGTATTGTCTTCCTCTGAGTAAAAACCAAACACGTTAGGGTATTCAATTGATATATCAAATCGTGCTTTTTCGATCATATTTACTATGCCTCTATTCGCTTTACTCGCATGACGTTTCCAGAAAAAATGAGCGTTTTCGGGAGAATTAATTAATGAATCTATTTCAACGCCGTAACTTCGACCGCCAACAATGCCAAATTTAATTCCAGCGACTGTATTGATAATATCGTAAATAGAGACAGTCTTTTGTTGAGTCACTAACTGCCTGACTTTTTGGAAATAGGGGGAATTTTTATTGATGTATAATCGCAAGCCTGGGAAAACAGTTTGAGGTATTTGGGTACTATAACTAAATTCATTTCTTTCTTTTGTGGTGAGCTTATTCCCAATGCAGACATTTTCTTGATGTTTGATCAGAGTAAAACCGCGTTTAACAGGAACGTGTAATTTTTTAAAAAAATACTGTGAATTTAAGTGAGCTGCTAAAAGATTAAAAGTACTGGTGTCTATATCAAGTACTTTGTTTTTCGCAGTGACATTATTTTGTGGTGCATCAGTAACCCAAACTATTTCAGTAGCAAGCGATTGGCTAGTAATAAAAAGAGAATAAAATGAAAAGGTCACCATTATTTTATGTAACGATAAACAAGGTAAATTTTTAATTCATTTCCCATCCAATAAACTCTGTTAATTATTAATGTATAACACTTTTTTAAACTAATAAGAAATAGATAGTCAAACTCAATGGTTAATATAGCTTGCTGCTTAATTATTCATCGTAATGAAAATATTTATCTTAACTGAATTTATTTACATCAAAAAAGTGCTTAATTACTATCAAAAAAATTGCACTGAAAGTTGTATATATGTTCAATAATTTTACACTTTTAAATTGTTATTATATTTTTTCTTTTTATCTATTTGAAAAATAAGTGTTTATTTATGTGGCATGCTCTCTGCCTAATGTTGGCTGATGTATTTAAATATACAATAAAACATGGATTAATTATTTTTTAAATAAAGGTTACATATGAAATTATCTCACATTATTTTTGGTTGTTCACTGACTGCCCTGACCGCTGTTTCAAATGCTGGCGTAATTTATTCAGAAGGTTTTGAAGGGAATGACAATACATGGTCTGCATATCATAGCCCTGTTATCAATACTCCTTCTGGTGCCATTACCGCTAGCGATGGCAATAACTATGGTCTAATTGATATATCAGTCGGGGGAGCAACTGGAGCATATACTTTTTTTAGTGGCTCTAGTTCAGTATTTGGTAATGGTTTTAGTACCAGTCTTGATGTGTTCATTGATCCTACTGTATGGGCAATTGGTGATGGTTTTGATTATTCATCAGCAGTAAATAACCAAAGTGGCGTTCATAATAGAGATTTTATATTTAACGCTGGTCAAACAACAAATAATGGTTTTGTGATTAATGCTTCTAACAACAGTGGTTTTGACTTTAATGAAGGGTCATTAATAAACAGTGATTATTATGAAGTAACTACTGCCGGTTGGTACACACTAGAGCACGTTTTTTATAATCAAGGTGGGGTGCTAGCCGTTGATTTTAATATTTTAGATGGCGTTGGTGCACTGCTTCACACTGAAACACGTTCTACAGCAGCAGATGATATTGCCACTGTTATCGGTGGTAATAGATATGGCTGGGTAACATATACTGATATGTCATTAGCTATTGATAATTCAACGTTAAGTATTACTGAAGTACCTGAGCCTTCTACATTGGCTATTTTTGCGTTAGGTATCTTAGGTTTAGCATCACGTCGATTTAAGAAATAACTATTCTTAACCAGTTTATAATATTTAAAAAACACCAATGATGATTGGTGTTTTTTTTTGAATTAACAAAAGCTACAACCAAAATAGAAGAATATTCACTACACCTTTGGTTCATGCATTTCTGCGCTAATACACCGCTAAACAGTTGTTGTTAACATTGTTTTATAAATTTTATTTTTATAGATAATTTGTTGATTAATTGGTCCTTTGTAAACGCACTTTGTTGGCGACACTTTTGATGTTGTGAACATGCATTAGATTGATTAATTGGCAATATTTTCCTAGCTCGCTTTTTGAAAACTTTTCAAATCCTGTCATGTGAAAATCTTACTAGGGGTTTTCCCCTAAAGTGCGTAGGGACTGATCCCGATGGTTTCTTCTTACAAATTACAGTCCAATGATGAGTGTAAAATTCATTCCTTCAAAAAAAGTGGATAGAAAAATGAAATCAATTTTAAAAAACATGGCGATGACCATGTCTATTGCTGGCGTTAGTTTAAGTGCTACAGCAACTGCTGTGATTGGCTCGCAATTAGAGCAAAAATTAGAAAATATGTTATCAACAGATAGTGCTATGGTGGTTGTTTCATATGATCAGCTAGATGCGCTGTCAACGTCACAGATACAAACATTATTGAATCTTGGTATAACACAAGGTGTTCAATTTAAGTCATTACCTATTATGGGGGTGCTGGCCACACCAGCTCAAATCAATCAAATTGCCGATTTATCTGGCGTACGCTCGGTTTTTGCTAACAGAGCATTAACTTATTTTAACGCTGAAGCACGTGAAATCACAGGCGTTGAAAAACTGCAATCAACTGAATTTTCTGAAAATAATGGTATAACGTTTACCGGAAAAGGCGTTACTGTGATAGTTAATGACTCAGGTATAGATGCAACACTTGATGATTTAGCTTATGGCGATAAAGTAGTAGAAAACGTTCAAGGGGCAACACATGCTCAAGCTATATCATTAACTGGCGTTGATGGTGTTTGGATCGAAGGACAACAAAATACTGATTTAAATGTCGGTCATGGTACACACTGTGCGGGTACTGTCGGTGGTTGGGGAACACATTCCGATGGCAAATATAAAGGTGCTGCTGTTGACGCTGATATTGTCGGTTATGGCTCAGGTGCTGGTTTGTCTATTTTAGACGCACTTGGCGGATATGATTATGCGATTTCACATATTTGGGATTTTAACTCGCCAATTCGCATCATGAGTAACTCTTGGGGGTCAAGTGGTCAGTTTGATCCAGAAGGTCCTATTTCTCTTGCATCATATAAAGCGTTTAAACTAGGTATGATTTCGGTGTTTGCTGCAGGTAATGATGGATCTGGTGAAGATACCCACAACCCTTACGCGCAAATTCCTTGGGGGATGTCAGTGGGGGCAAGTACCAAACAAGGAGACTTAATCGATTTCTCTTCTCGGGGCAAGCGAGATGAGCAAGGTGATTTTAGCATGCCTGATGGTTCTACTTGGACTTATAAAAACGAAGTTAGCATTGTTGCTCCAGGGGTGGATATCATTTCAACACGAGCAAAAACAAATGTGGCTTCTAATGGTGGTGCAAATGACGTTGATTATATTGAAGCAGAATATTTACCTTTCTATACTATGATTTCAGGTACTTCAATGGCAACACCACACGTTGCTGGTATTATTGCAATGATGCTTGAGGCGAATCCTAACCTAACGCCATTACAAATTAAGCAAATTATTCAAGAAACCGCAACGAATATGCCTGGCTATGAATCTTGGGAAGTGGGAGCAGGACATGTTAACGCCTATGCTGCGGTTGCCGGAGCTCTGGGTTACGATAATCAACACAGTAAGACAGTTAATAATTTAAACAGTTTTAATGCGAACGCGATAATTTTAGAAGATGAAGCCCCTGAATCATTTGAGCTACTATTTTCTCCGGTTGGCGAGCCAGATGTACATGTATTTAATGTCGAAGAAGACGCAGCTTGGATCAGTGTCTCTTCTGAAACGTTAGCCAATACAATGAAACTTAAATTGGAAGCACCAGATGGTACAGTTTACTTTGGTAATTTAACCTTACCGGTATTAAACACAACAATGCGTGTTTCTGCTCCAGCGCAACCTGGCGACTGGAAATTATCAGCCTTTGGCTTAACGTCTTTGTCTGGTGTGCAAGCTGATCCAACCGGAACGACTAATGGTCCTGGTGTACCAGAGTTTATTAGTGGTGATATATCTGTTCTTAAGTCGGGTGGTTATGAAGGGTTAAACGATATTGAAGGACATCCAGCTGAAAAGGCAATTGAGTTTGCTGTTAGTGAGCGACTTGTTGATAGCGAAAATAATCGTGTTTACCGTCCCGATGCTAAGTTGCAACGTAAAGAATTAGCGAAGTTTTTAGTGATGGGCATGTCTATTAGACAGCAACGTGATTTATTGAATGAGCAACAAATGCATTACAGTGATGTCGGTAGTGCGCATATGCCTTATATTAGTTCGGTAGTTGAAAAAGGAGCTGCCTTAAGAGATCGAGTGCAATCACAAGCACCGGTTATGTTAACCAATGGTAGTTCATTTCAACCTAATGCTGCTGTCAACAAACAAGCGTTGGCATACTCTCTGGTACAATCTTTAGGATTAGAAGCGCAAGTCGCTGAAGCTCCAGAGCAGTTAACGGTAGAGTTTAATGGCGAACGGGTACCTGTTATTGATTCAGATAATATTGACCCAGCCATGAAAGGCCATGTTCAAGCGGCAATCGATATGTCAATCATGGGTGTTAAATTTAGTTTACAACAAGGCCCTTATGATTTAATGCCAAAAGTTGTTGCTGAATTTGAACCTAAATCGAAAGTTAAACGTGGTGATTACGCTGTTATTATCGGGCGCGTATACGACGGTTATTTAAGAAACTAATCGATGTTTCAATTTAAAACCAACCTAATTAGGTTGGTTTTTTGCCTTTATTAAATTACTAGTAATACTTGCTATATGGCGCAGTTCAAAGTAGTTTCTAAGTTAGTATTGGCATCGAAGTATCTATTAAAGACAATAATAGACGTAAATTTAGAGGTGAAAACATGTTCAATTTTAAGAAGTTAGTTGCGCTTGTGATGTCTGTTGTGACTATAGTTTTTAGTTCGTTGGCTCTGGCACAGGATGCCGTAACGATTGATGTTCAGGGTAACAAAGTGGAAGCAGTTATTCATTTACCCGGTAATATTTCAGCCGATATCACGTTAGCCTTTGAAAATGCTGTTGGGTTAACACGTGAAAGTATTGGGATTAGTGCAGAAATCATTGATGTCACGTCATTAAGTGTGCTTGAGCGTTTACCAGATACCTTAAATGTATCGACGGTAGCCGCTTTTCCTATGATGATCACCATAGAGCCATTAACTGATTCAGGGTTTTCTTTTTCAGGTTTAGCAACGTTGGATATTCATACGCATAATTTAGAATATACTGCAGGCACGCCACTTCGTTTTTTTAAAGCTCCATTAAATGGCTCATTTAAAGATATTACAATGACTATGGGGGCCGGAAGTTATCGCGCTCGTGGTTCAATTGGGCGTTTTTCACAATTTATTATTGCCGCGGATATAAGGGCGCCATTAGTGGTTGCTAATCAAAAGTACCAACATTTATTATCTGCTTTAACCAATTTTTCATCACAAATTAATGCTGCTGATTATGCTGAGCTGCTACAAGATGTTAATGCAATTGAACAGTTAATGACAACACAACAGTATGCTTTGGCAAGCAATAAAGTGAATGAGTTCAATCGTCATATAAATGCTGCGCGTGGCACAAATATTCCAGACGTGTGGCGTTCAAGTCGTGATATTGACAATGTAGCCGGTGAATTAATGGCGTACGCCAATACACTGCGATTTAGTTTACGGTTGATACCTTAATGTTAAGTATTTATTAGGGGTAGATTATGCCAGCTAAAATTACTGTGTGTTACCCAGAGCAACCTGCAGTTGAAAGTTTTCTGTTTGAAGAAAATGGTTATCGTATTGGGCGTTCGCATGAATGTGAGCTGTTTTTAGATCATCCAACGGTATCTCGTCAGCATGCGAAGGTGGCTCACCTAAATCAACGTTGGCAACTTCATGATGAACATAGCCGCAATGGTACAAGAGTGAATGGCATCGCAATTACGCATTCATCGTTAGCTGAAGATGCGTTAATTTCTTTAGGTCAATTAGATTGTTTATTTGAGACTAAATCTTTCGAGCAAGTAGATGCTATTAATAACCATAATGTTTGGCGCCGAAATCAGTGCCAACAGCAGATCTCTACTCAAATGAGTCAGCATTTTAGTCAGAATCTCAATACTCAATTACAAAACATTATCCTACTAACTGGGATGCAACGAGGTATGGTGTTGCTTGGTAATTGTCTTGATGATTTACAAATTAGTATGTCGATTGGTATGCAGTCAGATGATTTTAAATTAGCGCGTTTTCAAGGCAGTGTTGGAGCAATATCACAATGTATTCGAACAGAGCGCTCTGTCTTTGCGATGGATGTATCGCATCACCAATTATGGCAAGCAAGAAAGAGTATTGAATTAAAACAAATTGCTGCATTTGCTTGTATTCCGTTATTTTATAAAGATAAAGTAATAGGCATCATCTATACTGATAGTAAAATGTCAGATAAAATTTTAACAGAATTAGACGTTGAAATACTTAACACGATGAGTCAGCAATTGGAAGCCACGGTACAAGCGTTATTATTGCAGCACTCCATTGATTTATTGCAAACTCAATTACACAAAGAAGTGATAAGGACATCAAATATAGCGAACAAGCATTTGTTAACTATGTGTCATTAACTTACCTAAGGTGATATGAGCAAAACTGAAGAACCTGCTAGTGTCTCGCATGACGAAGATCTGCTCAATAAAACACAAGAAATAGAAATTTCTCAGGTACTATCGCCTGGAGATTGTTTAGTCGGGCGTTTTGAAATTCAAGCCATTCAAGGGCAAGGAAATCACGGAGTTGTTTATCGGGCAATGGATAAACAACTCTCTATACCTGTCGCGATTAAAGTCTTACATCCAGCACTCAGCGCTAATGAAAAGGCAATAGTCGATTTTAAAAATGAGCTATTGTTAGTTCGCCAATTAAGCCATCCTAATATTATTCGTGTTCATGAGTATTACCAGCAAGAAACGCTTCATTTTATTACCATGGACTGGATTGACGGAGAAAGTTTAGAAAGTGCATTAGCGAAGGAACGTTTGTCAGTTAACGATAAACTGTCAATTATCAGCCAATTAATGGCAGCAATTGACTTTGCTCAACAGGCGGGGATAACACATGGAGATATAAAACCTGACAATGTGTTATTAGATAAAAATTGTCGAGTGTTTGTTGCTGACTTTGGTCTGTCGGTGTTGGGTGGTAGCCAGAAGGCAGGTGTTATTTCTGCAAGCCCTTATTATTCGCCACCTGAATATCTACAATCGGCAAAAATTAATGCTACCACTGATCTATATGCGATAGGTGTGATAAGTTACCAATTGTGCTGTCTTAGTTTACCTTTTTCAGGCAAAAATTTAGATGAATTAATAACGAGTAAGCAAACGCGTTCATTAACTTTTTCAACCGAAGAGTCTAAACTTTCACACCTAGCGATATGGGTGCTTTCATTGATCTCACCAGATCCTTTAGCCAGGCCTCGCAATGTTGCAGAGGCGTCCAAGCAATTTTCGCAGCTGCAAGAAGAGGTAAAACCCGACAATAATAAAAAGATAGCTGGGGTAATCGCTATCTTGTCTGTTCTTATTTTTATCGTCACCTTTGCCTCTTTTCAATACTTACCTTCTGACGATCGTCAACCTAAAGATCATTATGGCATTGCTGTTTTACCTACGGGTACGAATGACGAGAACTTACTGAGGGATTATTCTCGCTATATAAGCTACCAGCTTGTTGAATTACCTTATTTACGTGTGATTAACCAAGAACGATTAACACAATTATTAAACCAGCTTGGGATAACGTTACCCTTATCAAATGCTAAAATTGAGTTGATAGCAGACTTACTTAAAGTGGATGTATTTGTTCAATTTGATATTGTGGTTAGCGGGAACCAGCAACAAGAAATTAACTTTAATCTACTGTCAGCCAAAGGGTTTAATATTACCAATGAACACCTTGTGACTATTCCATTTGATGAGCAAGTGTGGCGGAAAAGTACACAGGCCTTTTTGGAAGCAATTCAATTGAAATTCAAACCTCAAGACAGTGGGGAGCATAACTTACATTTTGATGAAAATACGCTTAAAGCATTGCTTCCGGTAAAACAATATATCCATGATGGACAGTTTGAATTAGCACAAGAATCACTAACGTCACTGCTTAATGATACGCCACAATCAGCAGAAATATGGCTACAGCAAGGGGAGTTATACTTACAACAAAACCTTACCTTAGAAGCAGAAGAGGCTTATGCAAAAGCGGCAAACCTGAGTACGACATTTTCCTATGTTACAACATTGGCCAGTGCAAGATTAAATGACTTAGCGGGTAAACTTGATGAAGCGCAAACGGATTATTTGTCACTAGTAAATGCATTTCCATATGATATCGCCTTAAAAATGATGTTGGCAGAGTTTTATTTATACACAGAACAACATGCTGAAATGGAAGCTTTATTACTTGATGTTGTGAAACTTGACCCTCACCACCCAACAGCTTGGTTTATGTTAGGCAAAGGAGCCTTTTTGCAAGGTAATTTTGATAAAGCGCTAGATGAATACTTTGTTAAAGCATTAGTGACAGCCAAAAAGCTAAAAAATCTCTACCAAGAAGGCGAAGCGTTAAATGCGTTTGGTGTGGTATATGGACAACAAGGTGAAATTGACTTGGCCTTTGACTACTATCAACAAGCGTTAACAGCTCGTACTGCTGCGGGGAACTTGGCTGGAGCTGCAACGACTATGACAAATTTAGCGGCTATGCATTTATCCATCGGTGAGTACAATGAAGCTAATACTTACTTAACTAAAAGTTTAAATATTTATCAACAACTTAATGATCAAGAAGGTTTGTCTAATAACTATAACGAATTAGGTGTATTAGCAGAAGAGCAGGCTTTGTATCAAGAAGCGCTCGACTATTATCGCCAAGCATTAGAAATTCGTGAAAACTTAAACAATCAATTATTGCAAGCTGAGAGTATGAATAACATTGGTTTCATGTTCTTTATGCTACAAGATGCCCAACATGCCTTAGTGTATTGGCGCCAAGCAGAGCAGTTATATCAAAAAATACAGTTTCCCCTCGGTATTGTTCATGTCCGTCAAAGCTTAGGGCAATTAGAGCTAGCTAAAGGAAATTGGCGCAACGCATATCATTTATTTAATAACGCCTTAAAAGATGCGGAGCAACTAAATAGTATTGAAGAGTCACTCGTCTCGCGCAGTTACTTATCGTTATTATCATTTATTCAAGGAAACTTTCAATCCAGTATTGACGAGTTGCTTGTGGTTTATAAGCAAGCCCAAAATATTCAAGATGTGAGAGCAATGGCAGAGTTTGGTTTATGGCTGGCTGACTGGTCAATTCAAATTGGTGATAGCGAAAAAGCTGAGCATTATCTTGATACTATCAATGAGGTTATTGAAGAGTATGGTAACAAAGAATATAAAAGTAAATTTAAGTATTTAAGGCAACAAAGTGTCCGCATGCAATTGCCCATCGCAACCGCCAATGACTTTCAAAGCGACAGTGAGGATATTGCTCATCAAACCTTGCTGATTCGTCAAGCAATGAACGAAGCTCGCTTTGTATTAAAACAAGGGAAACGAAATATTGCCCCATACCTTGCTGCTATTAGTGATATTGATTTTTCGTTAAATCAATATTTGTATATTGAATATTTAGAGTTACTTGCCGTTCAACAATATTTTAATGCTGATTGGTCTGCGTTAAAAGTAACGCTGCGCAATGCTGAATTACTGTTGCGTAAAATGGGAGGTTATTGGCGAAGTTTTCAGTTTGATCGCCTTCGTGCCCAACTGGCGATAGCAACACAACAATCTCCCGATAAATACCATGCTTTGGTGATTAAAAAACTAAGTGATTTGAGTGCTAATCTCCCGACAGAAAAGCAAAAAAATTTCCTTAATCAATTAAACTATTTTGATTTACAGGACGTGTTACAGGAATATATTCGCCATGACTGATAAGATTGAAATATCACAATTGATTGTCCAGTTAAATGAAAAACAACGTCAAATTGCACAGCAGTTGGACACTGGAAACGATCAAATGCGAGGCTTAGCAAAACGAGTATGGCGAGTGCAAGAAGATGAGCGCAAACATATTGCGCGCGAATTGCACGATGGTGTGGGTCAGTTGCTCACTGCGCTAATTAATCAACTACAGCAAACGCAGAAAAATAATGAAGGGAATGATCTTACCACTAGTATTGAATTAGCGAGACAAGCATTAGCGGATACCCGGACACTTTCCCGATTAATGCGACCGAGAATATTAGACGACTTAGGATTAATACCCGCACTTGAATGGTTAGTAAGAATAATGGCTGAGCCAGAATCGTTAACCATTGATTTGCATCACCAAGTAAATTATACCTTAGATGCTGATATGCAAACATTGGCCTTTCGAGTGATACAAGAAGCGTTAACGAATGCGATCAAACACGCCAATGCTGAATTAATCTCTGTTAATCTTATCGCGACTCAAGGGTTTTTTATGATAAAAGTGAAAGATAATGGCATCGGAATGGACATCACAAATAAGACTGCCGACACAGGCTTTGGCTTAAGTGCGATGAAAGACCGAGTTGCTGCGTTTGGTGGGCATTTAACTATCGCGACGCAGCCGTCATTAGGGTGCGAAATTAAAGTTTTAGTTACAGGTAAGGAGGCAACTTGATCAATGTATTGATAGCCGATGACCATACCATTTTGCGTCAAGGTTTGGTGAGTTTACTGAGTCGAGATGAAGAGATAAATGTTGTCGCCGAAGCAGCCGATGGTGTTCAAGCGGTTAATCAGGCGTTAGCACTCAAGCCAACAGTGATCGTAATTGACATCAGTATGCCTGAAATGAACGGTATGGAAGCGGTAAAGCGACTGCATGAACACTTACCTGAAGCGAAAGTCCTTGTTTTAACTATGCATGAAGAACAAGAATATGTTATTCATATGGTTAAAGCTGGGGCTTCTGGGTATTTGCTAAAAGATAGCGCCAGCGATGAGCTCATTGATGCGGTGAAAGCACTTGCTTCAGGAAAAACTTATTTTAGCCAATATGCAGCTAGTGTGTTGGCGTCTCAATACAGTCAACCTACTCAAACTTGGCAAGATCCATACAAAAACCTTACAAGCCGAGAGCGCGAAGTCTTCCATTTAATTATTGAAGGGAAAACTACGAAAGACATTGCCAGAGCCCTCGATATCAGCGTAAAAACAGCAGAAAATCATCGAGGAAAAGTGTTGGAAAAGCTCGCGGTTGCAAATGCTGCTGAACTTGTCCGATATGCAGCGAAAAACCACCTCTTGATATAAGTTTGATTTTTAATGTTTGTGCCTTTATACAGCCATAAAGTATTGCCGGTTTGTCACTCGGCTTAAACCAATAGCTCGACCTGTTGAGCCTTCTCTAATAAGCATATTTATTCGCAATCGATTGTATTAATTAACATGGTGTTGAAGTCAGCAGAGCTTATTTTTCTGATATTCAGGTGATTTATTTTATCTCTTCTGGGGGATTTCCCTGATTTCTATCCTCCTTATTGTTTGACATGCTCATGATGTTAAATACAAATAAGGTAACATCTAATGCGAAAAATAAAACTAAAGTATAAAGTATTACTTGCAGGTCTACTCGGCGCGGGTTTAAGCGTGATGACTATGCATGCAAATGCTAAATCTCAAGGACCAGAACTTACAAGGATTTTAACTAACGCGCAGGCACATGAAGTGTTTGAAGTTATTGTAACATTTAATGGTAGCGGAGCGATTGGCGCAGAACAACTACAAATACTTGAGTCAGCAGGTATCGTTGGTGGTGTCAGTTTTAAACAGTTACCTATTGTTGGCATTACAGCAACGAAAGCTCAAATAGATGAGATTTATGGGGCTGAGAATGTCCGTTCAATATGGTACAACGCGCCATTGACACTTGAAAATGAAAGTTCTACTGAAATAACTGGTGTAAACAGATTACGTGATGATGCCTCGATGCGTAACATGGGGGTGCCATATTCAGGTCGTGGTATCGGAGTGGTCGTCAATGATTCTGGTGTCGATGGCACTCACAGCGACATTAAATATCCAAATCATGTTGTACAAAATGTACTTGCTCAAACAAACCTACATTCATTATCTGATATTTTACCTATCACTTATCAAGAAGATACGGCAAATACTGATATTGCAGGGGGGCATGGATCTCACGTTGCAGGCATCATTGGTGGCAACGGTGCTATGTCAAGTGGCAAATATCAAGGTGTAGCACCTGGAGCGAAAATAGTTGGATATGGCTCAGGCGCAGGGCTATTCATTCTCGATACTATCGGTGGATTTGATTATGCTTTAACGCATCAGTATGACTATAACATACGTGTTATTTCCAATTCATTTGGCAGTACCAGTGATACAGGTACTGATTTTAATCCTGATCATCCAACAAATATTGCAACTAAAGCTTTGTCAGATCGAGGCGTAATTGTGGTCTTTTCAGCAGGAAATTCAGGTAGCGGTGAAGCTACCATTACCGGGAATTTCAAAAAAGCGCCATGGGTGATCACAGTAGCTGCGGGCGATAAAACAGGTAAGTTAGCTGATTTTAGTTCGCGAGGCGTAAAAGGAAAAGGAGGAACGGTTGTTGTAGAGGGTGAATCATTTTATTGGCAAGACCGACCAACAATTACAGCACCGGGGGTTGATGTTATATCTACGCGTGCATCATTATCAAGTTTAAGTGCTTTAAGTATTGCAGATGACAGTGAGATCATGGATGCGAATCATGTGCCTTACTATACTTCAATGAGTGGAACATCAATGGCCACGCCTCATGTTTCGGGGATTGTTGCTTTAATGTTAGAAGCCAATCCTAACTTGACTTGGCGTGAAGTAAAACACATTTTGCAGGCAACAGCGACAAATATGCCTGGTAGAGAATCTTGGGAAGTTGGTGCAGGTTACGTTAATGCTTATGCTGCAGTTAAGTCAGTGGCAAACTCTGAATTAGCTTTTGGCCAAACGGTTAAACAAGATCGTGAATTTAATAGTTATGCACAAACATCAGTTCAAGCTGAATATCAAGATTCGGTGCCATTTTCTCCCGTAGGTGAAAACAATGGCATTATTGTACCTGTGAATAGTGAAGCATCGATGATGATGGTGCGTGCTAATATATCAGAGAATACCGTAGGTTTATCGTTAACAAGTCCGTCTGGTAAGCGATACAGCTCTAGTATTGCCTTACCTGTTTTAGGCCAAAATATTGCAGTTACCGCACCAGCCGAAGCGGGTGATTGGCTATTAAAAGCACATGGCATAGGGGGGATTTCAGGGGTAGATGTTGATCCTATTGGCGCAACCAACGGATATGCAGTACCTGGTGATATTCCAGTGTTCATAAAGTTGATTAAAACAGATGGTTATGTTGGGCTTGATGACGTCGTCAATCACCCTGCTAAACCATATATCGAATATGCAGTTAGTGAAGAACTTGTTGATGCAACAACCATAGGGTTTAAACCTGATCAATTATTAACAAGACAAGCATTAGCTGACTTTTTAACTTTAGGTGCAGGTATTCGTCAATCACATCAAGCAGCTAACAAGTCATTTACTGATGTAAACGATCATTACTTAGCCGCAGTAAATGCTGTAAAAGAGCAAGGTGGTGCGTTACGAGATCGGGTGCAACAATCAGCTCCGGTAATGAAAAGTGAGCCTACATTTTTTAATCCTTTAGGCTCTGTCAGTCGAAATGATTTAGCATACTCATTGGTGCAATCGTTGGCATTACAAGACACCGCAGAGAGTTTTTCTGGTGAAATTACGGCTATATTCCAAGATCAACGCATCGTAATTGATGATCAGTACAGTATTCCTAACGAACTTAAAGGCTATGTACAACTAGCGTTGGATTTAGGTATTTTAAATGCGTATTTTGATATTCAGCAATCCGCTTACGAACTAGAGCCAACAATTACAGCTCGTTTTGAAGGTAACAATGCCATTAGCCGCGCAGATTATGCCGTTGCTATTTCACGATTTTTTAATAACTACCAAGAATAAATAAGTCACCCTAAAATCTCCCCACAATGAACTTTGCCCACTAATTTTTTAGTGGGCTTTTTTTCAATGTTCAATTAAAATGGCTTTCGTCAACTGTTTGAAGCCATTCAATGAATTACCTTTTCTTAGTCTTTCCATAGCTTTGATTCATTTTAAATAAGCATTAAGTAATAGAATTATTTAGATACATGGCTGCCAGTAGTGGTTCTGATTGCCAAAAAAGCCATGTTGAGTAGCGCATTACTATCGCGATAACGGGCTGATTATTATTTTTGCTGTTTTAATACAGTCTGTATGACGTCAAAGAGTCCTGATTAGCTTTAATCTTGCCTCAGTGCTTCTCAACTCGTTACTTTTTGGTATTTAATCCAGTTATTTTTGACATTATATGAAGGTAGGTAGCTGTCTAAATTGTACTGGTAGTTTTTAGGGGACAGGGTCGGATCAGTGTTATTTACTGCGTGAATCATTCTCGCTTGTTTTACGCTTACACATTTGAAGTCAAATATTCGAGTTACTGGTCTTAAATAGCTTATGGTAATGTCTTTTGAAGGCCAATTTTATTAACTATTATAATAGATATAACGATGAAATAGCGGAGCCTTTTTTCTTATCGCGGGATCACACGTTAGAAAAAATTTAGAGAGTAATAAATAAGGTAAGTAATAAATAGAGAGAATAACAAGTATAAAAAAACGGCACATGATGTGCCGTTTAATAGTAATACCAACGGATATTAATTTTCGTACATATTCGACATGGTAAGGTCAATAGTGTAGTCAGTTGTTATACTTATGTAACCTTTTACTCTTAAAAAGTAGGTACCAGCAGATGATGGACGAAAACTAATTTCTTCCGGATTCTCTAAAGAAGCACTGTTTGCAACCACATCACCATTAGGACCGACAAGTTCAAAGTCTAAATCAGCAGCACCCGACCAACTTAAAACGGCATTCACCAAAGAAGTGTTGTCCAAAACGTCAATAAGGTGATCATTCACTTGAACGTTTTCTGCCGAAGGTCCCATCGTGCCTGAAATTTGCGATTCAAGGTTTTCAATACTTGTATTCGCAGCAACTAATTGACCGTCAAGTTCAACACCGTCAAAAGTAATCCTACCGTTTACATGTTTTAACGTAACGGAATGCACCTGATTCGGGTCTAAATCTCGTATGGCAAAAGTATTCACTGCTTTGGTTGGTGAATAATAATCAATCATGCCTTTACTTTTTCCGTCGACAAACACTTCTGCATGACCATTTATACGCGAAGAAAGATAGTTTATTTTGATACTATCCCCGATAAAGCTAAAAGAAGCTTCGGATTTTTTACTTTTAGACTTCTTAAATGAATTATCATCACTTAGCTCACTTTCAACGGATTTCCATTTACTCAAGTAATTGATTTCATTTGAATCTTCGCTAGTGGCTAACCACTCACCTTGACTCGACCAGTCAGTATCGCCGTTCATGAAGTCATTTCGTTCGCCAACAGTATTTCTGGCCAGTTCAACGGCATTCTTAACATTGATATAACCAGCACCAACTTGATGTACTTGATAGTCAGGCATAGCATCAGCAGTTTGCTTTAAAATGCTTTCTATTTGATCCGGTGATAAATCTGGGTTGACTTCCAACAGTAAGCCAACAACACCAGCAACAAAGGGGGTTGCCATTGACGTTCCGCTCATTGAGGCATAATAAACATGGTACTCAGGATGTGCTGGATCAATGATTGGTCCTAGTGCTGGTAAAGGGGTATTTACTGCACGTGTTGATACTATGCCACTGCCAGGTGCGGTAATGTCAGGTGTTTTAATCCAATCACCCGCAACGCCTCGACTTGAAAAATCTGCAAGGCCTTTACTTGGTGTGCCTGCAGCCACATTAATAACCCAAGGTGCGATGGCATATTGATTTAAGGTGTTGTCATCAGGCCCGCTATTTGACGCGGCAAATGTTACAACAATACCTTTTTTATAAGCAGTATACGACGCTTGGTTGATAGGGTTGTTGGGATCAAAATTATTGCCATCGCCACCTCCCCAACTATTGGTGATAACGTCAATGCTATAACGATCGCTATTAGCAATGGCATAGTCAAAACCAGCTAAAGAGTAAAGTATAGAAATTGCTTCGCCGGCACCTAACCCGACAAGTTTAGCACCAGGGGCAATACCATCATGATAAAAAGCACGCCTTTCATCATTGCGTGATGCTTCACCTGAGCCAGCTACAGTACCACCTACGTGTGTACCATGACCTGAGCTGGTGTCTGTGTTTGGTTGGGCTTCTAAAAATAAATTCATTCCACCAGCAAGATCTAAATCGCCCGCTATTTTTACGTTTTGAATTGTTTTTTCGCCCAACTTTAAATCTGGATGTGTAGCATCAACTCCCGAATCAAGCACCGCAATAGTTGTACCTGCGCCTGTAACTCCCTCCATATCATGGATATAATGCCCTTCAGTAACTTCACCTGAAGTGTAATTGTAATATTCAAGTGCCGCATCATAATAGATACTTTTTACTCGTGCATCGGCTGAAAGTTGTTGGATTTGTGCTTTTGATAACGAAGCACCAGCCATTGGTAATGTGGTTAATGATAAGTAGGGAACATTTAGTGTTGCCATGACATGTTCCATTTCTTCACGATCGTAAGTGGAGACTATGACTTTCGTTTGGCCAGTGAGGGTTGGCAAAATGTTTTGTAATTTTGAACCTAAAATGGCATCGGCATTTGCGTTAAAAGCTGTAAGTGCTGAGATAGTAATCGCTAGTAATTTTTTGTTCATGATACTTCCTATAAAAAATAGTTGACTCAGTCACTGTCCCTAAAACTAGCTAGGAAAGGTATCAGGATAAACCCCTGTTTTTGTTTTTTTTATCCCTTAGTTAGTGAAATTGCAGTTAATAAAGTACGGGCAGTCGATTGACTCTTCTTTGCAGGCAACACGTTTGTTAGGTATTGAGATAGTGTTTGATTGAATGCTATTAGTTATATTGCTAAAGTCACTTTTTCTCACTAATTAAGTCCGAAATTAAAACAAAAGAAAAACTTGTTAATTAATTGTAAAATACAGTGTTATTTCCCACATGGGCAAACGTTAATTTTATTGCAGAGCTGATAATTTTTAATGTGTGCAATGGCAATAATAAATGCAGCTATTGCTGTTAACGTTTTTTCGCCCATTTCGCCTAAATAGCTTTCCCCAAAGATAAGCGCTGAAACTAAAAGCATCAACCAAAATTGAAGCTAGGTGCTGAGCAGAATCTATTTGAGATTTAAACGGTCAAACCAACTCAGTGACTGATCACAAACTGGCTATGCTTTTTGTTGAGCTTAATTGCCTATGAGTTTGAGACCAAAAATGACTAGAAATTTGATTAATGGCATTAGACTCTGCATTAAAAAGTATTGCAAAACCAATACCTGAATTTGGTGAGTAACCTATATCCGCTCTAAAACCTTCTACCCAACCCGAGTGATATATTAATTCAGTGTTGGCTAATTGATATATTCGCCAACCATAACCATAATGCGCATCAGTTAAATGTTCACGCCAAAATCTTCTTCGTAAATCTCTTTTGGTTTTGACTCGTGGAGTTGTGACTTCTTTGATAAGTTTCTCTGATATAACTTTTGGGTTATGTCCTAAATTTGCAATTAACCATTGAGCTAAATCAGAAATGCTCGAATTAACGCCCGCCGCAGGAGCAACGTTATAAAAATCAGGTTCGACATTAACTTTACGCCAAGTATAAGTCTTTAATTTTTTGCCATGTTTATCTTTATGCTTGGATAAGGTAGTTTTTCTGAGTACGTGAGGTTTAGCTGAGTTTTGTTGTTGACTGAACTCTTCAATACCTACAGAACTATCATTCATTTTAAGCGGTTTAAAAATTCTTTCTTCCAGTAACGTTGAGTAGCTTTTATTTTGACTCGTTTCAATAGCAGGTTGTAACAATCCATAAAGTATATTTTGATACCCATAACACTTCTCAGGCTGGCAAATAGGGGCTATTCGATTAAAACGACCAATAATTTTATCCATACTCCAGTTTTCGTGGAGTAAGTTGTCATAAGCATTTGGCATCAATCCACTTGAATGACTTAATAAATGTTTAAGTTGAATTTTTTCTGCAGCCCCTTTTTTTGCTAATGAAAAATGTGGAACATATTTAGTAATAGGATCGGATAAATTGATTACTTGCTCTTGTGCTAGCATCGTTGTAATCGTTGACGCAAAGGTCTTTGAAACCGACGCTAAACGAAATATAGTGTTTTTATCAATAGGTTGAGATTTTTCTTTGTCAATATAACCAAATGTTTCTAGGGCTATAATTTTGTTGTTTTTTACAATGACATAAGCTGCACCCGGAATACTATATTTTTGGAGTTGTTGAGCGACATGCGCTGAAAATTCATTATTTACCTCAACAAGTGGCTTAGCCTGTGAAAGCGAACTGAAAAAAATAAGGAAAAAAATACAATGAACTCGAGTAAACACGACTATGTCCCCTTTTAAAAAGGAGGTGATTCTATCGAGTAAGTTGCTAGATAAAAAGGGAAACATATATTTTTTAAGTAATGTATTTATTTCTCTTGAGAATAGATTAAACAAGAACTGATGATTAAGGGCACTATCATACACCTAAAACTCCTATTTTTATGCGATTTTACACAAAATATCGATAACTATTATTTAATATAATAGCTAAAAAACTCAAACGAAATATGCCGAATTAAGCAGGGGAAAATGGTGCCGACTGCCGGAGTCGAACTGCCAAACCTGCTTAGCTACTGATTCATCAGTAGGCCAGTTCCATATACAATAGATACAAAAAAGCCCTAACCGAAGTTAGGGCTGCTTTTCTCCAAATAAGGAATGGTGCCGACTGCCGGAGTCGAACTGCCAAACCTGCTTAGCTACTGATTCATCAGTAGGCCAGTTCCAATACAATAGATACAAAAAAGCCCTAACCGAAGTTAGGGCTGCTTTTCTCCAAATAAGGAATGGTGCCGACTGCCGGAGTCGAACTGCCAAACCTGCTTAGCGACTGATTCATCAGTAGGCCAGTTCCATATACAATAGATACAAAAAAGCCCTAACCGA